>JAFQKN010000045.1 GCA_017396895.1 Clostridia bacterium
CCGGACGGAGAATTCAACGAAGCCGAACTGACCACAGAACTGCCGACCGAAGAACCGACGACCGAAGAAGCCACCACGGAAGAACCGCCTGTCATCACCCCCGAAGAAGATCCGACGGAAGAAGTCACGACCGAAGCCGAAGATCTCGGTTGATTCACAATACAGAAAAAGCCCGTTCCGAAATGAATCGGAACGGGTGTTTTGTTATATGTGCAGACAGGTTACTGCATCCAATTCCTCGGATCATCCAAACCGACCGAAGCACGTAGGATGAGTCTTGCATCGGCAACCGAAAGCGGATCATCAAGACCGACATTGGCAGCGGTATACTGTACGGAATCTTCTGCATAACTCTCAAGCCCGACCGACGCACGAAGTGCCAGACGTGCATCCGCGACAGAAACGACACCGTCACCGTCCGCGTCTCCCAAAATTGCAATCGGATATTCCTTGCCGTCGGGGAGAATAAGTGTCATTCCCGTCACAGGAAATTGTGCAGATTCAACTGCTTCACCGTTTTCCTTTTTCAGCGATGCCCCATCACTTGCCAGTGACAAAAGTTGTTTGATATTCATACCGGGAATCATCATAACAACATTATTTGCGAGAACTGCCATGTCACTGTCCGTGAATGTTGCTACAAGTTTAGAAATCTCCGTAATTTCGCTTCTTTCGGCGCAACCTTCACGCAGGCAATGTTTTGATTTTGAACCGGCTTGCGTGTAAGAGGCCTCTGTATCAACGGTAAATTCGGAACTAAAATCATGGCCGAGTTTTTCACGCACAACGCCACCGCAAATTGTGCAGATCTGATCCTGCGTACAGGTTGCCGCAGCACCGGCCTTATGCTCGAGAGCCGGAAGTATAATTGTTTCCTCATGCTTATTATCATTCTTGCAGATTCTTACCACGCGGCCGTCAGAACTGCAAGTAGCACTGCTTTCCACGGTCCATTCACCCCAATCGTGACCGATCGGATCAAACCATACAGGCACAACAAGAAATTCACCGCATTCCGAGCATTCTACAACCTCTCCATAACCGCTTTCGGTGCAGGTAGGAGCCACACCCGGCACGTACACTTCATTATGCCCCGTTGCAGGCAAAGTATTTTCTTCCACATGGCTTGCATCGTTTTTGCAGATTCTTCTTTCAAGCCCGTCTTCAACACAGGTGGCAGGATTCAAAACCGTCCATTCATCCCAATCATGATCGAGAGCATCCACGTAATCGCTGGCGTAAAAATAGCCACAATCACAGTAAAAGGCTGTATAGCCTTTCTGCTCGCAATCGGCAGGAACGGTCGAAACAGAATCCAGACAATGCGTCGTGTTATCGGAATGCAAAGCATTCTGTCCTGCATACCGTAACATAAAATTTGCTTCACTGCAAAGGGAGAACGGCTCCGGACGTTTACGCTGATATTCGGGAACAGAAGAAGAAACGAACTTCACATTCAATACCGAAGTTGCATATCCGTTTTCATCATATAAGCGGATGTATCGCAGTGTTGTTCCCTGCATATCGTGCGCCACGGATGTACCGTCGGCATTCTTATATTCATATCGAAGGTATGTGATGCCATTGATATTCACATTGCAAATGCTTACAGGTGTAGCTGAGTTTACTTGAGTGAAGCCGGCAAGCGAGGTAAAAAGTTCACGGTAATCGGCGGATATGGAAACTTCTCCGTCATCATGCAAAAAGCACATAGGTTCAGCATCCGGCGCCACCCAATACAGGTCTTCACCGATCAACAACCACCCAAGACGTCCACCATAGTATTTTTCAGAAATATCATCATAAGCAGTGACACCTGTTTCCACGTACTGCGACGTCTCCGTTTTTGAAACTGAATAATAACCACTCAGACTATCAATCGAATATACAAGATAATAATGACCGCTTGCAATAATTTCGGAATCATTGCGCAAGGCTCTGTCATTTTTATCGGCTCCGTTCAATGCCGTATTATTTGCTCCGTGTTCTGACGCAGAAGCGAAAAAAGCAGATGCAAACGATAGAAGCATCAAAACAATAAGCAAAACAGAGATTGCCTTTTTGAGTTTTTGATACATTGTCTTGCCCTCCTGAAACAATGAATTGGGATTTGCAACCGTAGAACAATATAAATACATGATAACACCGATAAATTATATTTGCAAGAAGTTATCTAAAGTTTTCTCTTAACATACCAAAAGGTAGGTTCAGTTAAATTGCTTTCGCACCGCATAAAAAAACGACAAGCCACGGCTTGTCGTTTTTTTTGGTGGGGACGTGCAGGCTCGAACTGCAGACCTCCTGCGTGTGAAGCAGGCGCTCTAACCAACTGAGCTACGCCCCCGTATTGATTTGTCAACGACAAGTATTATAGCAAAGAATGCTTTGTTTGTCAAGACATAATCTTTCATTTTCATTGATTTTCAGAAAAACGGCTGACACAAAAAGCATCAGCCGTTTTTTCACAATCATTCTGCCCCGTGGATGATGGCGTACGCCATGTCGGGATAGTCGGACATGATCGCATCCGCACCTTTTTCGGCAAGGTCGGCAACGGTACGCGCATCGTTGACCGTCCAATACTGCAAAGCAAGGCCGTGTTCATGCGCATAATTGATAACACGGGTGCTTGACAGATTGAGCACCGCGGCAAGCGGCGGCACCTGCAGTGCTTCATAAGAAAACGTGTTTTCATCCGCAGGAATGGAGAACGTAGCACGCAGGAAGAATGTGATCGCTTCAAAAATGGATGCCGAACGCAACATATCGGGGTATTTCTCGTCTATGTACTTCGTCACTTCCCCGTTGAATGTGCCGACCACCACTTTTTCGAGCATATCACGCTCGGTCAGGATGCGATAGAGTTCGTCCGTCGCCTTGTAACCAAGGTCTTTGGAATCCTTGATCTCAATAATATAACGGAAATCTCCGTGGGATTGCAGATAATCCAGTGCGTTTTCAAGAGTGAGCGCACGCAAATTTTCGGGAATAAACTCACCCTGCAGACCTGCATACAGTTTTTTACCCTCGCTGTTTGTAAATCCTTCACCGAAATTGAGCTGACGGATCTGCTCATAGGTCAGTTGCGAGATCTTCACATTTTTGTAGTCACTGCCGAATGCGGATTCGATGTTGGTCATGCGGTCCAAGGTGGAATCGTGGCTGAGGATCAGAATACCGTCTTTGGTAATGTGCAGATCGAATTCATAAATGTCCGTTTCAAAAGTTTCGCTGTTCATACAGCCTTCAAATGCCATGAGCGTGTTTTCCGGAAAAATACCGGCTCCCGAGCGATGAGCAGACACAAGCGTTTTACCGTCCTGCACCATATAGGGATTGTCGGACGGATATACGACCAGCGGCTCGCTCGTTTCGCGGTACAACTGAAAAACGAGCAACAGCAAAACGGAAACAACACACATAATGACAAACAATGCTTTGTAGATCTTTTGTGAAACAGTTTTGTGCATACTATCTTCCCCTGTTCATTTGTTTGTACCATTATACTCTTTTTTTTCCTTTTCGTCAAGGTAAGATGCGCAATCGGCTATAGACAAACCAAAGAAATGATGCTATAATAGAAAAAAAATATAAAACAGAGGTACTTTTATAATGCAATACAGAAGATTCGGCAAGACAGAAGAACGTGTTTCCGTGCTCGGCTTCGGCTGTATGCGCTTTCCCGTGACTGACAAAGAAGACAATGCGAGCATCGACGAAAAAAGAGCCATTGCCATGATCCGCGAAGCCATTGACAACGGTGTGAACTACATTGACACTGCGTTCTTTTATCACAAAGGCATGAGCGAAAGTCTTGTCGGCAAAGCATTGGCTGACGGCTACAGAGAAAAGGTGTTTGTAGCCACCAAACTGCCGCTTTGGAATGTAGAAAAAACAGAGGATTTTGACACATTACTCAACACACAGCTTGAACGCCTGCAGACCGATCATATTGACTTTTATCTTTTGCACGCGGTCAACAAAGACAACTGGGAACAAAAGGTGTTGCCGTTCGGCATTCTCGACAAACTCAAACAGGCAAAAGCCGACGGCAGGATCCGCCACATCGGTTTTTCGTTCCACGACAGTCTGGCCGTTTTCAAGACGGTCATTGACGGTTTTGATGCATGGGAATTCTGTCAGATTCAGTTTAATTACATCGATGTTGACTACCAGGCAGGATTGGAAGGTTTACAGTATGCCGCGGAACGCGACCTCGGTGTAGTCGTGATGGAACCCTTACAGGGGGGTGCGCTTGCAAAACCCGATCAGGCAATTCTGGATGTGCTTGACGGCAGAAATCCCGTACAGACAGCCCTCAACTTTATATGGAATTTCCCCGAAGTTTCACTGCTCCTCAGCGGTATGTCCGACGAGCAGCAGGTGCGTGACAATCTGCAATATGCGGATCTGTGCAAAGCTGACCGACTTTCCGAGACGGAACTTGACGTTCTTGCAAAAGCTAAGAAAGCACATGACAGACTCAATCTTGTTCCCTGCCGCGATTGCAAATACTGTGTTCCCTGTCCGCACGGCGTTGCGATTCCCGACATCTTCAAAGCATGGAATGCCTGTATTGCAAAAGAAAGCAGACGTGTACTTCTTGAGATTTACCCCGAGATTGAAGACAATGCCGCCCTTTGCAAAAAATGCGGCGAATGCGAAGCCAAATGCCCGCAACACATCTCGATCATGGACAAGCTGAAAATGATCCGTGATGCAATGTAAATGCCGATTCAATTGCCGCGCTGTGCGCACGTAAATGCTCGGAACGTGTAAAAACAATTTTATTCTCCGTTGAAACTGCAAGCGTTTTGCTTTTTCAGCGGAGATTTTTCTTTTCTTACGGATATGTCACAAAAGTTGAATTTAAATTTCACGTTTTATATAATTATTATAATACCGATGAAAAGAGGTTTGCTATGTACAGAATTCTGCTCGTGGAAGACGATACATCGATCGTTAAAAACCTGAGTGAACTTTTACGGCAGGAAGGATTTGAAACCGCCTGCGCTCTGAATTGCAATCAAACGGAAAATATCATTGCGACACAAAGCTTTGACCTTGTATTACTGGATGTACTGCTTCCGGACGGGAACGGTTTTTCTCTTTGCAAAAAAATCAAAAGCATTACCGCCTGCCCCGTTATATTCCTTACCGCTTCTGCGGATGAGTTCAGCGTTGTGACAGGACTTGACATCGGTGCGGATGATTATATCGAAAAACCCTACCGACCGAGAGAGCTCATTTCCCGTATCAAGTCTGTTCTGCGCAGAACGGGAAAAATTCGCAGTATGATCTCAATCGGCAATGTAAGCGTGGACATGGACAAAGGCATCGTCACCAAAAACGGAAAAGATGTGTTTCTTTCCGCTTTGGAATACAGGCTTTTTCTTGTTTTTCTCAACAATCCCGGTGTGACGTTGACAAGAAATAAACTGCTTTCCGAAATCTGGGACATTGCAGGTGATTTCGTCAACGACAACACACTGACGGTTTATATCAAAAGACTGCGTGAAAAAATTGAAGACGATGTACAAAATCCTGCGATCATCCTTACGGTGCGCGGAATCGGATACAAATTAGGTGAACAAAAATGAAGTTTTTAAGCAATCCCGAAATCAAAAAGTTTTTAACGGCAACCGTAGTTATATCCTTGGTTCTGTGCGGTATTGCATTTTTTTATTCAACGGCAACAGGTGTCATTACGCTCGGTGTTGCTCTGTTTTTAATGGTTTCTTTTCTTATTTTCACAAAACAACGGTACAATAGGATCAACAGCCTTGCAGAAAACATCGATCGGATCCTGCACGGAAACGATACGCTCAGCATTCAATCGTACGGTGAAGGCGAACTTGCGATTCTGGAATGCGATGTGCAGAAAATGCTCGTTCGTCTGCGCGATCAAAAAGACAAACTCGAAAAAGAAAAAACCTTTCTTTCGGACTCCATAGCAGATATCTCCCACCAGTTGCGAACACCGCTGACAAGCATCCGTCTGCTTTTATCCCTGTTGCAATCGTCGGACTTGACCGATGCGCGAAGAAGTGCATTATTGGGCGAACTGTCAACACTGATCGTCAAAACCGAAACGCTTGTTTCCATGCTCCTCAAAATTTCAAAAATTGATACGGGAACTGTGCAGTTTGAAATGCAACAGAACGGTCTTGCACAAATTTTGCATTCTGCCGCCGAGCCGCTTCTGATCGCAATGGATATACGAAACCAAAAACTGATCATAGATGCAAAGGACATATCTCTTTGTTGCGACCGCACATGGTGCGTGGAGGCATTCGGGAACATTTTCAAAAACTGTATCGAATGCAATTCCGAAAACGCAACAATTACAGCAACGGCAACAGACACTCCCATATACACACAGATTCGGATCACAGATACTGGGGCAGGCTTCGATGAAGATGACCTTCCGCACATTTTTGAACGATTTTACAAAGGTAAAAATGCTTCAAACGAAAGTTTCGGTCTCGGTCTTCACCTTTCAAAAATGATATTTACAGCTCAAAATGCAACCTTAACCGCTGCAAACGCACCAACAGGCGGTGCAGTTTTCACGATTCGATTTTACAAGCAGATCGTGTGACGTTTTTGTAAGAGAAAAGTCACCGATCTGTCATTTTACAAAAATATAATGAAACCGTAAAAAGGAGGTATACAAATGGATATTTTGAAAATCGAAAAACTTTCTAAAATTTACGGTGAGGGCGAAAATCAGGTGAGAGCACTTGACAATGTAAGTTTCACCGTTGAGAAAGGGCAATTCGTTGCCATCATCGGACCGTCCGGCTCGGGCAAGAGCACACTTTTGCACATATTGGGCGGTGTGGACATTCCTACAAGCGGTAAAGTTTACCTCGACGGACAGGATGTGTACGCGCAGAATGAAGACCAGCTTGCCGTATTCCGCCGCAGGCAGGTGGGACTTATTTATCAGTTTTACAATCTCATTCCCGTTCTCAATGTAACGGAAAACATCACGTTACCCGTGCTGATGGACGGTAAAAAAGTGGATACGGATTATTTAAAGGAATTGCTTTGTCTTCTTGCGTTGAACGGCAGAGAAAAACACCTGCCCAACGAGCTTTCGGGCGGTCAGCAACAGAGAGTTTCCATTGGCAGAGCACTCATCAACGATCCGGCAGTCATTCTCGCAGATGAGCCGACCGGGAATCTGGATTCCAAAAACAGTCGAGAAATTGTAGAATTGCTGAAACTCTCAAACAAAAAATACGGTCAGACACTCATTATCATCACCCACGATGAATCCATCGCCTTGCAGGCGGACAGGATCATCACGATCAATGACGGCAAAATCGCTGATGACAGACTGTTGAGAGCATGAGGTGACCGAAATGAACATTTTCAAGAAAATCACACTTCGGTCACTGAAAGAAAACAAAACGAGAACCCTCGTAACGATCATCGGTATCATTCTTTCCGTTGCCATGTTTACCGCAACAATGGAAGCGTTTATAACAACACAGAGTTTTCTGATAAAGCACGCCGAAATGCATGACGGCAAATATCACGTCGGATTTTACGGTGTACCGAAAACAGATACTCCGGTCATTACTGGAGATGAACGTGTAGAATCGTACACCTATATGCAGAATATCGGCTACGCGAAGATCGGTTCCGTCAACGAAAACAAACCTTATTTATGCATTGCGGGCATTCCTGCCGATTTTACGGATGTAATGCCCATCCATCTGACCGCAGGCAGACTGCCTGCAAACAGCAGTGAGATCGTCATACCAGACCACCTTTTAACCAACGGCGGTGTCAAATTGCAACTCGGTCAGAAAATCAACCTCACTGTCGGATATAGGCAACGAACAGGATCGGAAAATAACGGCGAAACGAACTTGCCGTATCTGACACAATTTGATCCGTACGGCAATGAGGATAACGAAACGGAAGTTTTGACCGAAACAACATACAAAGCTTATACCGTTGTCGGTTTCTGTGCACGACCGAGTTTCACATCATTGGAACCGCATTATGCACCCGGGTATACAGCGTTTACCCTCTATGAACCAAACGGCGATCACGTTGAAAACATATTCACTGTACTCTCAAAACCGATCGGGTACGACACGTTCCGACAGGATATTCTTTCTTCGGTGAAAGTGTTCAGTTCTGTCAATCATGACCTTTTGATGTACAGTTTCAACAGTTTCGACTCTGCTTTTCCGTTATTGGTATTGGGATTATTCACATTTTTGATCGGGCTGATCGTTTTCGGATCGGTTGCGCTGATTTATAATTCATTTTCTATTTCAGTCAACGAACGCACAAGGCAATTCGGCATACTAAAAAGCATCGGGGCTACGAAAAAACAAATTCAAAGATCCGTACTTTATGAAGCGGCATTGCTTTGCACGGTCGGCATACCGATCGGTCTGGTTGCAGGATGCACGGGCATTGCGCTGACCTTTTACTTTTTGAATGACACAATCGTTGCTTTTCTCTCAAACATGACGGACCTTAAAATGCATTTTGTTTTTTCTCCGTCCGCCGTCATTTTTGCCGCCTTGATCGGTTTTGTTACAGTGCTGATCTCGGCTTATATACCGGCAAAAAAGGCAATCAAAATCAATCCCATTGAATCGGTAAGGCAGTCGAATGAAATCAAAATCAGCCGCAAAAGTGTCCGCATATCACCGTTGACACAAAAGATATTCGGTTTTGAAGCCACGCTGTCTTCCAAAAACTTCAAACGCAACAAGAGCAAATACCGAGCAACCGTGTTCTCTCTCTTTGTGTCGGTCGTTCTTTTCATTTCCGCTTCTTCCCTTGCAACGTATTTCACGGATGTCGTAAATGCGGAAAGCAACGATCTGAACTATGACGTTGCTGTCAATATTTACAATTATTATGAAGATGAATCTTCTCAACAGGCCAAAGCACAACATGATCTCTTTGTTGACAAACTGAAAGACGGTCTGCAAACTTTAGAAGGCATCGACGAATATACGGTGACACAAAAATCACACAAAAGTTACAGCATCGAAGAAAAATACGTATCGGATGAATATAGGCAAATGCTCATAAAAGAAACAGCCGCCGAGGAAGCACAGCAACAATTTGCCGCAACTTTTTCTTATACATTCATTGATGATGCGGCTTTCAGGAGATTACTGAAAACGCAGGGGCTCAATGAAAAACAGTTCTTTGATAAAGAACATCCGCAAGCACTGCTTTATGATACGGATACGTACAGTTTTCGACACGAACAAAAAGAAAAGGTGTATATTGTGCCGTTTTTGAATCCGCAGACGACAGCCAAAGAACTGCATATCACCGATATTCTCTCTTGGTTTGAAAGCGACGGAACAGATTATATGTATTCGGATGAAACAACCGAAAAAGACGGCATTACTTATTACATTTATGAAGCGATCAGCGATAACGGCAACACCCCCGACAATGCCGCCAAACGGTATCTGACGGAAGATGAAGCCGTCACGCACACAAATATTTCGATCGGCGGTGTTCTGAAAAACAGACCGTATTACATTGCGGACGGTATTAACCTGATCTATCCCGAATCCGTAAAAGATGAACTGCTGAACGATGAACACTATCAAAGTTACACTTATATAATCGCAGATGACCACAAGAAAACGGCAAGCGACGTAACGCGGCTGATCGCAGACTTGGATGCTCCTGCAAACAGCGTGAGTGTGATTGACTATACCGCAGAAATCGAAACCATACGCGCACTTGTAACCATTGCAAAAGTGTTGTCCTACGGTTTTATCGTGTTGATCTCCATGATCTCAGCCGCAAATGTGTTCAATACGGTTACAACCAATATCTCTCTGAGAAGACGTGAATTTGCGACACTTCGTTCTGTAGGAATTACCAACAAGGGATTACGAAAAATGATGACCTTTGAATCTTTGCTATACGGCATGAAAAGTCTTTTGTTCTCTCTCCCTGTTTCCCTCGTTGCGACTTATCTTATATGGTACACGGTATCCGACAGCGGTTACGAGATGCCTTTCTATGTCCCCTGGAATCATTTTGTCGTTGCGTCTTTGAGTGTGTTTGCAATTGTTGCACTGAGTATGATTTATTCCGTCAGAAAAGTAAACAATAAGAACACGGTCGATGTACTGCGAAACGAGAACATATAAGAACCAAAAAAGGATGTATCTTTGCTTCCGATCGGAAACAGCGATACATCCTTTTATTATTGATTCGATCCGACACATTATGCCATGGTTTTCAGCATTTCTGCCGTGACCTCGTACTGCAAGGGTTCATTATTTGTCAATGCAAGGCTTTCATTGTACATATAATCTGCCATGCGCCAGACTTCCTGTCCGAGACTTCCTGCAATGTGCGGTGTCATAAACACGTTCGGCAGATACCACAAGGGGCTGGTCGGCAAGGGCGGTTCGGGAGTTGTGACATCCAGCAAAGCCGTTCGTTGCGGTTTTTGCAACATGGCAAGGCAAAGCCCTGCCTGATCGACCTGTGCACCGCGACCGGTGTTGATAAATGTTGCATCCGGCTTCATAGAACACAGCATTTGCTTGGTAATGATCTTCTGCGTCTGCGCATTGTTTGCAAGGTGATTGGTTATGACGTCACACTCTTTGAAGATCTCCTGCATGGAACAAAGGTGAATCCCCTCTTTTTCGGCCTCTTCCTGCGTTTTTGTGATCGAAAACAGATAAATATCACATTCCAAGGTTTTTAAGCGCGCAATGACTTCGGAGCCGATCGCGCCGTCCCCCAACACGCCGACTTTGAACTTATAATTACCGATCGGATTTCTTGCGTATTTCGGAAATACCCATGCAAGCGGCCTTTTGCGCAAACACTGATAATAGCGTTTATTGGCAAGAATGATCTGCGCAAAGGTAAATTCGGCAACCGGCAACCCGTTTGCTTTCCATGCGCTGAACACACGCACACCGCTTTCCAAAAACGGTTTTGCAAAATACTGCACCGTACCTGCGGCATAAAATACCGCTTTCAAATTCGGAAGATACGTCTCAATTTCTTCTTTGCTCCAACAGGGCATATTCCATGTGGAAAAAATATATTCAATATCCTTTGCCTTTTCCGCGCAGGTCTTCAGATTGCTTTCGGTCAGCACAAAATCCTGCTCCAATGCGTATGTTTCGGACAATTTTTTTCGTATGTAATAAGGATAAACTTCCAACAATTTCGTCTTGTTTCCTGCAAAACAGGCTTTCATCTTCTTCGCCACCTCTTTTTTACGGGTTCTTTCACAAAAGAGTCATCAAAAAATGCATCCTCAATGATATGAATATCATAATCGCGTAAAGTACGCATATACACTTCGGCTATATCGAAACGAACGGGTGTATTATCTTCAATTTTAGCTGCTTTGAAATAGGCTCTTGCGGCACTGACAATGCGATGTTGTTTTTGCGAATCCACGGCTTCCTGCGGAGCAAAGGCCGTGTTTGCAGCACGCGTTTTTACTTCAACAAAACGCAGATACGTTCCGTCATATACAACAAGATCCAATTCACCGGTGAGCACACGAAAATTGGCCGTACATATTATACACCCCCGGCTTCTGTATTCCTGTGCAACGACTTGCTCACCGCGATAACCGATTTTCTGTTCTTCTGTCATAGTTTTCAAAAAATCCCCCTGTAAAAACAGGGGGATACCAATGTGTCTTATTCGATGGCTTCCAGACGCTGTCTGAAGTTTTCGACGCGTTCTTCACCGTTTTCGCCTGCATAGTCCAAAATGAAAGGCATAGCAGCATTTACGGAAAAATTGCGGCCGAGTTCAAGAAGCGGATGATCGAATGCTTCGGGAGCAAGTTCTTTAACAAGTTCCAAAGTCTGAGGATCGTCAAGAAGTTCACCGATTGTGTTTTCAAAACTCCATTTACCCATGATTATATCTCCTTTACAATTTCAATGTATTAAAGAACTGCTCTTGCAGCCTCTAATCCTTTTTCAAGTGCTTTCAGGTTCAGGTCAATGATGGCCTGTTTCTTGGATGCAAACTTACGCTTGATGCTTTCTGCAAGGTCTTCGGGACTGATGATACCCGTAGCTCCGGCAAGTGCACCGAGCATGATGATGTTGGCAACTTTAGTATTACCCAACTCAACGGCAATATCATCCACAGGCAAAGAAATGACTTTGATATCGTCACGAGTCACTTCGGAAGTAACGCGGTTGGAATTGAGAATCAGCAAACCGCCTTCTTTCAACTGTCCGCAGAACTTTTTGTAAGACTGCTCATTCAAGCAAACAAGATTGTCGCATTTTTTGATCAGCGGAGAAATGATTTCATCATCATTGATGATGACCGTGCATTTTGCACTGCCGCCGCGCTGTTCGGGGCCGTATTCGGGAAGATACGTAACACTCTTGCCGATCTCAGCCGCAGACTGTGCAAGCATGATGCCCGCACTCATAATTCCCTGTCCGCCGGAACCGGAAAATACTGTTGATTTTTTCATTTGACTTCAGCCTCCTTGTCTTTGTAAACACCGGGCTTGAAGTAAGGAATTGTGTTGGTTTCCATATATTCAAGCGTCTGCAAGGGAGACATACCCCAGTTTGTGGGGCAATTGATGAGCAGTTCAACAAAGGTAAAGCCCTTGCCCGCCATCTGATATTCAAATGCTTTTTTGATGCCCTTTCTTGCTTCGTTGACACCCTTCGGGGTATTCAGTGCATAGCGGGCAACAAAAGCGGGAGCTTCCAGTGTGGACAGCAATTCACACATCTTCATGGGATATCCGCTGTCGGCAGGATCACGGCCCATTTTGCAGGTGGTGGCCTTCTGACCGATGAGTGTGGTAGGTGCCATCTGACCGCCTGTCATACCGTAAGTGGAGTTGTTGGCAAAAATAACGGTGAAATTCTCACCTCTGTTGGCAGCAGCAATGATTTCTGCAAGACCGATAGATGCCAAGTCTCCGTCGCCCTGATAAGCAAATACAAGTCTTTCGGGACAGCAACGCTTGAAGCCTGTTGCAACAGCCGGTGCACGACCGTGAGCCGAACCGAGATTGTCGCCTTTCCAGTACAGCAGGTTCAGCGTGGAACAACCGACGGGAATGATGTGCATGGTGTTGTCAAGTTGACCGAGTTCATCGACCACTTCACCGACCAGTTTGATCGCCATGGAGTGCAGGCAACCGGGACAGAATCCGCTGGGAACGGGCAACAAGGACTGCGGACGCGTATAAACTTTAGCCATTATTGTGCACCTCCCGTAATGATATTCTTGATGGCTTCGTATGCTTCTTCATCATTGAACAGCATACCGCCGGAACGGCCGTAATCATAAATGGGGGCACGTTCCATAACTTCCAGTGCGATATCATCGTGCATCTGTGCGGGAATGGCAAGTTCAACGTCGATGATACCCTTTACACGGTTATAATCAAGATTGCGCAGACTCTTTTTGGGGAACGGAAGAAGTGTGATGGGACGGATCATGCCGACCTTAAAACCTTCTTCGCGCAGTTTGAGCATGGCTTCTTTTGCGACTCTTGCGGAAATACCGTAAGCGACGATCACAAATTCAGCATCGTCAAGGAAGAGTTCTTCCACCTGAACGTCATTTTCTTCCCAAGATTTGAGAAGTTGACCTCTTGCGGTATTTTCTTTTTCAAGCACGAATTCGGGATAAACGGGAGAAAGGCCCTTGCCTGCTCTCTTTTCATCCGGGAAACGGCTCATGTTCCATGCCTTTGTTTTCTTTCTGTCGGGTTCAACCATTTCGGGCAGTTCGACCATTTCCATAATAGCACCCAGACAACCGTCCATCAAAAGCAAAACGGGATTGCGGTCACGTTCTGCATAATCAAAGGAACGGTATGTAAGATCAACTGCTTCCTGCAAAGTTGCAGGAGCAAAGCACATCAGGCGGAAACCGCCGTGGCCGAGCGCTTTTGTCATCTGATAATAGTCACACTGTGCGGGCTGAATGGAACCGAGACCGGGGCCGCCGCGCGACACGTTAACGATCAATGCGGGGAGTTTGGTGCTGGAGAGATAAGAAATGCCTTCACTCTTCAGGCTGATACCGGGGCCGGAGGAACTTGTCATAGAGCGAACACCTGCAGCGGCGGCACCGTAAACCATGCTGACGGAAGCAACTTCGCTTTCGCCCTGCACAAATACGCCGCCGACTTCGGGCATTCTGGAGGACATATACTCCGGAATTTCATTTTGGGGTGTAATGGGATAACCTGCGAAAAACCGACAGCCGGCTCTGACAGCAGCCTCAGCAACGGCTTCGCAGCCCTTCATAAGCACTTTTGCCATTGTAATACTTCCTTTCTGTCCGATTTATTCGCCTTTTGTAACTTCAATTGCCGCCTCGGGGCACATGGTTGCACAAATGCCGCAGGCAATGCATTTTTCGGGATCCGTAACAACAGGATTGAAATGACCTTTGCGGCTTCTTACCGTGCCCATTTCAAGAATCTGTTTCGGACAGAACTTCACACAATAAGCGCAACCTTTACAAAACAGAGCGCTGATTTGCACGCTATTCAAAATTATCATCCTTTCAATGTGGACTGTTTATGCGATTCTGACGCCGTCCTTGATCTTAAAGCCCATGCCGTATTTCGGAATGGAAACGGTTGCATTCATCGTGTCACCGCTGAACGTGCAGGATACTTCGGCAATGATTTCTTTGCCGGGGATGATGCCGCGAATGGCTCCCTTACCTTCAAGAGTATCCGTGCCGACTTCATTGACTTCAAGAACATTGATCTTGACCATAGAGAGTTTTCCGGGCAATTTGAAATCGAAATCATATTCGCCGTTGTTGTCAATAACAACAACTTCAACGTCACCGCTGAACAATCTTGCCTGTACGTTTCCTTTCCAAGTGCCGATACCAATCATTGTGTATACCTTCTTTCTTAAAAATCAATTAAATAATATGATATTTGCCTTCATAATTTGCAAGAACGTTCGCATCTTTGCTTTCTTCCTGCAGTTTCATGAAGTCAATCTTCATAAGCGGAGTTTCCGGAAGCGTGTCCATGACGACAAATTCCTTGGGCATGGAGAACTTCGAGAAGTTTTTGTCAATCAGTTCAATGATCTGTTTCTTGTATTCCTGTTCGTCACCCTTTTCACGGAAGGTCAGGAACAGACGGATGATCATTTTTCCGTCCTTAAAGCCCTTGACGGCACAACTGTCTTTGATGAAAGGCAGGTCTTCGAGTGTCTTTTCGATATCGCCGGGATATACGTTATAACCGGAGATGATGATCACTCTCTTTTTACGGCCGGAGAAGAAATAATAGCCGTCATCGTCACGGTAGCCGAGGTCACCGCTGCATACCCATTTCACACCGTCGGGATCCGTATAAAGACCGGCATCTTCCGGTCCGTCGGGAGTAAGGTAACCCTGCATGATGGTGGGGCCGGAAATACAGAATTCACCGACTGTGCCGTTGGGCACGATGTTGTGATCGTCATCCATAAGTTCAATGCGAACACCGTCCAAAGCGCGGCCGATAGAACCTTTACGGTAATCGGTATTGGTGTTTGTGCAACAAACGGAACCGATCTCGGTCAAACCGTAGCCTTGACGCAAACGGGCAACGGAACCCCATTTTTCAAAGTAACTGTTAAATTCATCAAGGAATGCATCGGATGCATCGTCACCGCCGCAGAACATGAGACGGATGTGCTTGATCCATTCGCCGTCAAAGTCCTTATGTGCCATGAGCTTCTTAAACATAACGGGAATGCCGCCGAAGCCGACTACGTTATACTTACGGCAGAGTTTGAGGAACAAGCCTGCATCAAACTGCATCATCGGGATGATACGGGCAGCATTGCACATTGCCATGTGCATGGCGATAACAAGACCGAAGCAATGGAAAATGGGAAGAACAACGACTTCGCATTCTTCACCGGGAACGTGGATCTCATCGATCTTGGAAACACGGCAGGTCAGTTCGTTGATCGCACGGTTTGTAAGTTTAATGGTTTTACTCTTACCGGTGGTACCGCCGCCGTTGAGATAAACAGCGATATCGTCCGCATTATTTTTGATGCCTTCCTTAACGGGATACTTATGTATAATGTCTCTCCAATAAACAGCATTGTTGAGTTTCAGTTTAAGGCCTTTGAGTGCCTTTTCGGCAATACGCAGGCCTTTGGTCTTGAGGGGGGATGCATAAGAAGATTTACTGCAGACAAGCACGGGAATACCAAGGTCGTTGATGGTATCAACAAGGCCGTCACCGATGGCGGTCAAAAGGTCAAGCACCATCAAACCTTTGGAACCGACTTCCGCAACCGTTGCTCTGAGCACTTCCGCAGGCTGCAGAGGATGGATGAAGTTAGCAATAACACCGATCTTGTTCATTGCATAAAAAGCGGCAAACGCCTCGGGCGTATTCGGCATAAAGACCGAGTACACATCACCTTTTTTAAGACCGAGTTCCTCTGTGAAATAGGCGGCCAAACCGTCAATTTCACGCAGGTACTCGCTTCTTCTGAGAACCTTGTCCATGTGCTGCATCATATTGAAGTCACCGTAGATCTCGGTATTGATCTTCAGATACTCGTAGCAGTTATAATTTTGCACATCCTTGAGCATAAAAATTTCCCTCCGTTAGTAAAAATTTACCATATATTTATTACATTATAATAAACTTTCATCAATATGTGATCGTCCACGTCTCATCGAGATAACCTTCAATGGTGGCTTCGGCGGACATAAAGCCCATCTTACCGCCGCCGACACCGTTAAGCGGCATATTTTCATGGTATTTTACCACTCTGCCCTGCGCATCGACCGTAATGTCGATCGTGGCACCTTCATAATTAAAATCGGCAGCGGTGACTTCGATCGGCAGATCAAGAGAAGTAAGGTCAAAGCAATCCATTACGCTACCGTGATAATACGGTTCCGGGGATGCCAGCGTTGTGCTTTCGGGTTTGAGCACAATGGTATACACCGTATTCACACCGTCGCTTGTGCTTGTCAAAGAAGCAATACCGTCTGCCATGAGCGTGAACTCTTTATCCGTAGGCGGAATTGCCGTCATTGCGGAAACAGGTTTCTTTTCTTCCGGATCGGTTGCGGTTCCGTTCGCAAACGTAAAAGTATAGCTCTCCGTACCTGTCATACCGTTGATAACGCCGTTGATGACAGATGTAAAAGCAGGCAAAGAACAATCCGTCAAAGAAATATTGATATCCTGATCTTTTGTGGCGGTAAAGTTTTGCGTTTTGCGCATCGTGTTGACAGCATTATTCAAATATGCAAGCGTTTCGGCATTATTGCCGGCTGCAACAGGAGCACCTCCCTGTTGCGTCGCGGGATCGGAGGAAGGACTTGCAACAGGAGCGTCCGTTGAAGGCATGGGATTATTAACAACGGGAGCCGTGGGGGTAACCACAGGAACCGTCGTATTAACAACGGGCGGATTGGTGACAACAGGCTGCGTGTTGCCGGGGTTAAGATGAATGTCAACCTGCGGAGTCAATTGAGATGTAGGTTGTTGCTGAACCTGACCGGATTGAACATTTGCTGTTGTTAAGGTATCATTCAGCGTTTCAAGTGTCTGTGCAAAACGGTCATTCCCGCTTCTGACAAACAAAGACAATGCGACGATCACTACAATGGAAACGACTGCCGTAACGGCATATTTTACTGATTCTTTCAAACTTACAACATCCTTATTAACAATTTATTTTTAATTATAACATATTTGTAAAAAAAAGCAATGGTTAAATTGTAAACAGTTGTTCATTTTTTGAGTAAATATAAATTTCCCGTCAAAATTTTCTTGTCAAGCATTCACATTTGTGGTAACATGTAAAAAAAGGAGGGAACTACTCATGAAAAAGTCCATTGCCGTTATTTTAAGCGTTTGCATTTTGTTTGCAGCGTTTCCGCTTGTATCTTCCGCCGCACAGACAGATCCGATCTCTGTGCTCACTGCAAGAAACATTGCAACTATGTTTGCCGCCGTTTGGGAATTTACCGATGAAAACGGAGATTCCTACCGTTTCGGAGCAGATTTTGAGCTTTCACACGCACAGGAACTCACCGAAGCAGACGGAAGATCTTCGGCCTTGCTTTTTGAGATCCGTGCGACAGACGCAAGTGCGCAGAAAGGTTATATCGTGATCTCTTTGGATGCAACCGTTCCCTATCTCTCGCAGATCGGCCTGGGAGATGCGCCTGCGGCTGAGACAATTTTGCTATCCGCACCCGATGTGCAGACAGTTGAAGAAGCAAATGAGAATCAAAAGAATAATGTAAACTTGCTTGCCGCTATTGAAGAAATGAAAACAATGAGCCTTGCTGAACGTTTTCAATGGTTGTTCGATCAGATCGTTTACCGCCTTCGTTATTATCTCGGTGACATTTGGTACGGCTTTGAGTTTGATGCAGAAAGTGCAAACCGAGCAGTGGAAGAAACGATCCGTGAATTTGCCGCGGCCAACGGCAGCGTGGTCACAAAAAGTTGGACTGTGGACAAAAACTTCTGCGTACCGCACAGACAGAGTTATTTCTTCCAATCCGAAGAATATTACGACGGCATCTGCGGCATTGCCGCTTGGGAAATGCTGTTGGCCTATTACCGTGACGGTTGCGGTTACACCAATCTTCCCGATGACCACACGATGTACAAAGAACTGATGGTGATTATGGATGATCTGACCGAACGCGTGTTGGGCGGCCTTGATTTCTTGAATGATCTCAACGATATCGTTACAAAATACACCGATTACTATATTCCGCACAACATTCGCGCACATGAGATCATCGGCACGTTGGATGCGGGCATTGCCATGTATCTGTATCAGAAAGGTTATCCCGAAGCCGCCGCCAATGTCCTGCAAAATCTGAGCATCAACATTCCGTTGCTGACCAGTGCAAAACGCATTGCGTTGTTCAGTGATCTGCAGGCGCAACTTGCCGATTGGATCTATGCCGAAACCGACGGCAAAATCAGTTATCTGACCGGTCTTGCGAACTCCGCGGAAGACATCATCGTACGTTCTCTCAAACGCGCAGAGCCTGTCGTGATCGGAAACTGGTTCTCCTTGGATGAGCATTCTTTCACAAATCACTATTTCACGGCAGTCGGTCTTTACAACATTGAAGGCAGCATCGCACTGTCCGATTCCCTTTCTTTTGATTTTAACCGTCAGTTTATCGAAGTATATGACACGTGGACCGACTACGGTTCCGCATTCATTGATCTTGACAACCTGATGCTCAAATCCATGGGCAACGCAAACAGCATTGCAGATCTTGCAAAATAATACGGAGGACTCAAAATATGTCGGTATTTGAAATTCGCGAAGACGCGTTTTACTTTGATAATGAACCAATGCAGATTCTTTCGGGAGCCATTCATTATTTCCGCATTCTGCCGCAGTATTGGGAAAACCGACTGCGTAAACTGGCCGCCTGCGGACTGAACACGGTGGAAACATACGTACCGTGGAACCTGCACGAACTGCACGAAAATGAATTTGATTTTTCCGGAATTCTTGACATTGAAAAGTTTTTGGAAATTGCACACGATCTCGGATTGAAAGCCATCGTTCGTCCGAGCCCGTATATCTGTGCAGAGTGGGAATTCGGCGGTCTGCCTGCATGGCTGTTGAAAACCGGTTGCGCTTTGCGCTGTTCCGATCCCGTATTCCTTGAAAAAGTCGGTCGTTACTACGACGAACTGATCCCGCGCATTGCCCGTTTGCAGTGCACAAAAGGCGGTCCCGTGATCGCAATGCAGATCGAAAACGAATACGGCAGTTACGGCAACGACAAGGTATATCTTAATTTCCTTGCAGACAAAATGAGAGAAAACGGCATTGACGTTCCCTTGTTTACCTCCGACGGTGACTGTGATCTGATGCTGACGGGCGGCACCTTGCCCGAAGTATTCAAAACCGTCAACTTCGGTTCCGATCCGAAATCGCGTTTTGAATGCCTGCGTCGCTATCAACCGACAAAACCGCTGATGTGCACCGAATTCTGGAACGGTTGGTTTGACCACTGGTTTGAAGAACACCACACCCGCACCGATGACGATACCGCAGATTGCTTCAAAGAAATGCTCGATATGGGTGCTTCGGTCAATTTCTATATGTTCCACGGCGGCACGAATTTCGGTTTCACGGCTGGGGCAAACTGCCCGCACTATATGGATTATCAACCGACCGTCACCAGTTATGACTACGATTGTCTTTTAAGTGAAGAAGGCTATATTACGGACAAATACCTCGCCTGCAAAAAAGTGCTCGAAGACAGAGGCATTAAGAGTGACATTACGTTTGAACCCGATCAACCGCCCGTAAACTTCGGCACGGTTACATTTACACAAGCGGCTCCCCTGCTGTCGCAACTTGACAGTCTGGGCGTGCGGCATAAAAGTCCCACGGTCAAATCCATGGAGGAGCTCGGTCAGAATTTCGGTGTCATTTATTATAAAACGACGGTTGCCAAAGTCGGTCAGCATCCCATCTTTATGCGCGATGTGCACGACAGAGCACAGGTTTGGATCAACGGCAAATTCATCGGCACGGTATGGAGAAACGACGATCCGAATGCCATTCTCGCCAACTTCGACCAAGAAGAAAACACCCTCGAAATTCTCGTTGAAGCCATGGGGCGCACCAATTACGGTCCGTGGTTGCTTGACAAAAAGGGGATTTCACAAGACATCGCCGTCGGTCAGCAATTCCAGTTCGGTTGGGATATTGTCTGCATGGAACTCGATGACATTTCCAAAGCCCAACTGAATGATGCTACAGAAGAGACATACAAACAGCCGACACTTGTGCGCGGTTACATTGATATTGACACGCCCGCAGACACTTATTTCAGAGGTGACGGACTTCACAAAGGAATCGTATGGGTCAACGGATTCAACATCGGCCGTTATTGGAACGATGCAGGTCCGCAGAAGACACTGTTCATCCCCGAAGGTTTGCTGAAAAAGGGATGCAATGAGATCACGGTGCTTGAATTTGACAGCATTGACAAAATGCAGATCGAACTGACAGACACAAGAGACCTCGGTTAAATTAACACAAAATAATACAGCGGATACAATCCAACGTGGTTGCATCCGCTGTTTATTTTTAAGTTTTGCTCAGCCGATCCCCGTTCTGCTTCTGTCCTTAAATTCAGCAAGACGGATCTCGTATGCCTTCATGCTCACATCTTCAAACGGCAGTGTCACATCAGCCCCTGCACTCTTGAGGAAAAACTTTGTGAACGTGGGATTCATAACAAGAATGGGGCCTATGAGATAGGTCGCATACAGATTGTTCTTATGAATGCCTTCCATGGAGGCACCGGGATAAATTCCTTTTCCGCGTTCCACACGGATAAAACCGTATTCTTCGGGCAGTTCATACGTATGACCGAACTGCGTTTTGAAGCCGACGATATCGCAACCGCAGGCATTGCCGAGCAAACTGCAGAAGAAACGCTTATTCATCGTCAATTCCGCATGGCACGGAAACAATCCAAGTGCCTTGTGGGTATTTTCGGTCTTGCCGTCCGCTTCAATAACATGAATATGCGTTCCGAGCACATCCACACTGTTGCCGGTAAACAGCATATGCACACCTTGCTCCACAAGTTCGCAAAGGCGGTCACGATAGGGCATCAAGGCTTCGATCGCGCGCAACTGATTGCGCTCACTCATGGCACCCATATAGATGATATCGGGCGTGTGTTCCGCGAAATAAGGCTTATCGCGCAGATCCGTGCAGACAAATTCGGCATCGGGCAAACAACGGCGCAGATATTCGGCGTTGAATTCATCACCGAACAGATAGGCTTTTTCAAAAAGAATTTCAACCGTCATTTGTTTTCCCTCCCGTATGCTTCAATTTTTTCTTCCAATGCCTTGCGCAATTTCATCTGTTCATCATACAGATACAGCTCAAACAACATAATAAATGTCGGGGCTTTGCTGAAATCGGCTATTTCCGTAATATCGGCAGGTTCGTGGAATGTGGTCATGCGTTCGGCAGGTACACCCGCCAACAAAAGGCGGTATTTCATATCTTCGGCACGGAACCCGGAAATATAGATGTGCTTTACGGAATCATCCGCCAGACGTTCAAGGTCTGCTTCATAATACCATGTCAGATTTTCCGAACCTGTTTTGATATCCACACTGTCATCCAAGAACATAAACACGGATTTATCGCCGTCGATCTGTTTTACATAGTTGCTGACAACGGAGAAAGCCACGGGATTCAACCCTTTGACCATGTGGCTGATGAACTTGACGTCCCCGATCTGCTTTTCATAATAACGCGAATCCGTAACTTTTATATTCTTGAAGGATTCTGCGATCTGTTCGGGGCTGAGTCCGAGTTCAAGCAACAGAGAAATGGCGGCAATTTCATTGTAAATATTGAATGTACTTGCCTGAATAAGCGGATAGGTGTAAGCCACACCGTTATGAGTGGCATACATTTCGTTCTTTTCTCTGTCAATAGCGGTAACAATGTGATCCGCAGACGGATTTTGCAATCCGCAGACAGGACAGCGGAACTGACCGATGTGATGATAACGGCGGAATCCGAATTCGGTAACCGCACCGCAAACGGGACAGTAACCTGCATCGTTGATAATATTCGGTTCCCCCGCGGCCTCACCGTCCAACGGAAGAATGCCGAAATGAATGCGGCGGTTGTTGCCGTTGATGCACACACGCGAACCGATGATATCATCCGCATTCAGGATCAGCACCGTATCATCGGGAACGGCAGATGTAATAAGGTCGG
Organism: Clostridia bacterium; assembly: GCA_017396895.1. Classification (GTDB taxonomy): domain Bacteria; phylum Bacillota; class Clostridia; order Oscillospirales; family Acutalibacteraceae; genus RUG806. The sequence continues at coordinate 22,788 of JAFQKN010000045.1, forward strand.
AAATATAGTCCGGATGCGCGTTTCTCTTACAGGAGTCACGGAACAGATCCACAACGATCAGATAATCGGGATGAATGTTCTTAAAAATACGCGGAGAACTGCGTTCGTCCACTTCCAGCACGCAATCGTCATATTTACAACGGTTGAAAATGCTGACACCGCGTGTGAGCGTGACCGCAATTCCGTTTTCGGTATTGGAACCGAATTTATTATCCAGCACGGTATAACCGTTTGAACGCAATGCATCTTCCAAAAGATTGCAGACGGTGGATTTTCCGTTCGTTCCCGTCACACAAAGAATATGCTTGGGTTTTTTCAAATAGTGGATATAATTCGGGCAAAAATGCAAAGCAATTCGTCCGGGTGTGTGCGACGCACGTCTGCCCATCAACCGCAAAGCCGCATACGATGCTTTACACAAAATGAATGCAAAAATAAACCGTAACATTTTTCTTCTCCTTATTAAATCATTGCGTTCTGTTTTGCAAATAAAAATTTTATCATAAAAAGACCGAAAATGCAAGTTTTTTTGCACACAAAAAAGCGTACGGACGTCATCTCCGTACGCTTTTTTCATTATGATGTTATTCTTTGCGCAACGTCGGCGGCCTGCGTGAGAATATCCGTCTGCACGGGTTGTGCATCCGTGTTTGCGGCAAAAACGGTTTCTTTGAGTTCAAAAGAAACGTATCTGCCCGCATTTTGCAACTGTTTTTGAATGATATCAACACTGTAAAGCCCCGTTCTGCCTGCAGAAAGCAACAATACGGCAGGACGGTCTTTCTTTTCAAAAACCGTTTCCTTACGAACATCGACCGCCTCGTAATAACGCTGAAAACGGTCAAGCAAGGCTTTTACGGGTGCAGGAACGGAGTAATTGTATACAGGCAGCGCCCAGACAATCACATCCGCTTCGTGTAAAAATGCATCCGTTTCATCCAGATCGGAAAAACGACACATATTTTCAGCCATGCAAGCACCGCACGCAACGCAAGGCATGGGCAACAGGTCATACAAATCAACCTGCAAACAAACAGCATCCTGCGGCAAACCGCTTTTGAATGCTTCAATCAACTGTACCGTATTCCCGTTTGCACGCGGGGAACCGTTAAGAATCAGAATGTTCATTACCAGCCCAATGTCTTCAGATAATCACGGCTGAGCTGTGCACATTGCAGTTCGGTGTGTCCGGCATCGGGCTGATCCTGTTCAACAACAACCCACTGTGCACCGGCTTTGACGGCAGCATCAAGGATGGCGGGCATATCCTGCACACCGCTGCCGACGGGCTTGAAACTGAATGCTTCTTCACTTGCCTGTTCTTCGTCATCGTCGATACCGATGAGCGCATACAGTTTTTGCGGCTTTTCCTTGCCCTGCATCACAAAGTCTTTCAGATGGACCACCGGTGCTCTGCCGCTGTATTTCAGCACATATTCTGCGGGATCTTCACCACCGACATTCACCCAGCAGGTATCCAGTTCCGTGGCAAGAAGGTCAGCCGACACGGTTTCATACATCACGTCAAGACCGTATTTTTCGCCCAGTTTTACAAATTCAAAATCATGATTGTGATACAACAACTGCATTCCCTGCTTATTGCATTCCGCGCCGATCATTGCCATTTCTTCCAATGTTTTCTCAAAATCGGCAAAACCCGGTCTGCGTTCCTCGGGCAGATACGGTACGGCTATAAAATGACAACCGATCTCTTTATAGGTTGCGATCGTTCCTGCAGGATCGGCCAACAGTTCGTCCAACGGCACGTGTGCGGAAACAGCCGCAATGCCGGCTTCGGAACAGATTTTTTTTACTTCTTCTGCGGTCTTTCCGAACAAACCTGCAAATTCAACCCCTTGATAACCCATAGCGGCTACCTTTTGAACGGTTGCGGCAAAATCCTTTTCCATTTCATTTCTTACTGAATATAATTGCAAAGCAACTGGTAAAGACATAGGAACCTCCCGTGTTTTTTCTTTCAGTATAGCACATTCGGATTTGCTTTGCAATCATTACTTATGTTTTTCGATCATCTTCACCATTGCCTGCGCACACAAATTCGCAGCATACAATGCTTCATCCAGCGTGTTTGCGTCACTGCCGATCTCCAAAAGCAATGCATTTTTCATAATATCCATATTGTATTTGCGCTGGCAAAAATAGATCGGCCGCATCAATCCGTCGTACAGAGTGCTTGCCGTGTTTTGCAATTCAAGTGCAAAACGCAGATTGTATTCCCAATCGGGAAAATCGGTGATCTGCCCTTCTTCGGCACCGCTTATTATCATGATCTGTGCCGCTTTTTTGCCGTTGATCTCGGCAACGGGTTTTCCGCGGCTGGTGTCCGAATAATAGAATGCATCCCTGTGCACATCCAGAACGATTTGTACGGAAGGATACTGTTCAAGAAGTTCAATAATGCCTTCTCGCGAACGTGCGTAAGCACCGTTATATTGCGTGTCATATACGGTTTTATCATGTACGGTGCGAATGCCTGCAGATTCAAGCACGTCAGCAATTTCTTCCCCGATTCGCACCATGTTGCGGTCTTCTTCCTGCGAATGCGTTTGATAGGCATTCCAAAAAACTCCGTTATCCGCAAGAAGATAACTCTCGCTTGTGTGTGTATGATAAATGAGCACCAAAGGCTCACTTTCATTAAATTTTTCCAATTGCATTCCTTCGGACAACAATTGTTCAAAATCGGGAGATTTCGATGCCGTTGCATTGCGAACCGCGGCATTTTGCGCCCAATCGGTCACTCCCGAACGGCTGAAATCATCCTCCAGCACTTTGCCGTCCGTTTCTTTGTCTGCAAAAACGGCAAGATAATCCGCCTGCATAGCGGTCACATCTCTCGGTGTCACATACTGCAAAGGCTTTCGCGTCTGCACGTTTTGCGAAAAAGAATCAACCAACTGCTCATCCGAAAGCACGTCCGTTAAAACCGCTTCGCTTGCCTGCGTTTCCGCTTTTTCCGTTTCATCGGTCGTTAGCACGGGCTCTGAAACAGTAAAAAACAGGCTTTGTCCGATGTGATTCGCTTTTCCGCTGACAAACAAGAAAACCACACCGAATAAAACAAATACGCAGGTCATCATATATATAAAACCGAATATAAAGCGGAGTCTGTTGTCCGAATCCTGTTGCCGCATTTCAATTCCTCCTCACGATAGGGTGACGGATATAATCCGAACCCGTTTTTTACAGGTGGATTTCCGCCGATACTTCGTTAAAATACTCGAAAATCCACAAAGGATTTTCTGCGTTTTGTGCCTTGTCTCGCCAAAAATCCACACTGTAAAAAATCTTCGACCTGAAAACGA
>JAFQKN010000004.1 GCA_017396895.1 Clostridia bacterium
CCCCTTGTCGCCCCTGGCAGGGGAGATGTCACGAAGTGACAGAGGGGGTTAGACGGGAATATCAGACGTTAATGACCGACTTTGCGCAAACTTGGTGAACCCCTCTGCCCTGCGGGCAACTCCCCGTTCAGGGGCGACAAGGAGTTTGAGGGGTTCCGTTGGTAAGGTAAATCATAATTTAACAGCAACATTCCCCAACTTTCCGTAAACAACCGTTTTTTTTAATTTTTCACTTTTTCCTGTGAGGTTTTTCGCATTCGGGTGTTAAAATAAGTGAAAGCGCTTAGATTCTGCCTTTCGGAAAGGAGACAAAACGATGGACAACACGGCAGAGCAATATCGCCGTTTTTTGCACGGCGACAACGATGCCATCGCAGAGATCATCACGGTACACCGCGCAGGTCTGGAACTGTTTTTGCAGACGATCGTGGGAGATGCGCAACTCGCGGAGGAATTGACACAGGAAACATTTGTAAAAATATTCATCAAAAAACCGCGATTCAAACCAACCGCCTCCTTCAAAACGTGGCTGTACACCATCGGCAAAAATGAAGCACTGCGTTACCTCAAAAAACAAAAACGAAGTGTTCCGCTGTCTTATGATGACGCAGTGTTGCTCCCTGACGATGCTCCGACGGTCGAAGAACAGTATTTTGCAGATGAACGCAAACACGCGGTGCACACGGTGCTCGGAAAACTCAATCCCGCCTACCGTGAGATTTTGTGGCTGACGTATTTTGAAGGCTTGTCCAACAAAGAATGCGCGCTGATGTTGGGCAAAAACGTACACAGCATCGAAAGTCTTGTTTCCAGAGCCAGAAAAGCGCTCAAAGACCAATTGAGAAAGGACGGTTTTTTGGATGAAAACGAATAAAGAAATGATTGCGGATGTAACCGAACAGGTGATCGCCCACAACAAAAAACAAAGAGCAAGACGCAAAACGGCCGCGGCGGTCCTGGCGGTCATGACGGTGTTCGTCTGCCTTGCCGTTGCGGCAGGTGCATCCGGAATTGCAGGCAGATGGGCGGTGCTCAGCCCCGAATGGCGTGACAACCTGATTGACAGAGCCCAAAACGCAGGCACAGCGGACGGCGTGGAGGATTTTAAGACAAGACGGGCACAAAGCGACGATATTCTTGCAAAAGACGAAAACTACTTCATTCTTCCCGACCGCGAAAACGAAGTTTTTATCAATGTAACGCAAACGGGCGGTGATTATATTTTCATCCTTGAAAGCGTCGTCCCTGCCGAACAACTTCGTAACCGTCTCGTCAGCGGCTCGCTCGCAAGCGGTGACATGGTGTTTGAATGGCAGGTCAGCGTCGAATACTACGCCCTTGTACGCGTAAGCCGCGTGGACGGCACCGCTATGTCCGACGAAGAAGATCCGTTTTTCCACTTCCACCGCTATATGGAAGGCTACAATCCGTTTATGGTCAATATGTGCCTGGAGGGTGACGGCGCATTCACCGTACACGACGGTGACACGAAACTGTACGTTGTCAATGTGACAAAATTGGTGGCATTTGCCGACCGCACGCTCGTGCTGGCCCCCACAGACATAGACGGCACCTATGATGCACAGACGTACCTGTATGCGGCAAAGGACGAACCCATTGTTCTCAAGGACACAGCACCCGACAATGTTGTACTGCTCAAATTCGATCTGCCCGACAGCATGGTTGACAAACAGGTACAGAAAGAACTGCTCAAAGACCACGAAGAAATGTTCAACAACTTCAGAGGATACGAGAAGTAACCTTGCGAATTGCGGGTTGTTGAGCAAAGCAGCCAATCACGGGGACGGCTTGAAGTGATTGTCGAAACAGATATTCAAACGGCAATCGCATGAACTGTCCCCTGATTTGCGTGATTGTCCCCCTGCCGCCATCCAAACAAAACTCCGATATTGAATAAAAACCGTTTCGTGCTGTTGTTTTGCGGCTCTTTCAACCGTTGCAAAAAAATGGTTCTTACAACCCAATATTAAAAAACACGCAAGCAGAGTCGGTGACTCTGCTTGCGTGTTTGATTATCATGTATTCTGCTTTGTATTATGCGCCGAAACCGCCGTTTTCCGCAGGTTGGTCACCCAATACGAATGTCAGCGTTCCGCCCTGCAAAAGCTGTTCATGGGTGATTCTTGCACTTGTCAGTTTCACACCGTTGAGGGTGACACTCTGCACGTATACATTGTCTTCACCCTGATTTTCGGCAACCACGGTCAGCGTTTTGCCGTTGCTCAGCGAGATCACCGCATGGTTCACGCAAGGCGAACCGATCCAGTATTCGTCCGAGCCTGCAACGGGATAAATGCCGATCGCACTCAAGACGTACCATGCACTCAGTGCGCCGCCGTCCTCGTTGCCGTCAATGCCGTCGGGTGCGGTCGCATAATAGGTATCGAGTGCATAACGGACGTATTTCTGCGTCAGTTGTGCCTGTCCCGCATCGCTGAACAGGTAGGCCGCGTGCAGATCGTGTTCATTGCCGTGCCAGTAACCGTCGCTCGGAATGGGCGCATTGCGCATCATGTTTGCGGCATTCATAAATTTGCTGAGTTCCTCAACAAAGGCTTCTTCGCCGCCGTAAAGG
>JAFQKN010000046.1 GCA_017396895.1 Clostridia bacterium
AGCAACAGGTTGCTTACTTGAAAAACTATTTTTCGGAATAAACCAAACATCATTACAGCCGCACCTTTTTTTCGGGTGCGGCTGATTTTTATCTGCATATAAGGATTTCTATTGAAAATAATTACAGAAATCCACAAAAATTTTCAATAGATGTTCAGGATGAACGCACTTGCCGAATGCAACTTTTTGTGCTATGCTGTAAGAAAAAACGGAGTTTGCGTAATGATAAAAAGTGTTTTATTCATCTGCCACGGCAACATCTGCCGTTCCCCCATGGCGGAGTTTGTGTTCAAAAAAATGCTCAGCGAAAACGGTATGGCTGACCGTGTTTTTGTGGCGTCCTGTGCCACAAGCACCGAAACGATATGGAACGGACAGGGCGAACCTGTCTATCCGCCTGCGGCAAAAGAACTGGCGCAACACGGCATTGATTGCAGTGAAAAGCGCAGTGTGCAACTGAAAAAAGCGGATTACGAAAACTATGATCTTCTCATCTGCATGGACTCAAACAATATCCGCAATGCGATGCATATTCTCGGCGGTGATCCGAAGAAAAAGGTTTGCAAACTGATGGACTTTACCGACCGCCCAAGGGATGTTGCCGATCCGTGGTTTACGGGGGATTTTAAAACCTGCTACCGTGATATTGAACAGGGCTGTGCGGCTTTGCTGAAAAGAATCATGCAATAAGAAGAAAAAGTGTTTTTGCCTGTGTGCAGAAACACTTTTTTTGTTGCATGAAAAAATAAGATATGTTATAGTGAATCTATAAGAACGCGGAGGTTGAATGTATGACAAATCGCGAACGAGCCATGAATATTCTGCATTACAAGCCCGTTGACCGTTTGCCGGCCGTACATTTCGGTTATTGGGGGGAACTTCTCACCGAATGGGCACAGCAGGGGAAGATTCCCGCACACCTTGCTGAACACAATTATGACGGCAATGAAAAGGACAGGGAACTGGACAAACTCATCGGTTGGGATTTCAACTGGTCATGCACCGCAGGGGCGCACATGGGATTAAAACCGGGGTTTGAGCACAAGGAATTGGGTGTGTTGCCTGACGGCAGTCGCCGTGTGCAGAATGGTGACGGACTCATTGAACGCATCAAGCCCGGTGCTACATCCATTCCGTCGGAGGATGATTATCTGCTTAAGGACAGAGAGGCTTTTGAAACGCTTTACCGACCGAAGATGCAGTATTCACCCGACCGCGTGAATGTCGAATATTTCCGCACCTTCAACGAAACACGCGATCGGAGCCGACCGATCGGACTGAATCTCGGCAGTGTGCTGGGCAGTATCCGCAATATGACGAGTGTGGTCGGCATGAGTTATCTTATGTATGACGAAGACGAAGACCTGTTTGCCGACATCGTGGACACCTTCGCCGATATGCAGTATCAGTGTGTCAAGGCTGTGCTGGAAACGGGTGCAAAGTTCGATTTTGCGCATTATTGGGAAGATATCTGTTTCAAAAACGGCCCTTTGCTTTCACCCGAACTTTTTGACGAACTGTGTGCAAAGCACTATAAAAAACGCAACGATCTGTGTCATGCTTACGGCATTGACGTGATCTCTCTGGACTGTGACGGTGTGACCGAGAAACTGTTGCCCACATGGTTCAACAACGGTGTCAACACCATGTTCCCGATCGAGATCGGCGTCTGGGGCGATCAGTTTGAGCCTGCAAGAAAAAAATACGGCAAGGGAATGCTCGGTGTCGGCGGTATGGATAAGACCGCATTGCGCAAGGACAAAGCGGCGGTGGACAAAGAAATCGAACGTCTGACAAGACTGGCATCCATGGGCGGTTTTATTCCGTGTCCCGATCACCGTCTG
>JAFQKN010000047.1 GCA_017396895.1 Clostridia bacterium
CCTTAGGATAGATCTGCGGATACTCATGTTGCGCTTTTGCAACAATACCACCCTTGCGGTTGAATACAATGGCTCTTGAACTGGTTGTTCCTTGGTCGAGAGAAAGAATGTATTTTGCCATGTTTTGCCCTGCCTTTCAAATCTTTTTTATGATTTTATTCCTTTGTTAAGTATTTGTCAAGATATAAATAAAATATTTAAAAAGGATTTACTTTTTAATCGACATTTATTATAATAGATTGCGTTAGAAATATTTGTGAGGTATTGATTTGATTATGAATCTCAACTGTTTTATGCCCGTACGTGTCATTTGCGGTAAATCCTGTGTCCAAAACAATGCAAATATTTTGAAAGAAGCAGGTAAAAGATGCTTACTTGTAACCGGCAAAAACAGTGCCGTAAAAAGCGGGGCACTGCAGGATGTCTGCGCCGTTCTCAACTCGTGCGGAATTAAATATGAGATTTTTGATAAGATCAAGCAAAATCCTTTGGTTACAGATTGTTTTGAGGCAGGGAAAAGGGCAAGGGAATTCCAAGCTGATTTTATAGTCGGTATCGGCGGCGGCTCTGCTCTGGATGCCGCGAAAGCCGTTGCCATTTTTGCCGCTGACAGTAGTCTGGATGCAAGATCCATTTATACAAGATCTGTACCTGCTGCTCACTTACCTTTATATCTTGTCGGAACAACAGCAGGAACGGGGAGCGAAGTGACAGGTGTTTCTGTATTGACCGACATTCACGGTTTCAAAAAAAGCATTTCCGGTGCGGATTGTTATGCAGATGTCGCTTTTTGCGATTGGAAATACACTTGTTCTGCTGATTACGATGTAAGCGTTTCCACTGCATTGGATGCATATGCACATGCATTTGAATCTTATTTTGCCGAAACAGCCAATGATATCTCATCACTGTATGCAATTCGTGCGTTGGAGTTGCTTTGGCCGAATCTTGTAACCTTTTTTAATGCACCGGGCGTTCAACCTGATGAAAAACATCGAGAAGAATTATATACAGCATCTTTATATGCAGGACTTGCTATCAATGTGACAGGTACTGCGTTTCCGCATACAGCAGGTTATATTCTTACTGAAAAATACGGCATTTCACACGGAAAGGCTTGTACTGCATTTCATCCGCAGTTAATGGAAAAAACTGAAGAATACCGCTTCGATCGACTCGAAGCGGTGTGTGAATTATTGCATACAGATAAAAATGAAATACTGTCTGTTATTACAGGTCTCACAAACGTTAAGATCAATATCACAGAAGCGCAGGCGACCGAATATTGCTCTCGCTGGACTTCACCTGTTAAAAATTTTGAGCGGACTCCGGGCGGTTACACTGCGCAAGAAGCGGTGCAGGGCTTGTTAGCATTGAATTAAAGCCGTTCTCCTGTTTTTGCATTTACAACAATCTTAAATACGGCTCTCTGTGAATCGGAAATGAATTTATCCATGTGCATGCTTCCGAAGAACCAGCATTTGTATTCGCATTGTGATTGCAATTCATCGAGATATGCACTTAAAGCGGTGATATGCAAAGGGGTGTTCTCTCCGAGTAAGAGAAACTCTTTTACTTTTGCAGGCGGTTCATGCGTAATAATATAATCACAACTGAATCCGTTTTGCTCCATGCGGCTTACCCCGTCAAGCATTTCTCTGTCGGTCGGTATGGCAGCCCGGTCATTTTCAGTTCTGTCAATGTCGAGTATGTCAAGATCCGCAGACTCTCCACCGCCCATTGTAAAGACTTTTTTGCCTTCAATAGTATACATTTGCCCTCTCATAAGGTGGTATATATTAGATTGTATTTTGTGAGCCAACCCACCGTTCCATTCAACAACGGGAAAGTTTTTCAGCAAAGAGAAATTCTCATGTGTTCCGTCTACGAAGCATATCGTATAATCTCTTTTTTCAAGTTTTTTTCTGATGTTTTGTTCTTTTGGTGAGTTATCCCAGACAAAACCGAAATCTCCGCATACGATCAACGTGTCACCTTTTTTCATCATGCGAAGTCTGTTTTTTGATAAGCGGCTTTCATCACCATGCATATCTCCGGTCACATATATCATAAATGCAATCCTCTCATGTTTACTTTTCTATATCATACTACATTTGGCGGTGTTTGTCCATGAAAAAATTATTCGTTTTTTTATTAACAATCTGCATTTTTCTCACAAACGGTCTTTTGTTTTGTGAAGCAGCATTTACAAAAGCAAAAGATACGCATTCTGAGATCGTTTATATGTACAGTCTTGATGCTGAGAGAACTGTCATATACGACAAAAATTCAGATGTTCTTGCAAACTGTGCATCACTTGCGAAAATTGTTACGGCTCGCATTGTTATTGATGAATGTGAAGATTATACTATGCCCATTACGGCGGCATCCGATGCCATTCGTCCTTTGGATAATGTTTCGTGCACCAGAGTCGGCATTCTTGTCGGAGAAGTAATTTCCGTTCAGGAATTGCTGTATTGTTTGATGATAGCCAATGCCGCTGATGCCGGTAATGTATTGGCTTACCATTTCGGCGGTGAAAGCATTTCTGCATTTGTAGATAAGATGAATGATTATGTTAAGTCTCTCGGATGCGAAAACACCGTATTTGCAGATCCGAACGGTCTTAAAGACGGGCAGCAATTCACGACCGCAAAAGAAATGGCAATGATTTATGAAGATTGTTTGAATAATGATTACTTTGTACAAATTGCAAGTATGGATTATTACAAAATGCCTGCCACCAATAAATATTATGAGACACGTTATTTGCACACTACAAACCTTTGCATGGATCCAAATTACAGTGATTATTACTGTTCTGAGGTAATCAACGGAAAGGTTGCCACTGACAGTAACGATGTCGGTTATGCCGTTTCAACTGCTACCAATGACGGATATTCTTATCTTTGTGTGGTACTGAACGGGCCGCAAAAAGATTATGACGAAGACGGAAAAACCGAAAACACGGCAATGGTGGACACGGCAAAACTGTACGATTGGCTCTTTGACACAGTAAAGTTGCGTGTCGTTGCTAAAAACTCCACTGTTGTCGGAGAAGTAAAAGTCAACCATTCTGCTGATTTTGATTATGTCAGCCTTGTTCCGATGATGGATGTAAGCGCATTGGTTCCTGAGGGGATCGACACGGAATCCGTATACATCAAAGCCATTCCCGAGCTGACAAAAACAGAGGTAGATGCGCCTATACATAAAGGTGATGTTCTCGGTACAGCCGCTATTTTATATGCTGATGAAGAGATTGCCAGGGTGGATCTTGTTGCTTCTTTTGATGTTGAAGTCAGTTATTCTCAATTTTTGATCCAATCAGTTCGGGATATTATTACGCATCCCGTATTTATCATCATTGTCATTGTTTTTCTTGTAGCATTGGCTGTTTTCGGATGTTATTTCTTTTTCGTTCCGGGCGGAAAAAAATTCAGAAAGAATAATGTCAGAATCATCAAGGGTTACGAAGTAATGAATAAAAAATCAAAAAGCAAAAGGGGAGATAAATAATGAATAAAAAGGCTATTGCCGTAACAGCTTCAGTTGCCGCCTTGTCCGCAGCAAATGCAGTACGTGCCGCTATGTACAAGCCCGAAAAAAGAGAACTGAAACCGTACATTGCCGAAGAAGTTGACATTGAACGCTTTAAGAAAAATCTTTCTGATGCAATCAAGATTCCCACCATCGCTGAAAAATCACCTGATGATATGAATTGGGAACCTTTTGAGCGATTTCATGCATTTTTGAAAGAACGTTACCCTTTGGTTCATGCGCATCTTTCATTGGAAGAACCGGTTCAAGGCAGTTTACTGTATCGTTGGAAAGGCAAAAGAGACGATTTAGATCCGATAGCCTTGTTGTCGCATCAGGATGTTGTTCCGATTTCTGAAGGTACGTGGGAAGATTGGACGTATCCGCCGTTTGATGGGTATGATGACGGTGAATTTATTTGGGGACGCGGCGCGCTTGACATGAAAAACCATTTAATCGGTGTTATGGAGAGCGTGGAATCCTTGCTGGCTGAAGGTTTTGAACCTGTACGAGATGTATACCTCTGTTTCGGGCATAATGAAGAGGTAATGTCTTCTGAGCACTCCGGCGCGATCGCAATGTGTCGTTACTTCAAAGAACGCGGTATTCATCTTGATTGCGTTATCGATGAAGGCGGCGCAATTCTCCCGGTAAACATCAAAGGTGTCATTGATGCACAGCTTGCAGGCATCGGCATTGCTGAAAAAGGTTATGCAGATTTTACCGTTTCAGTAAATGCGAAAGGCGGTCATTCCTCTCAACCTCCTAAGCACTCAGCGATTGGTGAATTGGCAGAAGTGATTCGTGATATTGAGAATCATCAGTTTAAGTCTGAACTGTCTCCGATGATCATGGAATTGTTTGATTCTATTGGCCGTCGCACGTCTTATCCCGTGCGCATGGTACTGTGCAATATGCCGGTTTTGAAACCTGTTATTAAGAAAGTGATGGAGATGATCCCGCCTGCAGCAAGTTTGATTCGAACAACAACAGGTGTTACGATGGCAAGCGGCAGTCCTGCTCCGAATGTGTTGCCGCAGAAGGCAAGCGTCAACGTCAATTTCCGTATGTATCCGGGTGAAACGGTAGAAGATGTCATGAAACATCTTAAAAAGGTGATCCGCAATAAAAATGTGGAAATTGTCTGTGAACCCGGATGGAAGAATCCTTCAAAAATTTCACCGACCGATTCACGCTGTTTTGATGCATTACGTGATATTTGTTCTTGCATGAATCCAAAGAGTATTATTGCTCCTTATCTTGTGATGGGCGGTACAGACGCTTGTCATTACGAGGATGTATGCGAGAATATTTACCGTTATTCTCCGTTCCTCGTTGATACTTCACTTCTTTTGTGCACACACGGAACGAATGAAAGAATACCGATATCTGCACTTGCCGATGCATTGCGCTTCTTCAAATTGTATATAAGAACTCTTTCAAACGAATAAAAGGGAATAGACGACATTAAAACACGGTACAATTAACTACATTGTACCGTGCTTTTTAATGCAGTAAAGGCGGTAGTAATAAGTTACTACCGCCTTTATCTGTTCAAAAGTTTAATCAGTCAAGTTCAAAGTAATTACCGCCGTACACCTTTTCAATCAAATCAATAGAGGTGTTATAAGCGTAATTCTTGAATGCAGATTCTTTAACATTGCTGTCATCAGCAAGAATTTCTTCCATCTTTGCGTTAAACGCTTCAGTCGTTTTGCTTGCAAGAGATTCCACAACAGTGTCTTCCCAATCCGCTCTTTCATTGCGTTCTACGAAGTAGATAATGTGGAAACCGTATTCTGTCTGAACGATACCTACATCGCCTGCAGCTCTGGTTTCGTCATAGATCCAAGCATCGAAATTGTCAACCATGGAGCCTTTTGCGATGTCCTCATACAAGCCACCGTCGCCGGTTTCAGACGCTGTGGTGGAAGAAGTGTCAGCACTGTAGTTATTTGCGAGTTCTGCAAAGTTTTCTTCCGTTGCGTTTTCACGATAAGATTCATAGATGTCATATGTTGCGGAATAGGTTGCATCGACAACATCTTTTGTATAAGCGGAATTCTGTGCTGCAGCAAAATCATAGTCAACAGTAAGTCCGAATTCTTCAGCCGCTTTGTCTGCTTCAGCAGCAAAAATAGCTGCTTCATTATGTTCGGTGCCGTCTGTTTCGTGTGCTTTCATATGATTGACGCCGGTTTCATAGGAGACAAGAATGTGTCTAACGTCAACTTTGGGAGCATCTTCACGGTATGCAGGTCTGACAACAAATACAACATATACATAGTCGCCGTCATTGGATTCAACAAAATATTTATCACCGTGAGCACGACCTTCTTCAAAGAGCCATTCGGAAAGTTCTTCGGAAATATTGGCAGCAACAACGGATTTGGAGATCTGATTTGCAACTGTAGCAGATTCGTTCTTAAATGCTTCCTTGTCGGATTCAGCTGCATATTCAACAGAAAGATCGATAAAAGATTGTTCATCGGTGATCTTGCCGCAGAATTCTTCAGCCTTTTTAAGTGCATCGGCTTTCAACGCTTCAGTATCAACGTCAGAGGAAGTTTCATTTTCAGCGTTATCGGCTGTGACAGAAGAACCGTCTGTGGAAATACCGAACACACGAAGGTCAATGACCTGATATGCAGAAGGATCTGCGTTATAAGCTTCTTCAATTGCTTCATCGGTAATAGCAGCTTCATTTTCAGCTTCCATATGAGCAATGTACTTTTCAGCAAGTTTCTGATCTTCAAGAATATTGCGATACAGTTTCATTGTCATACCGTTTCCGTAATAAGAACCGAGATAACGTGTGACGGAAACACTGTAAGTATCTGCATAAGTTTTAACCGATTCGATCAGTTCATCAATTTCAGCATGATCATCATCATCAAGTTCAATGCCGAGTTCTTTGCACTGAGCAAAATAATATTCATACGACTGGAACATATCAACGATGGACTTGTCGAAATACTCTGCCCACGTTACGGTTGTTTCGTCATCCAACTTTGTTGTCTGTTTCTCAGGATGAACGGTGTGATCAAACTGACCGAGAGCCGCAAGCAGGGCTGCAGAACCGTACTGTTCAGCCATTTGAGCAGATGACTGTGCCTGAGAGCCGTAAAGAGAAGTATAATAATACTCATATTCAGCAACGGAATAAGTTCTGTCACCAACCGTAACAGCAGGAAGCATTCTCTGCGGAACTCCGTATGCAAAGCAGATACCGACAGCAGCAGCAATTACAAGAGCAACACAAATAACTGAAATAACAGCTTTTGCAACTTTGTAAGAATCAACGCCTACTTTTTTTGATTTTGCAGAACTTTTGGCAATTCTTGCCTTTCTTTCTGCGCGATAATCTTGTTCTGTTTTCTTCTTTTCCATTTTGTGTTTCACCTTTCATCACAAATAATGTAAGTTCGGAAACAATTGTTTCCACACGATAGAATATTATATTATAAAACTATTAAAAGAGCAAGCCTTTTTTTATAAAAGTTTGAAATTTACTGAAAATATCTCATTTTTGTCCGCTTAATTCTTTATCTCTGCGCAATGAAGCTTCATAAGCGTTGCAGACAATACCGGGAAGATCATTGTTTCTTAACACATTGACACCTTCGATCGTTGTTCCGCCTTTAGAACAGACTCGATCGATCAGTTGCTCCGGATCGATCCCGGATTCTTTCATATACAATGCACTGCCCAGAACTGCCTGAATGGCAGTTTCCAACGCCGTTTGACGGTCAATTCCGTTCTTTTCAGCGGCTTGAGCAAGTGAATTGATATACATGAATGTATAAGCAGGGGAGCAACCGCCCAAAACACCGAATTGTGCGAGCAATTCTTCCGAAAAATAACGTGCTGTTCCGAATGCTGATACGATTTTCCCAAGCAGGTCACGTTCCTGTTCACCGCAATTGCGATTAACACAATATGCAGACGCAGATGCACATACAGATGCATTCAAATTAGGAAACACACGTCCGACTCTGCATTTGTCGTCAAAGAATCCTTCAATAAATGCGATCTCTTTACCTGCTGCAATAGAAACCACAAACGGTTGATTCTGATTCACGCTTTCAGCAATTTTCGGCAAAAGGTCAGCAAAACCTTGCGGTTTGATACAAATAAATACAGTTTCCGCATTCTGCACAATTTCATTCTCACTGTTACACATTATTGCTTTTGTTGTGTTGCAGAAATTTTGCAGTTTTTCAGAGTCAGTATCATACACAAAAACATCAGAACACTGATACATTTCGGTATTGATTAAACTTCTGATAATAGGTTGTGCCATGTTGCCGCATCCGATGAATCCGATAGTCATAAAAATCACTCCTTGGTATTGACAAAAATATATTTCAATTTTATAATAAAATCAGTGCATGAAAGCGAGGCGTTGCATATGCTGTTGACGGCCGATATCGGCAATA
The DNA here is from genome assembly GCA_017396895.1 of Clostridia bacterium. Taxonomy (GTDB): domain Bacteria; phylum Bacillota; class Clostridia; order Oscillospirales; family Acutalibacteraceae; genus RUG806. The sequence continues at coordinate 7,980 of JAFQKN010000047.1, forward strand.
CGAACATCACCATCGGCATTTATGACGGTGAAGAATTGCGTTACCGCGCAAGATTACATACAAACAGAAAAAAGACGGCTGATGAGTATGCAGTTGATCTGTATGCAATGTCAAGATTAAACCGTTTTGTTGCTGATGACATAAACGGTGCCATAGTAAGTTCGGTTGTACCCGAGATCACCGGTGCATTTGTGCAGGCTATCAATCTGTTCTGTAATGTTGAATCCATGGTTCTCGGGCCGGGCATCAAGAGTGGATTAAATATTCGAATCGACAATCCGGCACAACTCGGTGCGGACCTTGTGGCCGGTGCGGTAGCCGCTGTCAACCACTATGAACTCCCGTGCGTTGTGATTGATCTCGGTACCGCAACAAAAATCAGTGTTCTTGATGAGCAAGGCACATACTGCGGCTGTTCAATTGCTCCGGGGGTTCGCATCTCACTTGAGACCTTATCTGCTTCCGCATCACAATTGCCTGCAATCAATCTTGATGTTCCGACTTGCCCGGCATACGGAAAAAATACAGTTGCCAGTATGCAGGCAGGTATAATCCTCGGCACCGCTTGCATGTTGGACGGTATGTGTGATCGGATAGAGGAGTCGCTCGGACAAAAAATCATGTCTGTAGTCATCACAGGAGGTCATGCTCGCGGAATCATAAAACACTGCAAACGAGAACACACTTTTTGTCCGGATCTTTTATTGGAAGGTCTACGAATTATTTACAATAAAAATATATAATGTTTTCTTTCATCATTAATTGCGCTGCATCCCATCAAGGGAGCAACAGCAAAGGAGGATAAAATAATGAAAACAAACAATCGCGACCAAAAAAAACGAAAACTGTTGATGCTGACACAGTTCTCAATTCTTCTTGCAATTGAGATCATTGTCTGCTTCACTCCGCTCGGAACGATACCGATCGGAACACTGAGTGCTACTCTGTCTCATGTGCCTGTTATCATAACAGCACTTACGCTGGGTTTTTCAGCCGGTACAGGCATGGGGTTTGCATTCGGAATGTGTAGCTTCATTTACTGGTCATTCGTAGCACCCGGAATCTTTTCATTCATTTACACACCATTTTACAGTGCAGGTGAATTTAAGGGGAATTTCTGGAGTCTGGTGATCTGTTTTGTTCCGCGCATTTTGATCGGCATTGTTACCTACTGTATTGCCAATGCGTTGTCCAAAACAAAACTACCGCAAAGTATTTCTTTCGGTTTGGCAGGTCTGCTCGGAAGCCTCACCAATACTTTATTGGTGCTCGGCGGCGTTTGGCTGTTTTTCGGCACAGAGTATTTTTCATTGGTAGACGATGGCAGCGGAAAAACACTGCCGATCATTCTCGGCATGACGGTGTTGACCAACGGTATTCCCGAGGCTGTGATTGGTGCACTGTCAGGCGCACTGATAGCATTGCCGGTGAAAAAAGCAACGGAAAAAATTCGTTTTTAATCTGCATTGCGTTTAATGACAGAGCCGATTTTACAATCGGCTCATTTTTATTTTTTTGTGCGAAGGTTGTTCAGTTCATCAAGGAACGAGTTAATGTCTTTGAAATCACGATAAACAGACGCAAATCTGACATAAGCACTTTCATCAATTGCGCGCAGTTTTTCCAGTGCAAGTTCACCGAGTTGCGTGGAACTGATCTCACGATCCAAAGAATTCTGCAGTTGTGTTTCAATGTCATCAATTGCGTTTTCAATAACATCCAGCGTAACAGGACGCTTCACACACGCACGCAACATACCGCTTAACAGTTTGTGTCGGTCAAAAACCTGTCTTGATTTATCACGTTTCACAACAATAATCGGCATGCTCTCGATCGCTTCATAAGTCGTGAATCTTTTTGCACATGAGATGCACTCTCTTCGACGTCTGATCTTCATTCCATCGTCGGCAGGACGGGAATCAATTACTTTGCTTTCATCATGATTGCAAAACGGACACTTCATAATTGTTACCACCTTTATAACATTGATAGCATTATAACACAAGATATGGAACTGTGCAATCGAATTTTAAGAATAATTACAATTTGTAGTCTCTGTTGGAAATATTTAATCGTTGAAGAATGCGTCAGTCATGTGATACCATATCGTTGGTGATCATCGAAATGTTTAATGAACTGATCGAATATCTGTATAGTTTTCATAAAATCACAAAACTTTCAATCGGATTATCATTTGCTTTTGCAGGATTGATTTACATTATATCTATGTATTTTGCATTGTCAGCAGGAAGAACGATGGATTACTATGAAGCCATGCACATCTTTTTTGTTTTGACAGAAAATGCAAAAGGAGTTATCGCAGCCGGTGTTATTCCTGCTCTCATTTTTCAATTTTGCATACAAAAATACATAGATTAATTTTGATGATCTATGCTTTGTACGATCACGGTGTTGTTTGAAACGGTAAACTTGATTTCATAGCGATCATAAATCAGACCGTATACGCGCGTTGCATCGTCTTGATAGTGCGGTCGAGGATCTTGCATCAAAATGTCCGCAACAACAGATAGAAGGGAAGATGGGACTGCATCTAAAACATTCTGTTTGAATACGACTTCCAACTCCTGATTTGCGGTTTGAGAAGAAAACCCTCCTTTTGCATCTGCAATACTGTCTACATGGGGTAAATACGGCTTGATATCATAAATGGGAGTATTATCCTTCATATCTATACCACTGACAGTAATAACAGGACCGTTATCAGTATGTAAATCAATACTTTCTATTTTTACGCATGACAAAGCCAACGGATTCGGTCTGAACGGCGATCGAGTAGCAAACACTCCCATACGTGTATTACCGCCCAAACGCGGCGGACGTACGGTTGGAGACCAATGATCGCAAACACTTTCGGAAAACATCCAGATCAACCATAAATGTGAATAATCCTCAAGTCCTCTAAAAGCATTCGGATCTCTGAATTCCTTGTTGAAAATGATCGTACCCGTTAAAGAGGGGACCAGCATACTTTGTCGAGGCAATCCAAACTTCTCGGGAAAGGCAGTTCTGATTCTTGCTATGGGTTTGATGGTTATACTACTATTTTCCATTACAAGCTCTCTGTTCATTATAAAGTAAAATAAAAAATCCGAAAAGCAAAAGCTTTTCGGATTTTTCTGGTGATCCAGCGGAGATTCGAACTCCGGACACCCTGCTTAAAAGGCAGGTGCTCTGCCTGCTGAGCTACTGGATCAAGCTATGCCTAACTTTCCCTTCATAAATGCAAAGAAGAAAGTTGCAAACAATGTAATAATAAAGAAGATAACAGCAAGAATTTTAGTGAATCTCGCAAGTTTTGCGTCTGCACTTCTTGCTTTATTTTTGCCGAAGAAATTATCGGCCCCACCGGCGATAGCACCGGACAAACCAGAATTGCGGCTCTGTTGCAGAAGAATGAGAACAGTGATTGCAATAGCCAAAACAATCATAAATGCTCCGAAGAGATATTCATACCAAGGCATTTTGTTACCGCCCTTTCGTGTTTAATGAGTGCCCGTGTTTCTCGTGCCCGATTATATTAGCACAACATTCCTCAGAAGTCAAGTCTTTTTTGAGTTTTTTTTGATTTTTTTAATATTATACAAGTTGCCACAATATTGTATAATAACATTTCTGCAAAATTAACGCTTGACGATTAAAACGAAAATGGTGTATTATAATATAATGAATTTATTTTTGGAGGATTCCAATGGCAAAAAAAGCAACATACGGAAATGACAGCATTGTTTCATTGAAAGGCGCTGACCGTGTCAGAAAACGACCGGCCGTAATATTTGGCGACGATGGCTTGGAAGGCTGCAAGCATTCCGTTTTTGAAATTATTTCCAATTCCGTTGACGAGGCACGTGAAGGTTACGGTGAAAAAATCGTAGTTACTCGTTATCTTGACAGAAGTATTGAAGTACAAGACTTTGGCAGAGGAATGCCTGTTGATTACAACAATAATGAAGAACGTTACAATTGGGAATTGCTGTTCTGTGAAATGTATGCAGGAGGCAAGTACGACACAAACTCAGGCGGTAGCTATGAGTTCTCAATCGGCTTGAACGGTTTAGGTCTCTGTTCTACACAGTACGCTTCAGAGTATATGGATGCTGAAATACATTCCGGAGGTTTTCTTTATAAGTTGCATTTTGAACGCGGTGAGAACATCGGCGGTCTGCACAAAGAAGCCTATACCAAAAGAGACACCGGCACGCGTATCCGCTGGCGTCCCGATCTTGAGGTGTTTACGGATATCGCAATTCCGCTTGAATATTTTCAAGATACACTGAAAAGACAGTCTGTTGTCAACCCCGGAATACGATTCATATTAAAGAATCAACTCACAGAGACCAGATTTGAAACTTTTGAATATATATATGAACACGGTATTGAAGACTATGTAAATGAATTCATTTCCGACAAAGGAATTGTTCCGGTTCAATATTGGTACGCTGAACGTGTCGGTCGTGACCGTGAGGATAAACCGGATTACAAATTGAAGATCAACGTTGCTGTATCTTTTTCCGAAAAAATCCAACTGAAAGAATATTATCACAATTCAAGCTATCTTGAATACGGCGGAGCACCCGAAAAAGCTGTGCGCAGTGCATTTGTTTCACAAATCGACGCTTATCTGAAACAAAACGGGCGCTATGCCAAGACAGATTCAAAGATTACATTCCAGGATATTGAAGACTGTCTTGTGTTGGTCGTATCTTCTTTTTCAACACAGACTTCTTATGAAAACCAAACAAAAAAGGCGATCACCAATAAATTCATACAGGAGGCGATGACTGAATTTTTCAGACATCAACTGGAGATTTATTTCATTGAAAACCCGGTTGACGCAACAAAAATCACGGATCGTGTGCTAATTAACATGAGGTCGCGTGTACGTTCGGAAGCAACAAGGCTGAATTTGAAAAAGACATTGACCGCCGGCAACGACATGGCAAGTCGTGTTGAAAAATTTGTAGATTGCCGCAGCAAAGATGTTTCGGAACGCGAGATCTTTATCGTGGAAGGTGACTCGGCATTGGGTGCCTGTAAGCAGGCAAGGGATTCATCTTTCCAGGCTGTTATTCCTGTAAGGGGTAAGATTTTGAATTGTCTGAAAGCGGAATACAGTAAAATATTCAAAAGCGAGATCATAACAGATCTCATTAAGGTTCTCGGCTGCGGTGTTGAGATCAAAGACAAATCCGCAAAAGGCGTTGCAGAATTCAACATTGACAATCTTCGTTGGAGTAAAGTTATTATTTGTACCGACGCGGACGTTGACGGATTTCAGATCCGAACGCTTATTTTATCTATGTTCTATGCGTTGATGCCTTCCTTGATTACGGAAGGGAAAGTATTCATTGCGGAGTCTCCGCTTTACGAAATCACCTGTAAAGATGAGACCTGGTTCTGTTACACAGAAAAAGAAAAACAGGATGCATTGGAACAGATCGGTGACAAAAAATACACAATTCAGCGTTCCAAAGGTCTCGGTGAAAACGATGCCGATATGATGTGGCTGACCACAATGAATCCGAAAACGAGAAGACTCATCAAGGTTGAGCCGAATTCCGATCTGAGCATGGTAGATGACACATTTGAAATGCTTCTCGGCGACAATCTTGCCGGCAGAAAACAGCATATTGCCGAATTCGGACATCTTTATATCGAATTGGCCGATATTTATTGAGAGGAGGGGATACCATGGCAAAAAAACAGAAACAAAAACAGGATGACAATCAATCGATCGATCCTCGTGCACACATTCAGGGTGCCGGCATTGTTGAAAATCAGTTAATCACCGAAACGCTTGAACTGAACTATATGCCGTATTGCATGAGCGTCATTATGTCGCGTGCGATCCCCGAAATCGATGGATTTAAGCCGTCTCATCGTAAACTTCTTTATACGATGTACAAGATGGGACTTTTGACCGGTGTACGCACAAAATCCGCCAACATTGTCGGCAGCACAATGAAACTGAATCCGCACGGTGATGCAGCGATCTATGAAACCATGGTTCGACTCACTCGCGGAAACGAAGCCCTTTTGCACCCGTATGTTGATTCAAAGGGTAACTTCGGTAAAGCATATTCTAAAAATATGCAATATGCTGCATCGCGTTACACGGAAGCAAAACTGGAGAGTTTTTGTGCAGAACTGTTCCGCGATATTGACAAGGATACAGTTGACTTTGTTCCTAACTATGATAATACGACCACGGAACCCACCCTGTTTCCCGTCACATTTCCGTCCATTCTTGTTAACAGTAATATGGGTATCGCTGTCGGCATGGCAAGCAATATTTGTTCTTTTAACTTGCGTGAAGTCTGCGAAACGACCATTGCGCTTATCAAAAATCCCGATCATGATGTGCTTGAAACACTTCTCGCGCCTGACTTCAGCGGCGGTGGACAGGTGATCTATGACCGGGCGAAAATGGCAGAAGTATATGCCACCGGCAGAGGTCCGATTCGACTTCGCGCAAAATATGAGTATGATAAATCAAACAATTGCATCGACATTAAAGAGATTCCCGCAACAACGACTTGTGAGGCCATTATTGATAAAATTATTGATCTTGCAAAGTCGGGTAAACTGCGTGAAATAAGTGATATTCGTGATGAGACCGACAAATCCGGTCTCAAAATTACGATCGATCTCAAACGCGGTGTGGATCCTGATAAACTGATGCAGATGTTGTTTAAAAAGACTCCGCTTGAGGACTCTTTTCCCTGCAATTTTAATGTGCTGATCGCAGGCACTCCGATGGTATTGGGTGTTAAAGAGCTGTTGCAGGAATGGATCGCATACAGGACCGAATGCGTACAGCGCAGGGTTTATTTTGATCTTCATAAAGCAAAAGATAAACTGCACTTGCTGAAGGCTTTGCAGAAAATATTACTTGATATTGATAAAGCAATCCGTATTGTTCGTGAAACGGAAGAAGAAAGTCAGGTCGTGCCGAATTTGATGATCGGTTTCGGCATAGATCAAATTCAAGCAGAATACGTTGCCGAAATCAAATTAAGACATTTGAACCGTGAGTATATTCTCAAGCGTTTGCAAGATGTTGAACAACTTGAAAAAGACATAGCAGACATGGAGGACATTCTTGCACAAAAGGGAAGAATCAAGAAGATTATCGTCAACGAATTGAATGACGTGATCAAAAAGTACGGTCAAGATCGCAAAACAGAGATCATTTATGAAGTTGAAGACACAGTTTCTGATTTTGTTGAAGAAATCCCCGATTATCCCGTACTGGTATTCTTTACTAAAGAAGGTTATTTCAAGAAGATCACACCGCAATCATGGCGAATGGGTAACAATCATAAACTCAAGGAAGGCGACGAAATTCTTCTGAGTTTTGAGACGACAAACAATGTCGATCTGTTATTTTTCACAAACAAGCAACAGGTATATAAAGCGAAGTGCAATGATTTTGAGGAGTGCAAGGCATCTGTCCTCGGTGATTTCGTCGCTTCAAAATTGAAGATGGATGATGGAGAATATGCGATCTATATGGCCGTAACAAAGGATTACAGCGGTCAAATGCTGTTCTTCTTTGAAAACGGTAAAGTTGCAAAGGTTGAACTTTCATCCTATGAGACGAAAACCAACAGAAAGAAACTGCTTAAAGCATATTCGGACAAGTCCGAAATTGCCTCATTTGCACATATAACGCAAGACGCTGAATTTGTTTTGACATCTTCAAACGGACGCATTCTTTTGATGAATTCTGCCGTCATCGCTTCTAAAACAACCAAGGATACGCAAGGTGTCGCCGTTATGAAACTCAAAAAAGGACATCGTTTGCTCTCTGCTGTTGCATACAAAGAAGGGGCTTTTGTTAAACCTTCGCGCTACCGTACAAAAACACTTCCTTCTGCCGGCGCAACGCTTGCACCTGAGGACGCAGGTGAACAAATTTCTTTGGTCTGAAATGTATAATTCACTTTTTTTCACAAATACTGTAATCAGCAAATAAAGAGATTTCCATTGCGTTTGCACTATAACTTTATTTGCACTGCCCTTGTACGGAACGGTTTCGTACAAGGGCAGTTTTTTTGCAAAGAAAAATCGGATGATACCGAAGTACCATCCGAACAAATTGTTAATATGATCTATCAGAAATCAACTTCCGTGTCATAGTAGCAGCATTTGAGAAGTTTTTCCATTTCTTCCTGGCTGGGCTGACGCGGATTGGAACCTGTGCAGGCATCTCCGATTGCGTTCTTTGCAATTTCGGGAAGCTGAGCAAGGAATGCTTCTTCAGGCACAAAGCCCTGTTCACAGGGATAACTGTCATCGCCGTAGTTCTTGATGCAGTGCGGGATCTTCAGATCATCGCACATACCGCGAAGATATTTAATAAGAAGCTGAACCTTTTCTTCAACTGTTTCACCGCCGAGATTGATAAAGTCAGCAATTTCAGCATAGCGAACAGCAGCAGATTCTACCTTTGCATTGAAGGCAATGACCTTGGGAAGATACATAGCATTCGCAGCCCCGTGGATAATATGAGCACCGTATTTTTCAAATGCAGCACCGGTCTTATGTGCCATGGAGTGAACAATACCGAGAAGTGCATTTGTGAATGCCATACCTGCAAGGCACTGCGCATTGTGCATGGAAGAACGCTTGCTCATATCACCGTTGTAAGATTCAACGAGGTCACGCTTGATCATCTTGATTGCATGCAAAGCAAGAGGATCGGTATAGTCGCAGTTGGCGGTGGAAACATAAGCTTCAACAGCATGAGTCATAGCATCCATACCGGTATGAGCAACCAGTTTCTGAGGCATGGTTTCTGCAAGATCGGGATCGACGATGGCAACATCGGGAGTGATCTCGAAGTCAGCGATCGGATATTTAATTCCTTTGGAGTAATCCGTAATAATTGAGAAAGCGGTAACTTCGGTGGCAGTGCCAGACGTAGAGGAGATTGCACAGAAATGAGCCTTACGACGAAGAGTGGGAAGGCCGAAAACTTTGCACATATCTTCAAACGTTACTTCAGGATATTCATATTTAATCCACATTGCTTTTGCCGCGTCAATAGGAGAGCCGCCGCCCATTGCAATGATCCAATCGGGTTCAAATTTGAGCATAGCCTCAGCGCCGCGCATAACCGTTTCTACGGAAGGATCGGGTTCAATGCCGTCAAAAACTTGTACTTCCATGCCTGCTTCCTGCAGATAAGCAATCGCTTTATCAAGGAAACCGAAACGCTTCATGGAGCCGCCGCCGACACAAATGATTGCTTTCTTGCCGACAAAAGTTTTGAGAGCTTCAAGGGAGCCTTTGCCGTGATACAGATCTCTGGGCAGGGTAAAACGAGCCATAATATTTTTTCCTCCTGATTTTATGTCCGTAGACATTTATTTGTAAAATGATTTGCATCTGCAAATTGATAATATTTTAACATAGTTTGAAGTCAATGTCAATTGCTATGATGATAATTATACACCTTTCAAATCAAATGTTTTGTAGCAGTTGCCCGAAAAATCTTTCCACTGAAACATCCCGTCTTCAAAAATCATATATCCGTGTAAAGAATTTTCTTTTGGAATAGATACCGAACCCGGATTCAGGTAGTAAACTCCTGCTGTTTTTACACAGGCAGGAACATGCGTGTGCCCATGTAAAAGAATGTCATTTTCATGTAAACAGGGTAGATTCTCGGTGTTGAATATATGACCGTGCGTTGCAAAAATCAAATGTTTTTTGTAATTCAAAATGCAGAAGTCTGCAAGGATCGGGAATTGCAAAACCATTTGATCAACCTCAGTATCACAATTGCCGCGGACACACAGAATATCATTTTGAAACTCATTCAACATCTCTATCACCGTTTTGGGGGAATAATCCGTAGGAAGATCATTTCTCGGACCGTGATAGAGAATATCTCCCAACAATAAAAAACGGTCCGCTTTTTCAATACGGTAAGCGTTTAGAAGTTTTTTGCAGTAAAATGCAGAGCCATGAATATCGGATGCGATCATCCATTTCATCTGTAATCACCTCGTTGTTATCGTATCATATCTTATTTGTGATTACAAGTACCTTATTGACTGAATCAAAGAGCATTGATATAATGTAATAAAAAAGGAGAATTTACTATGCATACCGTATTACCTGATTGCATTGCATGTTATCCGACGGTCTTTGCTGTTAACAATGAATATCAGATTTTTATTCCATTTAAATCGAGCGCGATTGTTTGGATTCAAGTCGGAGAAAATACATATTTTGATGATTCCAACGGCATACTGCGATCAAATATAAATATCCATCGAATTCTCGTACCGACGGATAAATTGGATTACTATAAAGAATATACGGTTTCCTATCGCTTGATGATTGACAGGAGGCCGTATTTTCCAATCAGTGAAGATGAACGTAGGTTTACCGTAACATTTAAGCCGATCGTAAGCGGGAAGCTAAATATTTATCTGCTTTCCGATGCACACAATCTTGAAGCAGAGCCTGTCAAGGCAGGTTCATATTTCGGTGATGATCTTGATCTGCTTATATTGAACGGAGATATACCGAACCACAGCGGAGATATTGAGAATTTTAACTCTGTATATCGAATAGCCTCCGGAATAACAAAAGGCAGAATTCCGGTTGTCTTTTCACGCGGCAATCATGATACAAGGGGGATTCACGCAGAGGAATTCGGCCTATATACACCGACATATATGGGAAAAACTTATTACACTTTCCGCGTCGGCTCGGTATGGGGGCTGGTACTGGATTGCGGAGAGGATAAATCGGATACGAATGAGGAATACGGAAATACGATCTGCTTTCACAACTTCCGTTTGCAGGAAACGCAGTTTTTGGAAAAGGTAGTCGCATCAGCAAAAAGCGAATATGATGCCCCCGGCATCGAATATAAACTCATTATCTGCCACATTCCGTTTACACACACCTTTGAGCCGCCTTTTAACATTGAGAAAGATATTTATTCTCAGTGGGCAAACTTATTACGCGAACACATTCGCCCGCATTTGTTGTTATTCGGTCATATGCATCAATCGAGATTTTGTCCGATCGGCGATGAATGGGACGATCTCGGGCAACCTTGCGATGCCGTTGTTGCCGGAATCCCGTTCAAGAGCACAGAGAAGAATGTTGATTATTGCGGTGCGGCAATACAATTGATAGGCAAACACGGAACCGTTCTTTTTAACAAAGCAAGCGGTGTCATTGAAGGTAAGCATGAATTCCTGTTACATGATTGATTTTTGGCTCAAATGTATGTGTTAAAATGATATGACCCAATAAAAAAGAGAAGTAACTTCAAAATATGGTATAATGAATCTGCCACAAAACATTTACCGTAAGAAAGAAGTACTTCTCATGAATATGATAACACAAGAAGCAAGAAAAAAGCA
>JAFQKN010000048.1 GCA_017396895.1 Clostridia bacterium
AAACCCCCGGCGAGGGTTTCCTAAAACCATCCTGCGCTTTTTGAAGCATAAGGGGATTTCGCCCGTTGCGACGGGCGACGAAAGGCTCCGCCTCCCGACTCCGCAAGCTTTTAAGAAAAGCTTGACCAAAACTTTTAATGGATGACGACATCATAAAGTCACATATTAAATGAACCGCTAAATCATAATTTGTCTTTTTTCACAATCCCCCGACTTTTCGTAAAAAAACTGTAAAAAATGCATCGTATACATTTTATATGCTGAAAAAAGAAAACAACAGGTATTATTTGCGCAATTGAGTTGCTGCGGAATAATACCTGTTAATATTTTCGGTTTTTTTTGAACTGTGGTAATAATAACCTTGTGTGTTATTCTTCGTCTTCGTCCTGTGATTTTTCTACGGGAAGGATTTCGATCTTGACTTCGCAGATTCTTCGTTCTTCCACTTCCGTTACGGTAAAGCGCAGATTTTCGTAATCGAACACTTCGCCGCCGATGGGGAGGTTTTTCAGTTGGAACAGAACAAATCCGGCCACCGTGTCAAAATCACCTTCGGGCAATTTGACACCGATGAGATCGTCCAACTCATCAATGGACGTACTTCCGTCCACGGTGAACGTGGTTTCGTTGATCTGGTTGATTTCTTCTTCTTCGTCGAAGTCGTATTCGTCGCGGATGTTGCCGACGATGGATTCAAGCAGATCCTCCAAGGTGACAATGCCTGCCGTGCCGCCGTATTCATCCACCACAACGGCAATCTGAATACGCTGATCGGTCATCTCCCGGAACAATCCGCCGCAAGGCTTTGTTTCGGGAACAAAATAGGGTTCGCGCATCACGTGACGCGGCGTAATACCTGCAGGCAGTTCTTCGGCTATGTACTGGAACAGATCTTTGACGTACAGAATGCCGATGATGGAGTCTAAATCGTCTTCGTAAACAGGAACGCGGGAGTAACCGCTTTCAACCAAAGTTTTACGCAGAAGATCATCCAACGGTGCATCCGCATTTACACAGGTGAGGTCTACGCGGTGCGTCATGATGTCTGCGGCGTTGAGATCGTCAAATTCAAAGATGTTGTTGATCATATCGCGCTGGATATCTTCGATCACACCTTTTTCTTCACCGACATCCACCATCATTTTGATTTCTTCTTCGGTGACTTCTTCTTCGTCTGCATTGGGATCCACGCCGAACAGACGGGCAACAAGGTTTGTGGAAAAAGCCAGCACTTTGACAAACGGTTTGGTGACTTTTGCGATCACCAGCAGAATGCCGATGACTTTGAACGAAACCTTTTCCGCATAGATCATGCCGATGCGTTTGGGGGCCAGTTCGCCGAGCACCAACGAGAAGTAGGAAATGACGATGGTGATGAGGACCATTAAAATGCTTTCGATCAGCGACGGGCTGAGCGAAGGCAAAATGGATTGAACAAATGGACTCAACAGCGGAACGAACGAAGATGCCGCCGTTGCACTGGTCAGGAAACCTGCCAAAGTGACACCGATCTGGATGGTGGAAAGGAATTGTGAAGAATTCTCGGTGAGTTTGCACACTTGTTTTGCTTTTTTGTGACCGTCTTCGGCCATGCGTTGCATTTTTGTGTCATTAAGTGAGATGATTGCGATTTCAGACATCGCAAAGAATGCATTGACAAGGATCAGAATAAACAAAACAATGATTTTTGTGAGAATTTCTCTGCCGACACCTGAAGATGCGGCTACGGCCTGCGCTTCAACGGAAGCATTGAGTAAGATCCACGATCGTATAGGAACGTCCACTTTGGAGTTCTCCTTTCAAATAATAATAGTAACAGTATACAGAATAGCATACAATTTGTCAATAATATTTTGTTGTATTTCGCAATTGTCTCTGCACGTGAAAAGAAATTCTGCGCAATCGTCAATTCCTGCGTTTATTTGCGAGCACAACACCGTATAATACAATGGGTGATTACATTGAAGAAACATTTTAAGTCTTACGAACAATATTGCTGTGTGTTGGAAAAAAACATCGTCATGGAAGAAACCGTTTATCACAACGGCACAAAAAGCGTGATCTGTACGACTTTACCTTACTGCAACAAAAACGGCGGATGCAAAAATGCGGTCTTGCGAAGATTGTGGGAGGCTGTCGGGGTGATTGACAAATAAATAAAAATAAGGTATACTCAACCCATATTCAGGAAAAGGAATGGGTGGATATGGAAATACTCAATCTGCAACCCGCGCTCAAGGAGATCATCTGGGGCGGTAACAGCATGAAAGAAAAATACGGTTTTGTGTCCGACGGCAGTAACATTGCCGAAGCGTGGATGCTTTCCGCGCATAAGGACGGACCGAGTGTGGTCTGCGGCGGCGAGGACGACGGTCTGACGCTTTTGCAGGCTGTGGAAAAACACGGAAAAAGTGTTTTGGGCACAAAATGTGCCGATCTGCCCGATTTCCCCTTGCTTGTTAAATTTATTGATGCAAGAGACCGTCTTTCCGTGCAGGTGCATCCCGAAAACGAATATGCCCGCCGTGTAGAAAACGAAAACGGGAAGACCGAAGCATGGTATATTCTTGACTGTGATGAGGGCGCCGAACTGATCTACGGTTTCAACGGCGATCTGACCGCAGAAGAATGCCGCACGGCGATCGAACAGGGTACTTTGCTCGAAAAATGCAACCGCGTTGCCGTAAAACCGGGGGACGTCTGCTTTATTCCCGCAGGCACACTGCATGCCATCGGAGCCGGTATTCTGCTTGCGGAAGTGCAGCAGAGTTCCAATGTTACATACAGAGTATTTGACTATAACCGTGTCGGCAAGGACGGAAAGCAGCGTGAACTGCACGTGCAGAAGGCATTGGACGTTGTGCATCTGTGCAAGCCCGCACGTGATTTTTCCGCACAGGGCGAAGTGTGCACCGTAGAGGGCGCAACGCAACAGTTGTTGGCCGAATGCGAATATTTTTCCATGACCGCACTGGTCGTGAACGGAAAATGCACACGCACGGCGGATGAAACATCCTTTGTCAGCCTGCTTGTCACCGACGGGGAAGGCACGCTGACCGGTAAAAACCAAACGGTTGCATTGAAAGCCGGTTCCTGTATCTTCGTTCCTGCCGCTTACGGTGAATTCTCCGTAAAGGGCGATATGAAAATTGTGGAAATCAGAGTATAAACCATGTCACTGCTTACTGTTAACGATCTCAAAATGTCATTCGCTCACAGAGATGTCCTCACGGACGTCTCTTTTGAGGTTGCCAAAAACGACCGCATCGGGCTCATCGGCAGAAACGGCAGCGGCAAAACCACGCTGTTTAAGATCCTGACGGGGGAACATGAACCCACGGGAGGCAGTTTTTATTTTGCAAGAGGTACGCAGGTCGGCTTTGTAGAGCAGCATGCCTGCCGCGACAGCAACCGCACGGTGTATGAGGAAATGCTTTCCGTGTTTGATTTTCTTGCAGAAATGGAAGTGCAGCTTGAAGAAGTGCACGAAGCGCTCGACCGTGCCGACGGCAACACCGATGCTCTGATCGCAAAACAGGCACAGTTGACAGAAGAATACCAGAATAAAGGCGGCTTGACTTACAAAAACAGAGCGCGTTCCTGTCTTGTCGGTCTCGGTTTTCCCGAAAGCGAACACACCTTGCCCGTAACTGCACTCAGCGGCGGTCAGCGCACCAAACTCAGCCTCGGAAAATTGTTGCTCAGTGAGCCGCAGTTGCTGTTGTTGGACGAGCCGACCAACCACCTTGATATTGCAAGCGTGGAATGGCTGGAAGAATATATGCTCAAATACAAAGGTGCCGCGATCATCATTTCGCATGACCGCTATTTTCTGGATCGCGTCACCGACCGTACCATTGAGATCGTCAACGGCACGGCGCGTTGCGGCAAGGGCGGTTATTCGCTGTATATGAAACTCAAAGCCGAAACACTCGAAAGCCAACGCCGTGAATACGAGCGTATTTCCAAAGAGATCGAACGCATTGAAGGCATCATCGTACAGCAAAAACAGTTTAACCAAAAACGCAACTACATAACCATTGCCAGCAAGGAAAAAGAAATTGAACATCTGCGTGCGCAATTGCCCGAAATGCCGCCCAAACAATCGGAACTGAAACTGCGTCTGACGGCGTCCTGCCGCACGGGCGATGAAGTGCTTACCGCCAAAGGGCTTAAAAAATCATTCGGTGCACACACCTTGTTCGAGGATGTTTCCATGAACATTTACCGTGAGGACAGAGTGTTTCTGCTCGGCCCGAACGGTTGCGGCAAGACCACGCTTCTGCGTGTGCTGACGGGCAGAATGCCGCATGATGCAGGCTATGCCTATTTCGGCGCAAATGTCAAGATCGGCTATTTCGACCAGAATCAGACGGGGCTTCATTCCGACCGCACGGTGCTCATGGAAATCTACGAGCGTTTTCCGCAACTGACCGTGTCGGAGATTCGCGGCTATCTCGGTGTGTTCCTGTTCAAAGGCGATGAGATCGAAAAGAAAATGAGTGAACTTTCGGGCGGTGAGCGTGCGAGAGTTGCTTTGCTGTTGCTCATTCTGTCCAAACCGAATCTGCTGATTCTCGACGAGCCGACCAATCATCTTGACATCCAATCCCGTGAGGTGTTTGAGGATGCTTTGGCTGAATACGACGGCACCATTCTTGCCGTTTCCCACGACCGTTATTTTGTCAACCGCATTGCCAATAAGATCATGGCGTTCAACGGTACGTCCGTTACGCCCATGGAGGGTAATTACGACACCTACGCACAGCGTTTGAGCCAAACGGAAACGGTCAAAAAGGAAACGGCCGCCGCCGAAAAGAAACCGAATGAGTATAAACAGCGTAAAGAACAGGAGAGCCTTGCGCGCAAAAAGAAAACACGCATCAGCCGCCTTGAAACCGCCATTGCGGATGCGGAAGCACGCAAAACGGACATTGAAACACAGCTCAACGATCCGTCCGTTGCCGCCGATTATGCGCTTGTGTTGCAACTGACCGCCGATCTGCAAGCTGTGACGGAAGAACTGGAAGGTCTGTTTGAGGAGTGGATGGAACTCAATGACGGCGAAGAATAAACCGTTTTGGGAACGTAACGGTTCAGTGAAAAATATTTTCAAAAAAATTCAAAAAAGGGCTTGATTTTTTTACTGCGATGTATTATAATACCTCTCGCAGTTGAGAAATGCGCGTTTAGCTCAGTTGGTAGAGCACTCGCTTGACGTGCGAGTGGTCAGCGGTTCAAGTCCGTTAACGCGCACCACGCAGAACACACCTTTGGGTGTGTTCTTTTTTTTGTTCTTCCGTATTGCATTGCACACATGGTTATGGTAGTATAATAATAAAGTAAAAGTAAATGAAAAGAGGTTGGATTCTGTGTATACGATCAAAAACTTTACAGACAACGATGATATCCGCGTTCTGCAATCCATGGGTGCATTTACGGCTGTTGAATACATCCGTGATCTCAGTGTCAGCCCTGCCGAAGCGCAGACGGCTTATTTCTGCAATGAAATGAACGTGCACAAGCGTCAGGTGATCTGCGATCTGAGCAAGGCCGCCGTGACTACACAATCGGGGGCTATGCAGTGGATGGTCGGTGACGTAAAAGCCACCACGGGTGTAAAAGGTGTGGGCGACTTTTTCGGCAAAGCCCTGCGCGGCAGTGTGACGGGGGAATCCGCCATCAAACCCGAGTACACTGGCAACGGCATTCTGGTTCTGGAGCCGACCTATAAGCATATTCTGTTTGTCAACGTCGCGGATTGGAACGGTTCGATCGTACTGGATGATGGTCTGTTCCTTGCCTGCGAATCCACGCTCAAGCACAAAGCCGTTGCACGTGCAAACTTTTCATCCGCAGTGGCGGGCAACGAAGGCTTGTTTAATCTGGGTATCAACGGCAACGGCATTCTTTGCCTTGAATCCGCCTGCCCGAAGGAAGAACTCATCGAGATCACACTTGAAAATGACGTGCTGAAAGTGGACGGCAACATGGCCATTGCTTGGAGTGGCAGTCTTGATTTTACCGTTGAGCGTTCGGGCAAATCCCTGATCGGTTCCGCCGCATCGGGTGAAGGTCTTGTGAATGTGTTCCGCGGTACGGGATGTGTTTTGCTCGCTCCCGTCAGCAAAGTGCGCTATTGATTGTCCGCAGTCATATTTTATTTTGCTTTTTTGTATATCCTGTCGCGCGGTTTTTCCGTGCGGCTTTTTTTGGTTCTTCACGGAAAGTTTGGGTTTGTGTCATAAACGAAAATCGGAGTTTGCAGGGGTGTTTTATGCGATCGCAAAACAAAAAAACGATCGCACAAAACCTACCACGCCATGTAGGGGAGTCGTTTCGGCTCCCGAGGGAGAGTATGTGAAAATGTTGTTTTTGAAACGGTCAAAAGAGCCGCAAATCAACAGCACAGAAAGGTTTTTATCAATATCCCAGAGTCATTTGTGCCGTTTCCGAACACAGATAAGACATCCGTTTGTGTACCTTTATCGCGGGAGCCGGAACGACTCCCCTACAGGATGTGTTCATTCGGTTTGCTCAATAAACCGTAATTTGTATCTTTTTTTAATCAAACATTCTCAAACTTTCCGTGCGGCTTTTTTTGTGACGGATCATTCCCGACACCTATCCGAAAAAATCACTTGCAAACAGCCACGTTCTGTGGTATAGTACAAAATGTATTTGCGCCTGTGGTGAAATTGGCAGACACGTTGGATTTAGGTTCCAATTCCGCAAGAGTGCAGGTTCAAGTCCTGTCAGGCGCACCAATACTAATTAAGGTTGATTCAAAACGAATCAACCTTAATTTTTTGTGCTTTTTCACCTGTTATCAGCGCTTTTGCTTGTATAAGGCGCTGTAAAAATGGGGCTTTGTACTAAAATTATAGCA
>JAFQKN010000049.1 GCA_017396895.1 Clostridia bacterium
AATACTCGAAAATCCACAAAGGATTTTCTGCGTTTTGTGCCTTGTCTCGCCAAAAATCCACACTGTAAAAAATCTTCGACCTGAAAACGAGTTATTTTTATTGGATTTTTGGGGTTGAGACCGCAGGAAGGCTGTCGCCTTTCAAGGGTGAAACGCCGAAAAGACTTAAAAAGAACCGTTTTCGGGCGGGTTCGGATAATACCTGTCACCCTATTCATTCTCTTCATAACGTGCAAATTGCGTGCGTGCAAGGTAACAGTCGCCACCCGTGCAACGAACGCAGTATTTGTTGATATAGGCAACTTTTTTCTGCTCGCTTTGGAATTTTGTCATCAGTACCGCACTTTTGACAAAGCCCTCACAGATGATCGCCTGTGCCGTTTCGCGCTTGAAAAACGGACAGCGGATGTTTGCATCGTTTCTGGTAAAACTCATTGAAGTCCTCCTTGTTTTTTTGTTTGGCCCTATTGTAACAAAGTCAAACCAAGGATTTCTCCCCAAAATGCCCTGAAAATGAAAAAAATTTAATTATTTTTTGTAACTGCCCATAATTCGCAACAACTCACGGCTCTCACTGCCGTCCTCATTCTGCAAATAAAGCGGAGCTGCCACCTGCAAGCCCGATTTTCTGCCGCGTTTGCCTTCCAATAAAAACAGCCATGGTGCATCCGACGCTTTTTTGTGCACAAAACGCAGACGTTTCGGTTCCAAATCGGCTTCATGTAAGGCGATCATTGCTTCGCTCAACCGTTCTGGACGCAAGCAAATGCAGAACGAACCTCCGAATTTCAAAACGTATTTTGCCGCCGTACAGATCTCCTGCAGGGTGCCGCTTGTTTCACTGCGGGCTGTTTTTCGTGCTGTATCTTCACAAAGAATTCCGTGACCGTCTGCCGTGTACGGAGGATTCATGGTTACGACATCCAAACTGCCGCCGGGGATCTTACCTTTTATTTCTCGCAGATCCGTGTGCAGAATACATATATTTTGCGCACGGGGGGATATTTCTTTGGATCTGCGCAACTGTTCGCACGCTTTTTCTTGAATCTCCACTGCCCATACTTCCTTTGGGCTGTGATCGCGAAGCCAACAGAACGGAATGATACCGCAACCTGTGCCGAAATCACACACTTTTTGGTGATTTTTTACGTTTGCAAAGTCGGCAAGCAATAACGCATCCGTGCCGAAGGTGTGAGACGGACTGACGATCA
This sequence comes from Clostridia bacterium, assembly GCA_017396895.1. Taxonomy (GTDB): domain Bacteria; phylum Bacillota; class Clostridia; order Oscillospirales; family Acutalibacteraceae; genus RUG806. The sequence goes on from JAFQKN010000049.1 coordinate 1,212, forward strand.
GTTGCAAGGTCTTGTCTGCATCCAAATATTCAATATGTTCATCGGAAAGAAGGAAAGAATTGTTCATAGATATTCCTTTCGGATTATACCTAAGGTGATAAAATAAACAGGTGTTGTTAAATTTGCGCAAACTTAAAACACCTGTTTTTTAATTAACCTTTGTTTTTTCTGAGCACCAACACGACAGCCACTACGGAAATGCCGGAAAGCAATAATACAATGATACCGACGATCATTTTGCCGCTGACCATGCTCTGTGTTCCGTCCGGCATCTGCTGTTGTGTGCCCTGTGTGACTTCGGGGGCTGTGGGAACTGCCATGGATGCAGATGGGACGATGGGAGTTGTACTGTTGGCGGTATTATCCACGATCACCCCGACGTTGCCGGAGGGGATATACGCGGTCGTATCCTGCGTGTTATAAGGCAAGGTGGTGGGAACGGTCTGGTTGTTGACCGTCGGGACTGTCTGCGTGTTGACACCGGGAACGGTCTGGTTGCTGACGCCGGGAACGCCCTGATTGTTTTGTGACGGTGTCATTTGACCGGCAATGGGTGTACCTGTGGTGGAAACGGTGGGAATGGTGGTGATCACAACGCTCTGTGTAGAGGGTTGCTGGCTGGGTGTGGGCGTCATCTGCTGTGCACCGCCGATGCTCATACCGCCCAAGGTTCCCATCAATGCGGTGATAAACTCATTGCTTGTGAGCATACTCATGTCAAAGTTGGAAAAATCAAAGCCGAGCAAGGTGGAAACAATGGCTTGGATCAGTTCGTTTTCGGAAACCGTACCGCCCAGATCACCCAATTTGTTTTTGATCGCATCCAGTGTGCTTTCACCTTCCTGTGTGCCGCCCAGAAGTGCCTGCACAATGGTGGTAACGGTGCTCATCTGATCGTCGTTTGCGGCTGTTGTGGATTCTGCGGAACCCATCAGTCCGCCCAGAATACCGCCGATGTTGTTGGGGTCAATTTCAAGTCCTTCCCAAAGGCCCGCCATGTCGTTATCGGTTTGTTGTGCCTGCGCGATCTGCGGCACGGTCTGCAGTAAAACGGAACCGCCTGCAACACAAACACAGAATACAGACACGATGGTCATCAAAACTGCAAGGAACTTTGTTCTTTTCATTGTGTTCAATCCTTTGTCACATTATATCTATACTATCATAGACGAAAACAGGAGAAATGTCAATCTGTAATCTTCATAATACACACAAAACATAAATTTTTTTGAAATTGTTGCATTGCATAAGAAAAAAGAATATAATATATGATAATTCTTATAATCCGGAGGGCGCATGGACGAATCTGTAGTAAAAGAACGCGTGCTGTTGGTGAGCGTGGATACAGGGGATTTTGATGCCGAAACATCACTGGAAGAACTTGCACTGTTGGTGGATACTGCCGGCGGTGAGGTTTTTGCAACCCTCACGCGGAAAAGAGATCGTCCCGACAATGCCTGTTTTCTCGGTGCGGGAAGATTGCAGGAAGCAAGAGCCATTGCCCTGTGCAACGATCTGGATCTCATTATCTGCGATGCGGAACTTTCACCCGTACAGCAGAGAAATATGGAAAATGCGACCGAAACACGTGTCATTGACCGCACTATGCTTATACTCGATATTTTTGCGGGCAATGCGCGCACGGCGGAAGGCAAACTGCAGGTGGAACTTGCACAGTTGAAATACTCTTTGCCGCGTCTTTCGGGCAGAGGTACGCAACTGTCGCGTCTGGGCGGCGGTATCGGTACGAGAGGTCCCGGTGAATCCAAATTGGAAAGCGACCGCCGTCATATCCGCAGACGCATTCATGCATTGGAAGAAAGTTTGCAGGCACTTGAAAAACGCCGCGAATTGCACCGTAAACGCCGCAGAAAAGACGGTGTCGTGACCTGTGCGATCGTCGGTTACACCAATGCAGGTAAATCCACACTTCTCAATGCATTGACCGATGCGGGGGTGCTTGCGGAAAACAAACTGTTTGCAACATTGGATCCCACTTCCCGTGCGCTTAAACTGCCCGACGGCAGGGAGATCATGCTCATTGATACCGTCGGATTCATTTCCCGCTTGCCCACAAAACTGGTCGAAGCATTCAAATCGACATTGGAAGAAGCCGCCGATGCGGATCTCATTCTCAATCTCTGTGATGCGTCCGATCCCGAATACGAAAATCATTTAGAGGTCACGCGATTCATTCTGCAGGAACTGGGTGCCGGCGATAAGCCTACCGTGACCGTATACAATAAATGCGATGCCATGCAAACGCCGTGGCTTTTGCCCGTATCACGTGATGCTGTGATGATCTCCGCGCTCAGCGGCAGAGGATTCGATCAACTCATGGAGGCCATCATGCAGGCACTGCCGCCCACACGTCGCCGTGTGTTGCTGTTGTTGCCCTATACGCAAGGCTCCTTGGCTGACCGCGTACGCAAGGAAGGTGCCGTTTCGCAGGAGGAATACCGTGCCGACGGTGTATTTATGGATGCCGTGGTCGGAGTGGAACTGTTGCCGAAACTGTTGGATTATGTGATCCCGCAGGAGGATGCCTGATGCAGAAACTGATGAGCCGTATGCGCGCGGCGATGGAAAAATACGATATGATCGAAGACGGGGATCGTGTTGCCGTGGGCATTTCAGGCGGCAAAGATTCGTTGGCGCTGCTGGTGTGCCTTGCGGAAATGCGCCGTTTTTATCCCAAACGCTATGAGGTCGTTGCTCTGACATTGGATATGGGCTTTGAAAACGGCGGCGATTGGGAACAGATCCGCAAACTGTGCGCGCAGTACAATGTGGAATATACGGTCAAACAAACCGAACTTTCCAAGGTTATTTTTGAATACCGCAAAGAAAGCAACCCTTGCTCACTGTGTGCCAAAATGCGTCGCGGTTCCCTGCACGATGCGGCAAAAGAACTGGGCTGTAATAAACTGGCTTTGGGACATCATCTGGACGATGCGGCAGAAACATTTATGATGAATCTGCTGTCGGGCGGCCGCATTGATTGCTTCCGTCCGCTTACTTATTTGTCACGAAAGGATATTTTTGTGATCCGTCCGATGGTGCTTGCGCGCGAAGGGGCCGTTGCAAGTGTCGCAGACCGTTTGCAATTGCCCGTGCAGAAAAGCGGCTGTCCGATGGACGGACACAGCGAACGCGAAAAAATGAAACAGTTGCTCAATACGCTTGAAACCGAGTATCCGCATCTGCGCGAGAAGATCATCGGTGCGTTGGAGCGAGGAAATATAGCCGGGTGGGGAGAAATCCCTGTCGGGCAGAATGAAGATACATGAGGAGAGTGCAACAATTATGAAATATGCAGTCGTTTTATATGACGGAATGGCCGATTATCCCGTTCCTGCCTTGGGCGGCAAAACACCTATGGAATGCGCAAACAAGCCCTTGTTTGACGGCATGGCAAAAAAAGGTGAGGTCGGCCTTGTGAAAACCATCGGAGACGGTCTCAAACCCGGTAGTGAGATCGGCAATCTGTCCGTTATGGGATATGATCCGTATGTGTGTTATACGGGCCGTTCTCCTTTGGAGGCTGTCAGCATCGGTGTACAACTCAAGGACACGGATGTAACGCTTCGCTGTAATCTTGTTACGGTGTCGGATGAAGAAAATTATGCGGAAAAGACCATGGTCGATTATTCCGCAGGTGATATCTCCACTGCAGAAGCACATGAACTTATCAAAGCCGTGCAGGAAGCATTCGGTAATGAGATGTTTCGTTTTTACGGCGGTGTTGCTTACCGTCATTGCCTTGTATGGGAAAACGGAACGGTGGATCTGGGTAAAATGACGCCGCCGCACGATATCACGGGCAGAGTGGTCGGAGAATATCTTTCCGACGCCGAAAATGCACAAGTGCTCATTGATATGATGAAAAAGAGTTATGATGTGCTCAAAGATCATCCCGTCAACCAAGCGCGTATTGCCAAGGGGGAACTGCCTGCAAACTCCATCTGGCTGTGGGGCGAAGGTACCAAGCCCGCACTGGAGCGTTTTGAAGATAAATTCGGTCTTAAAGGCAGTGTCATTTCAGCAGTGGATCTTCTCAAGGGCATCGGCGGTTGTGCAGGTATGCGTACACCCGATGTGGAAGGTGCAACCGGGTATATGGATACCAACTTCTCAGGCAAGGCTGCCTGTGCAATTGAAGAATTCAAAAACGGTGCGGATTTTGTGTATCTGCATTTTGAAGCACCCGATGAATGCGGTCACCGCAACGAGCCCGAAAACAAGGTGCGTTCCATTGAACTGATCGACGAACTCGTGCTTTCCGTTCTTCTGCCCGCACTCGAGACCTACGGTGACTATAAGGTGATGATCCTGCCCGATCATCCCACACCCATCGTTACCCGTACCCACGCAAGCGATCCCGTACCGTATATGATTTTTGACAGTACAAAAGAAAAAGACGGTGTGGATACCGTCAATGAAAAAACAGCCGCACAGACAGGGCTTTATTATGACAGCGGCGCCGCTTTGATGAAACATTTTCTGCAGGACTGACAAGAATAAAAAGGGGGAAATGAAACATGGCATTAACCGTACTTGACTTTTTTTCTTCTGAACTGAAAATGTGCACGCAAGTCTATATCTGCCTGCCCGATCCGAATGGGTTGAACGGTAAGCCGATGTCCGAACGCACGGTGCTTTGGCTTTTGCACGGCCTTTCTGATGATGCCACGGCATGGAGCCGCTATTCCCGCATTGAAAAATTTGCCGCAGAGCATGATCTTGTTGTTGTTATGCCCTTCGGCGGTCGCAGTATGTATTGTGATAATTGCCTCGGCCAGAATTTCTTTACCCATATTACCGAAGAATTGCCGCGTTATTTGCGAACACTGTTCGGCATTTCCGCCGACCGCGACAAAAACATGATCGCAGGTCTTTCCATGGGCGGCATGGGTGCTATGAAAATGGCGTTGACCTATCCCGACCGGTATTTTGCCGCAGGCTCTTTTTCGGGCGTGTTGGATTATACGGATGTGGAACTTGTGAATGTGGAACGCATGAAAGCGGAATTTCCCTTTATGCTCCCCATGATGGATGATCCGTCAAACAGTCCGTTGAATCCTACGGCTTTGCTGAACGGCGAAAAGCATAAAAATTTGAAATTATATGTATCTTGCGGATTGCAGGATTCTCTGTTGCCTACCTCTTACCGTTTTCTGGAAAAAGCGGAAAAAGAAGGGTTGGCTGTGGAAAGTTGCTTTGAAGACGGCACACATGAATGGGGATTCTGGAATCGCCATGTTCAACGGTTTATAGAATTTGCATTGCAATAAAATAAGAAGAAGGCTTGTGTCAAACCGTATTTGCAGGTTTTTGACACAAGCCGTTTTTTATTTGTATTTACCGTGCTGCTTACCGTTGACGTGGTGCTGATTTGCTTCATTGTGCGCGGTTGATCTACAGGTTACCTGTGTTTGGCATTCACTTGCAGAACTGTCAGAGGCGGGAGTGTCCGTGTTTGTCTGCAAAGCATTTTGCTCCAGCAGTTCGCGGAGGTGATGCATTCCTGTGTTGCGGATATCTTCGGGGGTGATCTGTATACCTTTGTCAATCAATTGCAGATAGATGTTGTATTTTGCGACCGATAAACCGCAGTTTGCCGCCTGTTCGGCAGTATGTCTGTCGGCGTTGTAACAATGTACGGAAGTGTGTCCGTTTACACAGTTTTCTACTTCCGACAGCAGGCTGTCCTTCCCGATGACCGTGATCACAGCATCCGGTTCTTCTTCATTTGTTGACAGCAGGCTGTTTATGACCTGTTGATAATGTTTGTGCTGATGTCCGCCTGTGTCGGTTCCGCTGATGTGCAGAACACGGTTGAAGCAGTTGACTGTAATTGTCGTTGCGACGGGATCGTTTTCCACCTCAATGGCCGCAACAGGAATGCAGTACAGCGTAATAATGCCGATCAGCAGGATCGCAAGACAGGCACAGGCTGTCAGTGGGCGGTGAATTCGCATCGTTTTTCCGTAGGAGAGGGAATGAGGAGATTGTATCGCTTTGTTGCGTACACTTTCTTTGAAGCGGTCGGTGGACTTCACTGCATCAAACGCAATATACAATTTTTTATCCATTGGCCGATTCCTCCAATCGTTTTCGCAAAAGTTTTTTTGCACGGTTGAGATGCGTGTAGACGGTGTTCTCATTTTTGTCGAGAATCTTTGCAATCTGCGGTACTGTGTATTCCTCATAAAAGTGCAGAAGGATCACCTGTCTGTATTTCAACGGCAAGCCAAGCACCGCATCAAGCACTTCGCGATGTTCATCCGAAATGGGTTGTGCATACGAATATGCCGTCTCCAATGAGACCGTGCGCGAATAAAAAAACGAGCGTTGCAGATCTTTGCAGGCATTGATCGTCACTCGTATGAGCCATGCCTTTTCATGTTCCGCATTTTCAAAAGTGCCGTCATGATTCATGTATTTGATGCAGACTGTCTGGAAAATATCCTCTGCATCACTTTCATTGCGAAGATGCAACATACAGATCCGTATGACCGTGTCGGCATACAGATCAATGATTCTGTTTACATCCTGCTCGCTTCGCATATTGTTCTCCGATCACTTTTGGTTTTTGCGGTGTTTTCCGTGATTGCCGTGGTGTGCACGGCTCTGTTGGCTGTTGCAGACTGCATTTGCCCTGTTGTCGCAGACACCGTTGTTGTCTGCGTCTGCATAATTCCCGCAGTTCACAGAGTTCCTGTTGTCGCAGACACCGTTGTTGTCCGCGTCCGCATAATTCCCGCAGTTTGCAGAATCCCTGTTGTCGCAGATACCGTTGTTGTTCGCGTCTGCATAATTCCCGCAGTTTGCAGTTCTGTCGAATGCAAATACAACGGTACTGCAAAGCAGAGCAATTGTGAGAACAATGCTAAAAATGGTAATGATTTTTTTCATAATGTCGTTCCTTCCGTTTTTGTCGTTCACAAATAATACGAATGAAACCGGCAAAACCGTTCATGCGAACAAAAAATATTAAAAAAGCGGTGTATCAAACATCATCTCCCTGTGATGTTTTGATACACCCCCGTTTTGATTTAAGGAGCCGGCTGTTAATCCTGCGGAATGAATGCATTTTTTTGTGCATCGTAGCAGGTGATCTGCTCTGTTTGCAATGAACCGTTTTCGTCAAAGAGCATCACCTTGACGCGGGTGCAACCGCCGCCGATATCTTCATAAGAGGTGATGCTGTAGGCAGACACTGCGCCGTTGGCGGTTTGTGTGCGGCTGTTGATCTCACGGTTGTTTGCATCGTATTCATATACGGTGGTGTAGATTCCGTTGGGATCCTGTTCGGTGCGCTCGGTAATATTTCCTTTATCGTCATACGTCAGTGTCAACGAACGGATGCGAGCCGCCGCCGTACCCGGGTTGTCGGTCGTCGTTTCACTTTTCTGCCGCAGATATCTGCCTTCAAACGTGTAGACGCTTTCGGTCTGGCTCTGTAACTGACCGTTTTCAGTGACCGTGCAAAGAATCTCTCTGCCGTAATCGTCATAAGAATAACCGTAGACGGTCTGGCTTTGGATCTGGCCGGCGGCGTTGTAACGGATGATGGATTTTGTGGCGGGGGTGCCGTCGGTGTTGTTGACGGATTCGGTCAGACAACAGACATACAGTTCACCGCGTGCGTCCGGGATGCGTTCGGTTACGGTGCGGGGCGAACCTTTGCTGTCATATTCGTAATCGGTTGTGGATATCAACTGATCTCCGTTTGCATTTTTTGTCCATTTCTCAAGAGTGGAAACGGAACCGTTGCGGTACACGAACCGTTCGTAATTGCCCGAATAAACGGCATTGTCTCCGTAGCCGAGCACTTCATAAACAATAACGGGATCGCCGTTTGCGGTGTATTCGTTTTTGTATTCCTGCGGTGCATGAGGAGCCGGGACGGTCTGTTCTTCTGCAGTCGGTTCTTGTGTTACTTCCTGCGAAGCATTTTCATCGGCCGGAAGTGTAACGGAAGGTGAGGGCGTCGTAACGGTCGCAGACGGAGTATACTCATACCGAACGCTGTTGTTTTGTACTGCAAGGGGCTCCTCCTTCGTGCAGGCGGTGATACAACCCAGAGTTGCCAAAAGTGTGAGGCTGAGTGCCAGTAAACGGGTTTTCATCGATTGTTGTCCTCCAAAATTGTTCTGCAAATCATATACCATATTTCGCTTAAAAAATCAACAAATTTCTCAGTTAATTTACAGAGTTGACAAATATTATTAAAGAGTGATATAATTATTTACATCTATATTCAGGAGGTTTCCCATGAAAAAATACGTTTCTTTGTTGTTGAGCATTCTGCTTCTGATCGGTGCTGTCGGTTTGTCTGCCTGCACAGACGATGTGCCTGAACTTTCCGACGAGCAGATCTCTGAAATGAATATTGTCGCTGATTACAGCGCATTTGTCAATTTTGCAAGTGCCGTGAAAGATCTGCCGAGCAAAACGTCTCTGAATCGCTATTCTTCCTCTGTCGGTTATCTTGACGATCTTCTTGTGCAGGGGCAGGCTCTCAAACAGTTGATCGAAAAGCAGAACCTCGGCAAGGATGATGGTGTCAAGGAGTTTGAAGAAGCCTACGAGCAGGTCGTTGCGTTGTGGGATGCAGCCGAAGAAGCCGCCGGAAAATACGTAAAAGGTTTTTATAAATCGATCGGCAAAAAGGATGTTACCGCGGTTTATTGTTATATGACCGTCAATGCAGACGGAGTCAATGACTACGTTTTTGCGCTGACGTATGATAACGACGGCACTCCCGTGAGCGTGTACATGGATTCCACCGTCACTTCTGACATCGTGGAAGTTTCCGTGTATGAAGATTCCCCCGAAAAGTTCTATGCATCCGAATGTAAAAACGAGATGATGAATACCCCCGTTTATAACAATATCACACTCGACCTCAGTGCTGTTCTTTCTGCGGCAAAATAAAAGGTGACGGCTATGCAGAATATTATTGCGCATCGCGGTGCGAAAGCTTGTGCACCGCAGAACACTTTGCCTTCTTTTGAACGTGCCGTCAAAGACGGTGCCGATGGATTTGAAACGGACGTGCATCTGACCAAAGACGGCGTTCTTGTGATCTGTCACAATTACAATATTGATGAAACAAGCAACGGAACGGGATATATTGAAAATCTTACCCTTGCCGAACTCCGAGAATTTGACTTCGGTGCGTGGTACGGGGATGATTTTGCAGGGACGCGCATTCCGACGTTGGATGAGTTTCTAGCACTTGCAAAGGAAGCGGATGTGAAAGTTCTCAATATTGAGCTCAAACGTCCCCCTTCAAGACTCAAAGAAATGGTGGAAAAAACGCTTGCCGCCGTTGAAGAATTCGGTTTGACCGACCGATTGCTCATTTCAAGTTTCAGTGTGCAGATTCTGCGCTATGTCAAGAAATGTGCACCGGATGTGAAAACGGGACTTTTGTATCCTACAAACAATCCGTCAGCCTGCTATCCGATCCTGTGGCCGTCGGCTATGGTGCGCTACACCAAGTGTGATGCCATCCATCCGTTCCAGGACCTTGTAAGTTCCTCGCTGGTTGCATGGGCACATAAAAAAGGATTGGAGATCAACGTCTGGACGGTAAATGAAGAAACGCAGATCAGGCGACTTGTGATGCTTGGTGTGGACGGACTGATAACGGACAATCCTGCAAACACGCGCAGGCTTGCGCAGAGTTGTTATAAATTCAACCGTTAAGAATAAAAATATTGCCAAAAATGAAAGGATTATGTCATTTTTGATACGAAAAATGTGTTGACAATATTTTTGATATGTGATAAAATCAATGCTTGTGGATGTTAAATTATTAACAAGATAAAATCTTGTTGTGTGCCGCTTAAACCGTTATCGTTGCACGGTTTTGCACTTTGCACATTGAGTGATTGCGGCATTCACGATTGTCAGGAAAAAAATAAAAGATAGGTGGTAAAAAAATGGAAGGTTTAACTCCGATCATCAAAAAGAACATCAAGACCAAGTACAAGAGTGTTCGCCGCTTCTCCGAAGAACTGGGTATTCCTCAGTCCACGGTCGTCAGTGCTCTCAAAAAAGGTGTCAGCGGTACGGCATTTGATACGGTTTGCAAAATGTGCTCCTTGCTTGACATCAAGTTGGTGGAAGGTATGTATCCCGTTTCTTTTGATGAAGACATGAAAGAAATCATCGAAAAGAGCGCATATCTTGATGATGCAGGCAAGCATACTCTGCATACGGTTCTCTTGATGGAATATGCCCGTTGCACAAAGTCCAAGGTAGAATTGGATTATTCCAAAAAAGCTGAATAAAGATCAAACGAGAGGGGCTGCATCTGAATGCGACGGCCCCTCTTTCAATTATAAACACTTTTTTACAGGTACTGCGGAAAAAGTGTTGACAAATGAAAACACTGCTGATATAATCAGCTTAATAGGTAGAGGTGCGTTGTGTCATCAGTCACCCGAATGCCAAGGAAAAAGGCATTTCCGTTGTTCGGGCAAAAGGGGCAGAACGCCGAAGGAAGCCTTGCCGCGGCTTACCTGGGTATACGCAACAAGATGTGTATAACTGTCGCATTTGCGGAGTGCTATCTGAACGGTCTTTCCACGGCGGAAATATATGTTTCAGTTTGTATTGTGCTGTCGACTGCCTTGTCGGCGGCATTTTTTCAGCCTCTTACCTTTATGAAATTACGGAGGGAATACACATGGAAAAGAAAACACTTTTTAAGGGCGTTGCCACCGCCCTCATCACACCTTTTAACGAAAACGGCATCGATTACGATGCGCTCGGTAAGATCATCGACTGGCAGATCGATTGCGGTATCGACGGTCTTGTGATTGCAGGTACTTCGGGTGAGGCATCCACCCTGTCCGACGATGAACACAGAGAGATCTTCGTATATTCCGCAAAGCGTATCGCAGGCCGCGTGCCGATGATCGCAGGTGTCGGCAGTAACGATACCGCTTATGCGCTCGATCTTGTTGAACACGCCTGCAAAGCAGGAGCAGACGGTGTTTTGTCCGTAACTCCTTATTACAACAAAGCCACCCAAAAAGGTCTTATCAGTATGTATACGGAAATTGCCGACCATTCATCCGTGCCGGTTATTCTTTACAACGTTCCTACCAGAACGGGTGTAAACATTGAACCCGACACCTATGCCGCATTGGCAGATCATCCGAACATTGTCGGTATCAAAGAAGCCAACGGTAATATTTCCAAGATCGTTGAGACCATGAGCAAGGTGCACGGCAAACTGGATCTGTATTCAGGCAATGACGATCAGATCGTACCTTTGATGTCCTTGGGCGGTGTGGGCTGCATTTCCGTGCTTTCCAATATTCTTCCCAAAGAAACCATGGAAATCTGCAACCGCTTCTTCTCGGGTGACGTGTGGGGTGCCGCAAATCTGCAGTACCGCTATCATTCTCTGATTGATTCGCTGTTCTGCGAAGTCAATCCCATTCCCGTCAAAGCCGCAATGGCCGCTATGGGATTCTGCGAAGACAGATTGCGTCTGCCTTTGACTCCCATGGAAGAAGCACACAAAGAGAATATGCTTGCGCTCATGCGTGAACAGGGCTTGAATGTTTGAGGAAAAAATGATGAAAGTAATTCTGAACGGTGCCGCGGGCCGCATGGGTACGGTTCTGCGCCGTATGATCGGTGAAGGTGTACGCGGTGCATCCCTTGCCGCCGCTGTCGATTTTACGGGCGGTGAGTTTTTGACTTCGGTCAGCGACTTTTACGGAGAAGCGGATGTGATTATTGATTTTTCCAATCACACAGCCGCACCCGCTGTTGCTGCCTATGCGGTCAGTCGCAATCTGCCCGTTGTGATCTGCACCACGGGGCTGACTGCGCAAGAACGTGCCGCAGTCTTAAAAGCGGGCGAAAGTGTTCCCGTTTTTATGAGCGCAAATATGTCACTGGGCGTTGCTTTGCTTGTGGAACTTGCAAAGAAAGCCGCTACCTGTTTCCCGGATGCAAATATCGAAATCGTGGAGTGTCACCACAATCGCAAACTCGATGCACCGTCCGGTACGGCAGTGATGCTGTTTGATGCAATCAAAGAAGTGCGTCCGCAGGCAGTGCGTACGGACGGCAGAAGCGGTATGTGCCCGAGAACGCAAGACGAGATCGGTGTTCATGCTTTGCGTCTGGGGAATGAAACGGGAATGCACGAAGTATGGGTGGCAACCGGTAATGAAACCATTACTCTGCGCCATAAAGCGGAAAACCGTGATATTTTTGCAGAAGGTGCTTTGGCTGCTGCGCAGTTTCTTTGCGGCAAAGAACCCGGCATATATTCCATGCGCGATTTAATGAATACGGAAGGTTGAGCAAAATGCAGGACTTTTTGATCCATCCGAATTTGAACATCAACGAACAGGGACATTTGACCGTCAGCGGTCAGGACTGTGTTGAACTTGCCGCACGGTACGGTACGCCGCTGTATCTGCTGGATGAACAGCTTGTGCGCACAAACTGCCGTGCTTACGTGCAGACAATGAAAGAATGCTTCCCGGAAGGCTCCATGCCTTTGCTTGCAAGCAAAGCCTTGAGTTTTACGGGAATCTATAAAATTGCCGCAAGTGAGGGTATGGGAACCGATCTTGTGTCTGCAGGGGAATTGTACACAGCGAAAAAAGCAGGTTTCCCGCTTGAAAAAGCATTTTTCCACGGTAACAACAAAACCGATGCCGACATTGCATTTGCAATGGACAGCGGTGTGGGTTATTTTGTGGTCGATAATCTGCATGAACTGATAGCTGTCAACAGCGAAGCGGTCCGACGCGGGATCCGTCAGAAAATATTGCTTCGGTTGACGCCGGGAATTGATCCGCATACCCACAAGGCCATCACAACGGGCACGGTCGATTCCAAATTCGGCAGTGTCATCGAAAACGGACAGGCGGAAGAGATCACTCTGCAGGCCCTTTCTATGGACGGAATTGACTTGCGCGGATTTCATTGCCATGTCGGTTCGCAGGTGTTTGAAATCGATCCCTTCGTGCAGGCGGCAGAGATCATGCTGCGTTTTATAAAGAAAATGCAGGATACGCACGGTTATGCGGCTGAATACTGCAATCTCGGCGGCGGTTTCGGGGCACGGTATCTGCCTTGCCATCCGCAACCCGATTACGTTTCTTATATCCGTGCACTGGCGGCGGAAGTTAACCGCATTTGCGATGCCCTGCTCATGCCCTGTCCGAAGATTTTGCTCGAACCGGGGCGGAGTATCGTAGCCGCAGCGGGAACAACTCTGTATACCGCAGGCTCTGTTAAGCATACACCCAACGGAAAAACCTATGTTTCCGTAGACGGCGGTATGCCCGACAATCCGCGTTACGCACTGTATGAATCGCCTTATACTGCGGTCAATGCATCCCGTGCGCAACAGGAAACGGAATTGCTTTGTTCCGTTGTCGGACGTTGTTGTGAAAGCGGTGATATTCTGCAGGAAAACGTTCGTATCGCACCTGTACAGCGTGGGGATGTGATAGCCGTTCTTACAACGGGTGCTTATAATTACTCCATGGCATCCAATTACAACCGTTTGCCCCGTCCGGCGCTGGTGATTCTCAACGGAGAACAAAACCGTATCGGTATTCGCAGAGAGACTTTTGAGGATCTTGTCCGTTGCGATGAAAATTGATATTTTGCAGAACCGAAAAATGTTTATTGCAATATACACAAACATACGTTGGAATCTTTGCGCAAAAGCGACAAAGATTCCTTTTTTTGTTTGAATTTGTTGACAAATTTTCATCGAAAGGCTATACTGTTCCTGTGATATGCCTTATATATATTAAGGAATCAAAAAATATTGAAAGGTTTGTGTTTTATGAAAAAGTTTCTCTGTGTACTTCTTTCTGTCCTGATGATGGCCTCCACACTGTCCGTCGTCGCATTTGCGGCAGAAGAAAATGAAGACCGTTATGTTGTTGACGATCTTCTTCTTGAATCCGTATTGGATGAAGAAAGTTACTATCACCTTGAGTACACCCGTGCCAACCAGTATTTTGACAGTGCACGTCTTGCTTACAGAGTGTTCGATTTTACCGGCAAAGGTATCTATAAGAACATAACGGGTGAAGCTGAAGTGCAGGTTGCAACCGCAACACTTCTTGCTCTTGTTGAGCAGGTTGACCTTGAATATGAAGATGAGATCTTTCTTAAGATCCTTGATATTCTCGGTACTGCACAGGATGTTGCTGACATTGTGGAAAAAGTCAATGATGTAATCAAACTTTTAGACTTTGTTGAAACCGAAGAATGGAACACCACATGGCAGGTTATTGCAGAACTGCAGAAATATCTGCAGTACGGCGATGAAATGTACAGACAGTATGTTGATTCCGTTGCAAAGATCCTGACCTGTAAAGCAGGCGGCGAATACTATAAAGAACTGCTTGAACACGTTGCTGCAAAGAGCAGAAGCCCCTATGTCAAACTTGCTGCTGCCGATCTTGCTTCCAGAATTACCGGCTCCATCGACAGAGCGTTTGCCGATGTTGCTCTTATGGTTGTCAATGACGTAGCCGAAACCGCTGTCAACACTTTCATTGATGAGATCGTGAACGTCAACACCGTTACCAAGATCCTCAAGAAAGTCTATGACATCGTCGGTGATATCGCACAGTTCATCTTCAATACCGAAGACCAGTATCAGTACATGGTAGCTCTTGCCACCATCGTTTCCATTGAAGATATCATGCCCAATTACGTTCGCGACAAGATCGACAACACCGGTTATGAATCCGGCGAATTTGCTTTCACTTCTCTTCTGAAACTGCGTACCTCCGGTGAAACCATGCTCAACAACCTCGAAACGGTTAAGAGAGATGCCATCGCAGGCTCCATCTTCAACGGTTATCATACTCCCGAAATCATTGAAAGAACCGCTACGCAGGTTGCAAAACTTGAAGTTCTTGCAGACATTTTGAGCGAAGAATACAAGTATGACGTTGTTTCCATTCTTGCCACTTCCGCACCCGTAACGGTTACCGTTTACAATGAAACGGCTGACATTCTCGGCTCGATCAGCAACACCAATGAAGACTATATCTACGGTGCAAACGGTTGCTTTGCTTCCGTTTACGATGATAACTTCGGCGGCTATATCAAGGTTGCTTTCATCTTCGGTGAAAACTGCAACACTGCAGTATTCAGAACCTCTGATGCTTGCTACATGAACCTTGCTTATGAAACCTTCACAAAGGGTGGTTTCTATGATGTATTCCACTATCAGAACAAGTATCTGAATGCGGACAGATTCATCAGAGCCGACCTCAAGAAGTGGGATGCAGCTCCCTCCTATGTCATTGTTGACAATGCACAGGGCAAATCTTACGACAGAGTTATGCTTACTGATTATGATTCCGAAAACGAAGGCATGATCTATGAAAACGATGTTGACACCGGTCACGTTGAACAGGAAAAGCCCAACAATCAGGGTGTCATCAACGGCGATGGTCTGTGGGCAGTTATCGTTAACTTCTTCAACGATCTCTTCCAGCAGATCAAAGACTTCTTCAACAATCTTTTCAAATAAGAAGTAAATCCGTTTGCGGCAGCTTCGGCTGCCGCTTTTTTTGCTTTACAGGAAATTCCTCCTGCAAAGCAAAAAAGATTTTATGTCCCGCCGAACGGGAAATGGGATTTCCCTTAGGCGTGCGACGAATCGAAAACGGTCGCCGTAGGCATACGGCGAAGCCGTTTTCTTGCTTTATTGGAAAAACCTATAAAGCAAAAAAGAGTTTATGCCACACCGAACGGATAATGGGATTTTCCTTGGGCGAGGGCTGAATCGAAAACGGTCGCCGCAGGCGTGCGACGAAGCCATATTCTTGTTATATAGGAAAATGCTCCCGATTGTGGGCCGTTTGCATATAACAAAACACACCTTTTCACCCCCAAGATTTGGGAATGGAGGGGGAGATGGACACCTTTTTTATTGTTGAGAAAAACGGACAGAAAGCGAGGCTTGCTTTTGATCGCATCTCCCGCCGTAAATGCGAAAAACTACAGGTAAAATCAAGAAAAAATTATTTTTTTCTCTTTTATGCAAAAATGAATGCATAAAAATGGAAAATGTTGTTGCGAGAAATGACAAATAGTGTAAAAAATGGAAAATAGTGTTATAAATTAAGATAATATATAGTTGAATGTCTAAAATTTATGGTGACACAATATCATAAATTTGACAAAAGCAAAAATGTATGCTATAATGCACCTGCTTTCCGTTGTAAAAGATACGACAGCAGGAAACGGCAATTCGTGCTGTCTTAATATATAGATACAATGTAACCCATAATTATTGCGTACCGAAAACGGACAGGTTATCTGACCGAAAAGCGGATTTGAAGTATCGGTACCGATTACGGAGGGAAAGAATGAAAAAGACAGTACGAAAGTGTGTCTGTATTATTTTGTCCTTGCTTTTGCTTTTGTTCACAGCACTCCCCGCAACATCTTCTTACATACAGGCGCAAGGTTTAACAACTGCCGAAATGGCTGCAAACGAAAAGATCATTTATGATTACTGTTCACAGGTGCTGGGATTGAATACAGCAGCCTGCGTGGCCATTCTCGCAAATGTTGAAAACGAATGTCATTTCGATCCGAACAACTGGGGCGATAACGGCAATGCTTACGGCATTTTTCAGTGGAACTATCGCCGTGCAAACTTATTCAACTGGTGTTCGGCAAACAATCTCAATGTTGCAGATATTAACGCACAGCTCGGTTTTTTCCGTCATGAGTTGACCGCGAAGGATGCATATTCCGGAAACGGTTACTACAACAGTGTGTACACCTATCTGAAGCAGGTTCCCAATACGGCACAGGGGGCGTATGATGCGGCAGATTATTTTGCCGCCAATTACGAGCAGTGTGTCGAGTCACAGTATACGCCTCGTGCAAAACTGGCACGCGATTCCTATTGGCCGAAATACAGCCGCATTGTGGATCCCACCGTGACGAACCCTTTGCCGAATGCCAAACTGAATGCTGCGGCTCCCGGCAATCTGTCATGGAATGCGGTTCCCAATGCAAAGGCTTACCGCTACACCATCCGCCGCTTGAATGAGTCGGGATCGGTTGCTGCAACGGTGGTCAACAATGCACTTGTTTCCGCCTCTGTTCTGAGTGTATCTTTGCTCAAGAGTTCCAATGCGAACATGACCGAAGCACTGCGCTCCAACAGTAAATACGATGTCAAAGTGGTCGCCTATTCCGATACCAACGGAACCAAGGCTCTCGGACAAGGTGTGTCGCTGGTATTCTATACGATCACCAGCCGTGTCGTTACCCCCAATTTGACGAACCCTGCAATTACCCCCACTGCATATACTTCCCATTATGCGGGCACGTACGGCGGTAATGTTGCCGCCAACGGCGATTTCAATATCACGTGGGCATCCACGGGTACATCCTACACATACAATGTTCGTATTTTGACACAGGCACCCGTTCCCGCTTCCGCCAACGAAAGCGGCTCGGATCTGTATTCGGCAGATCAGACAACTACGGCGCGTTCGCTGTCGCTGTCGGCTGACACCCTTTCAAAATATCCCGGCAAATGGATCCGCGTGAAGATCACGGCGCATATCAGCGGTCAGGAATCTTCAAAACCTGTTTATTATTATTTTGAACGTGACGTCGAGATCAAAGGCCATACGGTTTCTTTTGATGCCACCGGCGGTTCGCTTGATTCTTACTCCAAGTTTATTCTGGAGGATGAAACCGTAACAATGCCGACCGCAAAAGCCACCCCCTGCTATGTTTATTATGTTGCAAACGGCGGACGCTGTATGCCTGAACAGCAGAGTTTTAACCCTGTAAACGTCGGTTGGACAACCACACCTTACGGCACGCAGGTGAAGTATGCGACAGGTGCAAAGATCGCATTCACCACCAACACAAAGTTGTATGCCGTGTGGAAAACAAGCGTTAAACTCAGTACGGTCACTCCCATTCGCAGCGGTTATACGTTTGAAGGGTGGCGATATCAGACGGCGACCGGAACGGAACTTTTACCGCCCGGCAAGCAGATCACATTGCAAGACGTGAGCGATATTACCGTAACTGCGGAATGGAAAAGAAACTATAACGAGCCGACTCTTGAAAGCATTCGCCTTTCTGCAATGCCCGATCGGCAGTTTTACAAGATCAATGAAAAAGTAGACCTAAACGGATTGCAACTGACAGCAACGTATTCCGACGGTTCAAGTGCAATCATTACACAGGGGCTTATCATCTCTACTCCTGTGCTGACTACGACCGGTTCATACGTTGTAACGGTGGATTGCGAAGGGCATAAGGTATCTTTCGATGTGTATGTGTTCAATAAAACGACCGATATTATTATCCGTGTCGGCGACGTGAATTTCGATGAGGAAATTACCGTCAGTGATGCGCGCCATTTGTTGCGATTGAGTGTCGGTCTGGAACACAGCAATTTTGTAGTCGATCAGATCGGTGATGTGAACGGCGATAAAGAAATTACGGTAGCAGATGCGCGTCTTGTATTGCGTGCAAGTGTCGGTCTTGAAAACTATAAAAAATGGCCTACACATGAATTGAGATTCCAATAAATTGCATAAGAAAAATAACAGGTATTTTAAGCGATATTTCAATCGGAAATGCCTGTTATTTTTATTTTGCTTTTTTGGTTTGCGTTAAATGCAACAGACTCTTTTTTTTAATACTGAATATGAAAACTGCATATAAATGCTTGCAATATGTAGTCAGAAATGATAAAATATAATAATCGAATCGAATTATGAATTTCAGGAGTGTGCGCTGTGAGCCGTAAAAAATGGAATGTAGCTGAATACGATAAGCAATTGGCGGCTGAATTGGCGGCGCAATGCGAAGTCAATGAATTTGCAGCTCTTGTTCTGAATGCAAGGGGAATGCAAACGCCCGAAGAAATAACGGCATTTATTGATACACACGCACAACTGAGCGATCCGTGGTTGCTAAAGGATATGGACAAAGCCGTAGCAAGGATCCGTCGTGCAATTGAAAATGATGAAAAAATAACCGTATTCGGAGACTATGATGCAGACGGTGTCACAGCAACCGCATTGCTTTATTCTTATCTTGAAATGATCGGTGCTGATGTCAGTGCCTATATACCGTCGCGAATGACCGAAGGATACGGTCTGTCGGAAACGGTCTGTGAGCGCATTGTGCAATCGGGTACCACGCTGATCGTTACCGTGGATAACGGCATCGGTGCCGTTGAAGAAGCAAAATACCTGAAAGCCTGCGGAGTGGATCTGGTTGTGACCGATCACCACAGAGCCGGTTGCGTGATCCCTGATTGTTGTGCCGTGGTGGATCCTTACCGCGAGGATGATGAAAGCCCGTTCAAAGGGTTGGCAGGTGTCGGTGTTGCGCTCAAACTGGCGGCAGCTATGGAAGACGGTGACTATGAGGCTTTGTTGGATGACTATGCCGATATCGTTGCCATCGGTACGGTTGCGGATATCGTACCGCTTGTTTGCGAAAACCGAATGATCGTTCTGGCGGGCTTATCTGCCATCAACAACGGCAGTCGCATCGGAATTGAAGCATTGCGCAAAGTTGCAGGCCATGTTGAAAAGGAAATGAACAGCATCGGCATCGCCTATACCTTGGCACCGCGCATCAATGCCGCGGGCCGCATGGGAAATGCATGGCAGGCATTGCAACTTTTGCTTACGGAAGATGAAGCGGAAGCCGCGCAACTTGCAAAAGAAATAGATGCCGCCAATGTGGAACGGCAAGATACGGAAAGTGCTATTTTTGCACAGGTGGAAGCATATTTGGATCTGCACCCCGAACAGCGCAACGACTGTGTTTTGGTCGTGGACGGTAAAGACTGGCATTCGGGTGTGATCGGTATTGTAGCCTCCCGTCTTGTAGAGCGTTACGGCAGACCTGCCATTGTCATTTCTCATGAAGCGGAAGGACCTGCAAAGGGTTCGGGCAGAAGCATTGACGGATTTTCTCTGTATGAGGCACTCAAGGAGACAGAGGATCTTCTTGTGCAGTACGGAGGTCATACTCTCGCGGCGGGATTTTCAATTCTGCCTGAGAATATCGAATCGTTCCGTCAAAAAATCAATGCCTATGCCGCAACCTTGCCTGACTTTTTTCCGTCCGTTACCATTGATTGCCGCTTGAACCCCGCGCATATCAGTGTACACATATTGGATGCTCTGCAGGATCTGGAGCCGTTCGGAGCCGGAAATCCTGCACCGATGTTCGGTTTGTTCGGAATGCGCATCGAGAATTTGAAAGGCATGGGCAATAACCGTCATCTGCGAGTGATGCTTTCGCGAAACACTGCGCACATCACAGCTGTGCGTTTCGGTATTTCTCCGGAAGAATTTCCTTATCAGGTCGGAGATCTTGTGGATCTTGCCGTGCGCATTGACAAAAATATATATATGGGCGAAACGCGTATCAGTATTCAGATCCGAGATATCCGACCTGCGGGAATTGACGACAGTGCCGTATTTTCTTCGCTTGCATTGTATCGCCGTGTTTGCCGCAAAGAAGAATTGACACAGGAACAACGCGCACTGGCTTGTCCGGACAGAGAACTGATTACGAAAGTGTATAAATATATCCGCACCCACGGCATTTGGAAACATGATGCGGAAGTGTTCAGCATCCGTTTGCAGGAACCCCCCGAACGGGTGTGCGCGATCTCAGTTGCCCTGGATGCACTCTCGCAAGCCGGCATTCTGCAGGAGCAGGACGGCATTTATGTCTGCAATCCGACGTCTGCAAAAGCAGATCTGACCAAAACCGAAATACTCAGCCGACTCGGTTATACCGAATAAAACAGAAGAAGGAGAGCGTTTGCATGGAAGAAAATGTATTTGCGAGGATCGAAAAGCAAATTGAAGCCGCGTATACCCCTGAAGAAGTTGCGGTTCTTCGGAAGGCTTATGAATTGTCTGCAACCGCTCATCAGGGGCAAAAACGCAAATCGGGTGAGCCTTATATCATTCACCCCGTAGCGGTCGCGGAAATTCTTATCGGCTTCGGCATGGATTATCAGTCCGTTGCCGCCGCACTGTTGCACGATGTGGCAGAGGACACCTATGTAACCATTGCCGATTTGCGCAAAATGTTCGGTGCGCAGATCTCTACTTTGGTGGACGGTGTTACCAAACTCGGCAAGGTCCCGCTGGATAAGCACAGTCAAGGTGATAAACAGCCCACATTCATGAACCGCGAAAACGAACAGGCGGAGAATTTGCGCAAGCTGTTGCTTGCCATGTCGGAGGATATCCGCGTTATTATCATTAAGCTTGCCGACCGTCTGCACAATATGCGCACCATTCAGTATCAGCCCGAACAAAAACGGCGTGACATTTCTTTGGAGACCATTGAGATCTATGCGCCCATTGCACACCGTCTGGGTATCCGTCCGGTCAAGGATGAACTGGAAGATCTTGCCATTGCCAATCTGGATCCCGTTGCCTATGCGGAAATCGAACGCGCTCTTGCCGAACAGGAACCCTTGCGAATGGAGTTTCTGGAAGATATCAAAGCACGCGTCAGTGAGCGTGTTGCCGAGATCGTCGATAAAGCGGAAGTCAGCGGCCGTATTAAAACCGTGCACGGCATTTACCGCAAGATGTATATGCACGGCAAGGAATTTGAAGAAATTTACGATATTTACGCCATCCGTATCATCGTGGACACGGTAGGCGATTGCTATAACTGTCTGGGTGTTATTCATGATATGTTCAAGCCCATCCCGGGCAGATTCAAAGATTATATTTCAACCCCTAAACCGAATATGTATCAATCCCTGCACACAACGCTCATCGGCAAAGAGGGCATTCCCTTTGAAGTGCAGATCCGCACATGGGAAATGCACAAAACCGCCGAATACGGCATTGCCGCACACTGGAAATACAAACTCGGTTACAGCAACAGTACACATCAGGCGCAGGCCATTGAAAAAGGACTCGGTTGGGTTACGCACATCCTCGAAGCACAGAGCGAATCGGGTGATGCTTCGGATATCGTCACTGCTATCAAATCCGATATCGTGCGTGAAGAAGTGTATGTGTTTACACCCAAAGGCGACGTTATGAGTCTGCCTGCCGGTTCTACCGTCATTGACTTTGCCTATTCCATTCACTCGGCGGTCGGTAATAAAATGACGGGTGCCAAGGTCGATAAACGCATGGTGCCGTTGGATTATACGTTGAAAAACGGTGAGATCGTGGAAGTTATAACCACCGCGCAAGCCGACAAAGGTCCCAGCCGAGATTGGCTGAAGATCGTACGCACCAGTGAAGCACGCAGTAAGATCCGCGCGTGGTTCAAGAAAGAACGACGTGAGGAGAATATTGTCGAAGGCCGTCAGAGCTTTGAGCGTGAGATTCGCCGCAGCAATATCCGACTTTCCGAAGAACAGGAAAAGAAACTCATGGCTGTTCTGTGTGAAAAGCAGAAATGCGCTACGGCCGATGATTTCTTTGCGGCATTGGGGTACGGCGGTATCGTGTTGAGCAAGATCATGCCCATGATCAAAGATGAAGCATCCAAGATCATCAATGCCGATGCACCGAAGACGGAAGTCTCGATCCGTCCCAAACGCACCGTCAGCAGTGACGGCGTTGTGGTGGAAGGTATCGACAATTGTCTTGTCAAACTTTCCCGTTGTTGCAGCCCCATTCCCGGGGACGATATCATCGGATTCATCACCCGCGGACACGGTATTTCCGTGCACAAACGCGATTGTACGAATGTGCCGAGCGTCATATCCCTTGCCGCCGAACCCGAACGGTGGATCGGTGTGTATTGGGGGGCCAACGTCAAGACCGAATTCAATGCCTCGTTGGTGCTGACCTGTTTGTGCGGAAAACTTTTGATGAACAAGGTTTTTGAAGCTTTGGAAAACTTACATATCATCATCCAGAGCGTCAATACGCGTGAAACCAAGGACGGCAGAAAA
This sequence comes from Clostridia bacterium, assembly GCA_017396895.1. Taxonomy (GTDB): domain Bacteria; phylum Bacillota; class Clostridia; order Oscillospirales; family Acutalibacteraceae; genus RUG806. The sequence continues at coordinate 24,193 of JAFQKN010000049.1, forward strand.
CTGATCTATCTGACCGCAACCGTAAACGGAATTGAACATCTGAAAACGGTAATGAACCGCCTTGAAAAATTAGACGGCATTCTGAGTGTGGAACGCGGCGGTGTATAATTACAGAAAAGAGACGAAGTAAATAATGAAAGCAGTCATACAAAGAGTTCAGAATGCCTGTGTGCGTGTGGACGGCGATACGGTGGGCGAGATCGGTAACGGTTATCTCGTTCTGTTAGGCGTCATGGACGGCGATACGCAGCATGAAGCGGATGTGCTGGCTTCAAAAACGGCACTTCTGCGTGTGTTTGAGGATGAAAACGGAAAAATGAACCGCAGTGTGCTGGATATTGACGGTGAAATTCTGGTGGTTTCGCAGTTCACCCTTTGTGCCGATGTCAAAAAAGGCAACCGTCCGTCCTTTACTCCCTCTGCAAAACCGGAGGAAGCCAACCGTTTGTATGAATATTTTATGCAGCAGTTAAAAGAATAGGGCGTTCGCAAGGTCGAACACGGTTTGTTCGGTGCGGATATGAAAGTGTCCTTGCTCAATGACGGCCCTGTGACCATTCTTTTCGATACGGATACGTGGTGTAAAAAATGATTGATATTCAAAAGATCACTTGCAGTGCCCTTGGCACGAACTTGTATATTTTAACAGATGTTGCCAGCGGAAAACAGGCCATTGTGGACTGTCCGCCCGTGCGCAACAAACAGTTGCAGTTTCTGACAGAAAAACTGACGGGAAAATTGGAGTATATTTTTCTCACCCACGGACATTTTGACCATATCCTCGGTTTGGGTGACGTGCAGGAACGCTTCGGCGGCAAGATCGTCATTCATGAAAATGACGAAGAATGCCTGTCCGACCACGAAAAGGCACTTTGCCGTTGGATGCCTGTCAACCCGCCGCACTACAAAGCTGATGTCGTTTTGCAGGGCGGGGAAGTCCTTGAACTGGGCGAAAGCAGATTTGAAGTTCTGCACACACCCGGTCACACAAAGGGATCGGTCTGCTATAAGTGTGAAGATGTGCTGTTTTCGGGGGATACGCTGTTCCGTGAAACCTGCGGACGTGTGGATTTTCCCGGCGGTGACGCGAATGAAATGCAGAATTCGCTCAATCGTCTTGTTGCATTGCAAGGGGATCTTCGCGTTCTGCCCGGTCACAACGAGGAGACCACGCTTTCACATGAAAGACAGTATAATCCGTATATCATCAACGGAGTATAAAGCGAAATGTTTCTGATCTGCAAAAATCACGAATATAAATTTGAAATGGAAAATATTCTGCGCATCTTTTTCCCGATGGAAAAGATTGCCGAAGCGGAAGAACTGCCTGCCGATGCAGACGGTGTGTTTTTTACGCAGTTGGAAGAACAAGAAAACGGCACACGCTTGTTTGCGAAGGTGATCTTGCCCGCCCATGAAACGCAGGCACAGCGTTTTGTGCCCGCAGATGCGGATGATTCTTGGAACCGTGAATGGATGTTGGCTTCGGCTTTGTGCGAATGTCTGACAACGCTTACGGGCTACCGTCCGCCCTGGGGCTTGCTCACGGGGGTGCGTCCGTCCAAACTCATGCGCAGTTTTATTGAAGAACACGGCAAGGAAAAAGCCGTGGATATTTTTGAGCGTTTTTTGGAAGTCAGCCCCGAAAAAACGGCATTGGCTCTGCAGGTGGCCGAGGCGGAGGATCAAGCGATCGCGCTTTCAAAAGAGCACAGTGTGTCGCAGTATGCATCCGTACCGTTTTGCCCGTCCAGATGCAGTTATTGCTCGTTCGTGTCGCATTCGGTCAAACAGGCGGCAAGACTGATTCCCGATTACACAAAACTGTTGTGCCGTGAAATAGAAGAAAATGCACGCATTGCCGAACAATTGCATCTTTGCAACGAGAGCATTTACATCGGCGGCGGTACACCGACTTCGTTGACCGCCGATCAATTGCGTGCCATTACCGACACCGTGCGAAACGTGTTTGATCTGTCAAAAATACGTGAATATACAGTGGAGGCAGGCAGGCCCGACACCATCGACGAAGAAAAACTGCAGGTGTTGTTTGATGCAGGCGTCACACGCATCAGTGTCAATCCGCAAACATTTTCGGATGAAGTTCTGTGCAATATCGGCAGAAAACACACCGTGGCAGACTTTTATGAGGCTTTCCGAACAGCCCGCAGAGTAGGTTTTACAAATATCAACATTGATCTGATCGCAGGACTTCCCGGGGATACACCCGACGGTTTTGCCGACAGTTTGCGGCAGGCCATCGCGCTGGATGCCGAAAACATCACCGTGCATACGCTCGCACTCAAGCGGTCAAGCACGCTTGTGACCGAGCATGAGTGGAACAAAGCCGCCCGCGAAACGGTGCAGATGCTCGATACTGCAAGCACATTGCTGACCTGCGCAGGATATAAACCGTATTATATGTACCGTCAGAGCAAATGCATCGGCAACCTCGAAAACGTCGGCTGGTGCAAACCGGGTTATGAATGCCTGTACAATATTTATATGATGGAAGAAGTGCATACCGTGCTTGCGGCAGGCGGCGGTGCTGTTACCAAACTGCGCGATCCGCATTCCACGCGCATTGAACGTATCTTCAATTTTAAATACCCTTACGAATACGTGTCCCGATTCGATGAATTGCTTGCCAGAAAAGCGCGCATTGCATCTTTTTATGATGAGTTGAACATAAATCAAGCGTGCGAATAATACATTTTACTGATTGAAAGACAAAGGGAGAGAAACAATGGCTGAACGTAAAAAGCAATCACTGCTTAACGGTGCAATGGTGCTGTCCATGGCGGTTGTGATCGTCAAGATCATCAGCGTGTTTTTTAAGATCTACATGACCTATGCCATCGGTTTTGAGGGCAGAGCGTATTATGCGACCGCGTATAATATCTATACCCCCATTTATTCCATTGCCCTTGCGGGACTGCCCACGGCCGTGTCGCGCATGGTGGCTGAATTTGCCGCCAAAAACCGCTTCAAAGACGTGCGGATGCTTATGAAGGCATCCAACCAACTGTTTATCACCATGGGCGTGATCTGCACCGCCCTTGTTTTGCTGCTGGCATATCCGTATGCACAATCGGTGAATATGCTCAATGCTATTCCTGCCATTATTACGCTGGCACCGTCCATGTTCTTCTGCTGTGTTATGTCCTCGTACCGCGGCTACTATCAAGGAATGCGAAACATGACACCCTCAGCCATGTCGCAGATCTACGAGGCGGCAGGCAAACTCATCTTCGGTTTTGTATCCATTAACCTTGTCACGGCGGGTGTTATTCCGTTTTTGGATCGCATTCCGCTTTTGAAAAACGTCGTTTCCGATACGGTCAGTGCTTATGCGGCGGCCGGTGCCATTGCCGGTGTCACCATCGGTGCGGTGTTCAGTTTTCTGTATCTGTTTATCCGTTACCGCAGCAAAAAGGACGGTATTACGGAAGCGGAACTGCTTGCATCTCCCGAAAGTTTTACGGCAAAAAGCCTGCGCAAGCAGTTGTTGCAACTGTCTGTTCCTATGGCAACGAGTTCCATCGTTTCCAATATTACCACCCTCATTGACAACTGGACGGTGCAGAACCGCCTGCAATACGTCCTGGATGCGTTCCCGTCTCTGTTTGAAAATGACTTTTCCAACATTGTGCAGACTTTGGGATTTACCGCGACTGAGGAACTCAAGGATTATCTGTTCGGTGCCTATGACACCGTGCTTGAATTTAAGAATCTTGTGCCCACTTTCACCATTACACTGGGGCTGAGTGCCTTGCCTGTATTGCGAGAGATGTGGATGAACAAAGACAGCAAGGGAATTAAGACTTCCATCGAATCGGTGGTGCGCATGACCTTGCTCATTGCCTTTCCCGCAGGTATCGGTCTTGCAGTGCTGTCACAGGACGTTTTAAGCCTGTTTTACGGGCTGTCGGGTAAAAATGCACTTGCCATTGAACACATCGCCCCCGTGCTCGTCATTTACGGTCTGACCGTATTTCTGCTTGCCATTGAACAACCGCTGGTGTCGATGTTGCAGGCTGTCAGTAAAGAAAAAGTGCCCATTTACGCCATTGCAGTCGGTGCAGTGGTAAAGATCGTTGCAAACTATATTCTGGTCGGTCTGCCGTCGGTGAATATGAAAGGTGCCGCGATCGGTTCCATGCTTTGCAACCTGACCATTGATGCGATCTGTCTGTATCATCTTCTCAAAGCCACCAACGTGCGCATGGAATGGAAGTCCACTGTGTTCAAACCCCTGTTCTGTGCTGTATGTGCAGGGGCCGCCGCATGGGGTACAAACACGGTTTTTGAACGTCTGATCGGCGGATTCCAAGGTGTTTCGATCATCAACGGCGAGAACATTTCCTGCATCTTAGGTGTGGTTGCGGCGGTCGTTGTGTATGTAATTTGCCTGCTTTTGAGCCGAACCTTGCCAAAAGATGACATAAAAATGCTTCCAAAAGGAGAAAAAATTGCTAAAGTACTTGAAAAATATAAATTAATAGGTTAAAATATAAGAGTATTTGCGTGAAAAATGAAATAAAGGTAAAAACAGGATGATTGCAGGTTTTCAATTTAAGGACAATTACAATATCGAAGATCTGTTGCGTATCATGGAAATTTTGCGTGGACCAGACGGCTGTCCCTGGGATGCCGAGCAAACACATGAGAGCATCAAGAAAGATCTCATAGAAGAAACCTACGAGGTCATCGAGGCGATCAACAAGCAAAACCCCGTGATGTTGCAAGAGGAATTGGGAGATCTGCTGATGCAGGTCGTGTTCCATTCCCGTTTGTCGCAGGAGGCCGGCGAATTTGCATTTGCAGAAGTTTGTGACGGAATTTGCAAAAAACTCATCGAACGCCATCCGCACGTGTTTGGGGAAGTGTCCGTTTCCGACACGGATGAAGTGCTTTCCAACTGGGATGCCATCAAACGCAGATCCAAAGAGCACGTAACCACTACGCAAGCCATTGATTCCGTTCCCCGTGAACTGCCCGCACTCATGCGCAGTGCAAAAATTCAGCACAAAGCCGCCAAAGCAGGTTTTGATTGGCCCGATATTGCGGGGGCTATGGATAAGATCCCCGAAGAAACGCAGGAACTCAAGCAAGCCATTGCATCCGGTGATCAAGCCGCTGTTGCGGACGAATTGGGTGATCTGCTGTTTGCGGTTGTGAACGTGTCACGTTTCGTGCACGTGGATGCCGAAGAAGCACTCACCGCAGCTACGGATAAATTCCGTAACCGTTTTGCCGCTGTGGAAACACTGGCAAATCAACGCGGAATTGATATGAAAACAACCCCCATCGAGGAACTCGACCGTCTTTGGGACGAAGTGAAAAAGAATTCATTAGCATAAACTTGCTTACAGCAGGACGCTATTGGAAATAAAAAGGAGGAAAACACAATGAATAAGACCGAACTCATCGCTGCTGTTGCCGCTAAAGAGGGTATCTCCAAGAAATGCGCTGACGCTGCTGTCAATGCTGTTCTTGATTCCATCACGGAAGCCCTTGCAAAAGGTGAAGCTGTTCAGTTGATCGGTTTTGGCACCTTCGAAGTTCGCGAAAGAGCTGAAAAGCAGGGCATCAATCCCGCTACCAAGGCTGCCATCACCATTCCCGCAGCAAAAGTTCCCGCTTTCAAAGCCGGCAAGGCTCTGAAGGAAGCTGTTGCAAAATAATTAAAATGAATGCAAACCCGGCGGGAGAGAGTTTTCTCTCCCGTTTTGGTTTTCATCATTGTGTTTTTCGGTAAAAAAGAATCCCCACGCAAAGTCGGGGAATGTTGTAATTTAAATAGTGTGCTAAATTATGATTTAGCGGCTTATTTGCACAGTGTAAATTGCTTCGTCAGCATTTAAAGATTTTTGGTCAAGCTTTTGCAAAAGCTTGCGGAGTCGGGAGGCAGAGCCTCTCGTCGCCCGTCGCAACGGGCGAAACACCCCTTTCCTTCAAAAAGCGCAGGAGAGTAGGAAAACAGTCCGGTGGACTGTTTTTCGTAGAGAACCCTCGCCGGGGGAAGACTCTCCCACTGTGTGGGAGAGATGTCACGAAGTGACAGAGAGGGACGGGGCTGTCAGCCTCTATTGGGCGAAGCCCAACGATAGCAAACTCTCCGCTAAATCATAATTTATCTTTTTTAACAATTCGAAATCTTTCCGTTTAGAACAAAAAAAGGAGATCATATTATGCGTTTGGATAAATTTTTAAAAGTTTCCCGTCTTGTCAAGCGCCGCACCGTGGCCAATGAACTGTGCGATGCCAAACACGTGGAGGTCAACGGCAAAACAGCACGCGCGTCTTATGAAGTCAAGGTCGGTGATGTGATCGCCATTCAGATGGGCGCAAATCTTCTCAAAGCAGAGGTGCTGGATATCCGTGAACACACCACAAAAGAAGCCGCGGCATCCATGTACAAACTTTTATAAATTACAGTTTATACTTTCAGCCATCTTTAAGTGTGATATTTTACGATGCTGTCAACAGTTGAAAAAACTGCACACTTTTCATGAAAGGAAGATTCTGAAATGGATGAAAATCGCACCGATTTTTTCTCAAATACACCCGATGATACTGTTTCTCACGGTGCAGATTCCGTTCAGCCGCCTTTATCGGAGCAAACGGATGCTGTTGTTTCCATGAAACAAGAACAGGAACCTGCAACGCAAAGTCAGGCGACAAGCGCAATGCCGACCGATGCCGCGGGACAGATGCGTGCGCAGGCAACGCAACACGCACAGCAGACCGTGGATTCTTTTTTCGGCACACAAAACCCGAACGGTTGCACGTATGCCTACGGCAGAGCACAGCAACCGCAGGCACAGTCGCAACCGCAGGCACAGCCGACGCAGCAGCCTTCCGCCGCGGCTTGGTCTGCAACGCCGCCTGTTTATAACACCGCACCGCGCACATCCGCGCAGGATTCTGCTTCCGGCGTAAAAACGGAACCGTCCGTTTCTGCCAAGAAAAAGACAAAAAAACAGAAAAAAGAAAAAAAGCAAAAGAGCAGAATGTCTTTCGGACAGTTTGCCTTATGCGTGGTTCTTTGTTTGGTTGTCAGCAGTGTGTCAGGCTATGTGTCGTCCAAGACAGCCGTGCACGATCTGTTGGACGAGTATATGGAAACATTCAGCACGGCAGAAAATACAACGGGTTCTTATAATATCAACATTTTCGAACAGCCTGTCGTGTCCACTGAACCGAACACACAGGCCAACTCCGAATCTGCAACCGTTCCCGTTGTCAACACATCGGCAAGTGATATCTATAAGCAAAATGTAAATGCGGTCGTCAATATCACGGCAGTCGGTTACAAAACGATCAATTACGGCTTTTTCTTCGGTTCGCAGACACAGGAATTCACGTCTTCCGGAACGGGATTTTTCATCACCGAGGACGGTTATATTCTGACCAACTATCACGTTGTGGAGGAAACCGAAAAGATCACCGTAACCGATTATGAGGGCAATGAATACACTGCGACGCTCATCGGTTTTGAAGAGAGCAACGATATTGCCGTTCTCAAAATCAGCGGTACGTTCCAAGCGGTGCAAATCGGTTCATCCGAGACGTTGGAAGTCGGTGACACGTTGCTGATCATCGGAAATGCCTTGGGTGAATTGCAATATACGCTCACGCAAGGTGTCGTCAGTTATCTTGAACGCGCCGTTACCACCGAAACCGGTGACGTTATCAATATGTTCCAGACCGATGCCGCGATCAACTCGGGCAATTCAGGCGGTCCGGTGTTTAACTCCAAGGGTGAAGCGGTCGGTATTGCAAGTGCAAAGTATGCCTCCAGTTCCATTGAAGGGCTCGGTTTCTGCATTCCCGTGGATGATGTGAAGTCTATGATATCCGATATCATCAACGTCGGTTATGTGACGGGCAAACCCTCTTTGGGTGTCAGTTTGTATACCAATTCCGGCAGAAACAGCGGATTGCCTGTCGGTTGCTATGTGGTTGCGGTCGGTTCGGGCTCTGCTTGCCATAAAGCAGGAATTGTTGAAGGCGATGTCATCACCGCTATTGCAGGCGAAACCGTACGCGACACGGATGATGTTGCCAAAATCTTGAGTGATTACAAAGCAGGGGACAGCATCACCTTGACCGTATATTCTGTTGATGCGCGCTCTTCCTTCAACGTGACGGCCACACTCGATGAATATGTGCCCGCCGAAGCGCGTACGGAATACACAAATGTGTATGATTTTTAAGACAACCTGAAAAGACAAACAGGTGATCCATCGGATTTTTTCCGGATGTATCACCTGTTTTTTTTGCTTTACAGGAAATTCCTCCTGCAAAGCAAAAAAGATTTTATGTCCCGCCGAACGGGAAATGGGATTTCCCTTAGGCGTGCGACGAATCGAAAACGGTCGCCGCAGGCATACGGCGAAGCCGTTTTCTTGTTCTATTCTTCTGCCAACGCTTTGCGGATGGTGTTGAGCACTCTCTTTTTGTCTGCGCTCCACAACGGCGCGATCAGTTGCTTTTTATCGCCGTCCCCCGTTATGCGGTGTACGCTGACCGACGAGGGAATCATGGAAAGTAAGGTTTTGAGCAGAGAAATGTATTCTTCCAATGTAAGCGTTTGGAATTTGCCGTTTTCGTAGTCCGTTGCAAGGTCTGTGCCGCGTAACACGTGAAGCAATTGCAGTTTCACCGCATCCGTGCCCGCATCCAACGCGAATTGCAGGCTGTTCTTCATATCTTCCTGCGATTCATCGGGGAGACCGAGAATGAGATGTGTAATGCAGTAAATGCCGCGTTTGCGCAGATTGTTGACCGCTTGCGTGTACACTTCATTGCCGTAACCGCGGCGAATGTACTGCACCGAACTTTGTTTTGCCGTCTGCAATCCCAATTCCACCCAAACGGGTTTGATCTTGTTGAGTTCTTCCAAAAGATCAAGCACGTCCGTGTCCAGACAATCGGGACGTGTGGCAATGTCGAGCACTTCCACTCCGGGAAATTCCAATGCCGCCGAAAAACGCTCCCGCAGAATGTCTACAGGAGCGTAGGTGTTGGTATAAGCCTGAAAATAAGCAATGTAGCCTTGCGGCTTTTTTGCCTGTATGCGCAAAACGGCTTTTTCAAGCTGTTTTTTAATGTCTGTTCCGTGTTCCGCAAAAGCACCCGAACCGTCTGCGCCGCAGAAAATACAGCCCCTTGTGCCGCATCTGCCGTCGCGATTCGGACAGGTGAAACCACCGTCCACAGACAGTTTATAAAGTTTTTTGCCGAACGCGGACAAACAGTACTCGTTGAGAGACGTGTAGCGGATCATGCTTCGGTCGGTGTGCTGTACGTCTGCAATTTCAGTTTGACTTCGCCTTCCAGACGGGCAAGCTCCGCTTCTGCGGCTCTGCGGTTTGCGCGGCCTTCCGCTTGAATGCGGGCCACTTCGTCGAGCGTTTCAATGAGCATTTGGTTGGTTTGCTGTAAGGTTTCAATTTCAACCACACCGCGTTCGGCTTCCTGTGCGGTGGCAACGGTGCCCAATTTCAAAGCCTCTGCATTCTTACGCAACAGTTCGTTTGTCATTTGGGTGACACTGCGCTGTGCTTCGAGTGCATTCTGCGAATTGGCAAGACCGAGCGCAATGACCATCTGACTTTTCCACAGCGGAATGGTGTTCGCAACGGTGGATTGGATTTTTTCGCACATGACCGAATTGTTGTTCTGCACAAGGCGGATCTGCGGTGCCATTTGAATGGCAACCATGCGTGTCAGTTCAAGATCGTGCAGTTTCTTCTCAAAGCGGTCGCATTTTTGAGCAAAATCATTGGCGGCCTGTGCGTCTTCCGGCAGTCCCGACAGACGGGCTTTTTCAAGCAATGCGGGAAGCGTTGTTGCACGAGCTGTTTCCAGACACTTTTTGCCTGCAAGGATATAAAGGCTGATCTCCTTGAAATACTGCAGATTCATCTCATACAGGCGATCAAGCACGGCAATGTCCTTGAGCAATTGGATCTGATGATCTTCCAGCACCGTCACAATGCGGTCCACATTGGCTTCTGCTGTAGCGTAGCGCGTTTGCAGGGCACTCACTTTTTTGGCACCCTTTTTGATGCGGCCGAACAGACCTTTGGGTTCTTCTTCGTCAAAGCCGCGCAGTTCACCGATGAGTTGCGTGAGCATTTCCCCCACTTCACCGAGGTCTTTCGTGCGAACACTTTCAAGTGCCGTGTCGGAAAAATCGGCAATCTTTCTCTGGGCGGCGGCACCGTATTGCAAAACAACGGTCGTGTCGGTCAGGTCGATCTGTGCGGAAAAGCTGTCCACCAGTTGCTGTTCTTCGGGTGTCAGCGGAGTTTGCGCAAACTGTGCCGCTTGTTGCATATCTTCTTGTTCGGGCGGCACAACGGGTGCGGCAGGCGGCGTATCGCTGAACGGATTCAATGTTAAATTCGGTAAATTGTTATTATCCATGAACTGTACCTCCGTTTTTTTTTGATTCTATCTTACAGGATTTTTTGAAAATATAAGAGGGGGGGGATTTAAGGTTCGGATTCCGTCCGTCACACTAAAGAATCGACGAAAGCAGAAACAGCAACAACAGATGCGCGGGATAATACGCATAGAAAAAGTACTTATGAATGTGTATGTTGCCGCGTTCACCGTTGTAGCGGTATATAAGGAAAAGCGCAGGCAGACTGCCGATGAATTGCAGGCAGAAATTATTGACATAGGTCATGCTTGCGTTGTGGAGCAGTATTTCCCACGGGCGTCCGACCAAAGCAAGACCGATCACGGGCAAGAGCCATTTTGCGTATGCGGGCCATTTTTCCGTGACGGCAAACAACCAGATGAGTAATACACCGTACCACGAATAGTCTGTTTGCAAAATGAATGCCGAGGCACACAAAAGAGCCGTGACAGGGATGCTCCAAGCAATATTCTTGTCATTTTCACGCAACAAACGCACCACGTAACACGCGGCAAGCCCGAGAAACAGCGTAAAATACACGTTTTGTGACGAAAGATCCGTCCACGTGCCGTTCCCGACAAGATTGAACGGGATCTCCGAAACAACGGCAAAAAGACCGAGCAAGAGAAAATACTTTTTGATGTTGCGGCTGTGTTTGCTGCCTTCATAAATCATGAACGCATACAAGGGAAAAGCCGTTCTGCCGATGAATCGAAGAACATAATACAGTGCATAAAGGGTTGTGTTTGCCAAGAGCAGATCCATTGCAAAAGCATGACCGATGTGGTCAACGGTCATGCAGATGAGCGCAATGATTTTTAAGTGTGCGCCTGTGATTCCTTTGTTTTCGGCAACAGAAAGTTTTGTCATGCCTGCTCACTCTCGCTTTTGGCAAGGCGTTCGGCTTTTGCGGCATTGACTTTTTCGGTGATGTCTTCCATATATTTTCCGTGCAGTTTGAACTTAAAGGTAAACAGAATCAGGGATGCCACCATGAAAACAGCGGGGATCACGAGCATCATCATGCTGAAAGCGGTCTTGACGGCAGGTGCATTCATGTTGTGCAGGTCACCGTTGTAACCCGTGACGGACATACCGATGTACATAATAAGCGTCTGAATGGTGTACGCCATTTTCTGTAAAAATCCCTTCATGGAGAAGGTGATGGATTCAGCGCGGAAGCCCATTTTTACTTCGCCGTAGTCAACGATGTCGGCCAGGAAAACGGTCTGGGAAACGAACATGGCGGCCGTTCCGATCTGTGCGACGGTGTTGAAAATGTAAAGCATCAGATTGGAGGCAAACACTTTGTAGCCGAGCAACATTCCGAGGAAACCGAAGGTTGCAAGGCCGAGCGAGAACTGATAGGTGCGTCTGCGGGAGGTGAATTTCATGCCGATGGGAATGACGGCAAGACCTAAGATGGAACCGATCGCACCGAAGGTGTTGAACATACTCTGCAAACCTGCGTTGCCTACAACAACGTCAAAGAAATAAACGCCGACACCCGAAATCATATAGAAGCCTGCGTTGGAGAGCATGGCAAAGAGCATAAAAATGAGAAGCTGATCGTTACCCTTTGCGATCTGCAACACTTTGCCGAATGTGAATTTCTCCTTGGGAGCTGTGACGATGGTTTCTTTTGTTTTTGCCATACTGATGCAGGCAAAAAGAACAAGCCCGACCGCGCAAATGACGGAGATAACGGAAAAACTTTTTTCATCCCATACGTGTTCACCGTCTGCGGAGGTGGTCACGCTGAGCATTTTCATCAGAATCGGAGCACCGATGGACACAATGCCCTGACCGAGTCCCGAAAAAGTACGGGCAACGGTTGCAATCAAAGAGCGTTCTTTCGGATCGTTTGTAAAAGAGGGCACCATTGACCAGTAGGGAATGTCGGCAAGGGTGTTGGTCATGCCCCATGCAACGTACAGAACGGAGATGTATGCGTAGATCCATGCGGAGTTGGCGGGAATGCCGGGGTTGTTGAATAAAAATATCAACACGATTGCATTCAAAAGACTGCCGCGCAACACCCACGGACGGTATTTGCCCATTTTTGTGTTGGTGTTGTCAACGATCGTGCCCATCATGGGATCGTTGATGCCGTCCCAGATACGGGCAATGGGCGTTAAAATGGACAGAAAGTTGGATTTGAGTTTCAGTACGTCCGTCAGGTATTTGTTCAGATAGCTGTAAAACATACCGTAACTCAGGTCAAGGCCGACTGCACCGACACCGTACCAGACTTTTGAACCGAACGACAGTTTCTTGTTGGTTTCCATATAAACCTCCGAAAAAGGAATACATCCTCTATTTTATTCATGCCTCATTATACCATATTTTTAATTATAAATCAAGACTTGCCTTTGCGGTATTTCGTTGCTATAATGTGTAAGAATACAATGCAGAGGTGTCCCCATGAACGATCAGGAACAAGCCTATCTTAAACAAGTGCAGGCATTTATTGAAGCCGAGACCGCGCGTTTGCAAAATCTGCAGAACGTGCAGTTCCGCGAAGCGCGTGCGGAAGGATTGGATTATGCGCAATCCAACCCTTACGGTGCCATTTACGGCCATGCAGGTGAAGTGCAGGATTCGATCGAAAAAAAGATGATAACCGTCAATCAGTGCATTTCCGAACTGGAAATACTCGAACGGATGCGCAAATCTCCTTATTTCGGCAGGGTTGACTTTTACGAAGAAGGGTTCGGCACGGAAAGCATCTACGTGGGACTTCGTTCGCTTGCAAACAGAGACGATTATTTTGTATATATTTACGATTGGCGCACACCCGTGTGTGCATTGTTTTACACGGGAGAGATCGGTAAGGCTTCTTACGAAGCACCGGCGGGCACCATTGAAGGCGAAATCAAACGCATCCGCCAGTATCAGTTTGATGACGGAGAACTTCTGTCTTATTGGGATGCAGACTTGCGTATTGACGACACGGTGTTGCGCAATGTATTGTCGGGTGCTTCTTCCGATCGTCTGAAAGTCATTGTCTGCTCCATTCAGCGTGAACAGAACCGTTGCATCCGTTTTGATACGAATAAAAATCTTGCCGTATTCGGGCCTGCCGGTTGCGGAAAGACCTCCATCGGTATGCACAGATTGGCATGGCTTTTGTATGAACTGCGCACCACCATGGTGTCCAAAGACATTCTGCTGTTTACCAATAACGTCGCATTCATGCATTATGTTTCGGGAGTTTTGCCCGATCTCGGTGAAGAAGAAGTGCGTTCGTGTCTGTTTTCTTCGCTGTTGGATATTTATTTGCCCGGCTACAGCGTGACCGATTATTATGAGCAGGCGGAAACGGTGTTGGCACACGATGAAAAAAGAACCAAATTTATTCAAGCCGTTTACGATCCTGCTTTTTTGGAGTATGTGGACCGTTGCCTGGATGCCATGAGTTGCCGTTTTCGCGATATTAAACTCTACGGAGACATCGTTTTGTCTGCACAGGATCTGAAAAGGCGGTATGATGCGTTTTCTCCTTCGCTTTCCGTACACGCAAGACTCAATCTTTTGTTGGATTGGGCAAAGGATGAAGTGGATGATTATTTTCTCATTAACCGACTTGAGATCAACCGACATCTGCTGGAAACACATGAACCGTATGAACCTTTACAGCAATTGGTTGCCAACTTAAAAAACAGCGTGCTCGGCAATCTGGAAGTGATGATCAAAGGTGCCGTTGCAGACGATACGATCCCCTTGTATTACCGCTTTTTCGGTGCATGGTGCAAAGATAAGCGCATGGTGCATGAACTGGCGCAGCGTATGGGGAACCGCTTGGTGTATTTTGAAGATGCTTTGATGGCACTGTATATTGCCGCAAAACTCGGTGGCTGTGAGCAGGAAGATCCGCCTGCACACATTCTTTTGGATGAAGCACAGGATTTCTGTGTGTTGCAACATAAAATTCTGCGTCTGATCTATCCTAAAACCGTGTTCACCTTGCTTGCCGACACCAATCAGGCTCTCGTACCGCAGTTGAACACAACGAGTGAAGAACAGTTGGCAGATATTTACGGTGCATCTGTTTTGAAGATGGGGAAAAGCTACCGGGCAACGCGCCAACTCAGTGAATTTTCCAAACAGTTTTTGGACGGTGCGGATTATGACGTGTTTGACCGTGAAGGCGATGATCCTTTTGTGTATTACACCGATCGGACTGCCGAAAAGGCTGCGGAAATTGCGCGTAACGTGCCCGAACATTTTCATTCCGTTTGTATTCTGACGAATATAGCGATCGAAGCGGCACAATTCCACAAAAAAATAGTCAAATACATTCCCGATTGCGTGCTTGCCAACACCGCTTTGTCGAAACTCGGCGGCCGAGTGACCGTCATGCCCGTCACTTTGAGCAAAGGACTTGAATTTGACGCGGTTATCATCCCTTATGCCGACCGTCTGGAAGAAAACAGAAGAATTGCCTATATGATGACCACCCGTGCATTGCATGAACTGCATCTCATAAAAGAAAAGAAGGATTGACATGAACTGCACCTTATGTCCGCGAAAATGCAATATTGACCGCGCAAGCCAAAAAGGCTTTTGCCTGCAGGGGGACAATCCCGTTGCGGCAAGAGCGGCGTTGCATTTTTGGGAAGAGCCGTGCATCAGCGGCTCGGGGGGCAGCGGTACGGTGTTTTTCAGCGGATGCAATCTGCGGTGTGTTTTTTGTCAGAATCATGATATCAGTGCAAACGGAGTCGGACAGGAAATTACCGTTGCCCGATTGCGGGATATTTTTGAAGAACTTGTATGGGCGGGGGCAGATAACATCAATCTGGTTACGCCCACCCATTTTGCAAGACCGATCGCCGAAGCGTTGGAAGGTTTTTCGCATACCGTGCCCGTGATCTGGAATTCGGGCGGCTACGACAGTGTGCAGACCTTGCAGATGCTCGAAGGCAAGATCGATATTTATATGCCCGATTATAAGTATTCTGCCGTTGCGCCCGCCAAAAAGTATTCCGCGGCGGCGGATTATCCGTTCCGTGTGCGCTCTGCACTCAAAGAAATGTACCGACAGGTAGGGCAGGTGCAGTTTGATGAACAGGGACTTTTGCAAAAAGGACTTCTCGTGCGCCATCTTGTGTTGCCGGGTGAAATTGAGAATACATACGGTGTCATGGATGCCTTCACATCGCTTTTTGCGCCGGGACAGGCATTATTCAGCCTCATGGGGCAATACACGCCGCCCGAAAAGGAATTGCCGTATGAAAACCTCAACCGCCGATTGACCGAAGAAGAATACAGGTCTTGTGTCGACTATTTGTATCTTTGCGGTATTGAGGACGGATTCGTGCAGGAATTGTCCAGTGCGAATGCACAGTATACACCGCCGTTTGATCTGACAGGCGTGCTGAAAAGTGAATTTTTCGATGCGACGCAAGAATAATGAGATATGAAAGTTGTATCAAGGGAAATTGTAAAAGATAAATTATGATTTAGCGGTTCATTTAATATGTGACTTTATGATGTCGTCAGCCATTAAAAGTTTTGGTCAAGCTTTTCTTAAAAGCTTGCGGAGTCGGGAGGCGGAGCCTTTCGTCGCCCGTCGCAACGGGCGAA
>JAFQKN010000050.1 GCA_017396895.1 Clostridia bacterium
GGGGTTTGGTTCTTTCGAATTTTGCTTTTGCCATAAAACATTGTCCTCCTTATAGATGTGAACAAATACTTGTCTAAGATATTTTATCAAAAACAAACAAGAAATGCAAGTGTTATTTATAAGAAATCGGGCTTTTTTAATTATTTTGCCTTTCTTCCGCTTGCAATTGCATCGGAAATGCTCTTGGGAACCTGTGCATAGTGGCTGGGCTGCATTACATAGTTACCGCGGCCCTGCGTTTTGGAGCGAAGGTCGGTTGCATAACCGAACATATTGGAAAGCGGAACGAAGCCGTTGACCTGTGTTGCACCGTTGCGATTTTCCAGTTCTTTGATTTCGCCTCTGCGGGAGTTAAGGTCACCGATCACGTCACCGAGATAATTGTCGGGCACTGTGATTGCAATGCTCATGATGGGCTCCATGAGAACGGGAGCCGCCTTTTCCATAGCATCTTTGAACGCCATAGAACCGCAGATCTTGAAAGCAAGTTCCGAAGAGTCAACTTCGTGGAACGAACCGTCAACAATGGTACATTTAACATCGACAACGCCGTAACCTGCAAGAACACCGGATTTGCAGGCACCCAGAATACCCTGCTCGATCGCGGGAATGTATTCTTTCGGGATCGCACCGCCGAATGTTTCGTCAATAACTTCAATACCCTTTTCGGGGTTAGGTTCGATGTTCATCTTGACATGAGCAAACTGACCGTGACCGCCGCTCTGACGTGCATAGCGGGTATCCGTATAAGCAGCCTTGGAGATGGTCTCTCTGTAGGCAACCTGGGGAGCACCGACATTGGCTTCCACTTTGAACTCACGCAACATTCTGTCAACGATGATTTCAAGATGCAATTCGCCCATACCGGCAATGATGGTCTGGCCTGTTTCCTCATCCGTATAGAAACGGAACGTAGGATCTTCTTCGGAAAGCTTCATCAACGCGATGCCCATCTTTTCCTGACCTGCTTTGGTCTTGGGTTCGATGGCAATGCGGATAACGGGTTCCGGGAATTCCATGGATTCAAGAATGATCTGATCCTTTTCAGAGCAAAGCGTATCACCGGTCGTAGTGTTCTTTACGCCGACGACAGCAGCGATATCACCGGCATAAACCATGTCGATATCCTGTCTGTGGTTGGAATGCATAAGCATGATTCTGCCCATACGCTCATGCTTTTTCTTCGTGGAGTTGTATACGGTCTTGCCGCTTTCGGCGGTACCGGAATACACTCTGAAGAAGCAGAGTTTACCGACAAAGGGGTCGGTAGCAATTTTGAATGCAAGAGCCGCAAACGGTTCTTCATCCGAAGCATGACGGGAGATCGTCTCACCCGTGTCGGGATCAACACCGTCTACCGATGCAATATCCGTCGGTGCGGGAAGATAGTCAACGATTGCGTCAAGCACCTTCTGCACGCCCTTGTTGCGGTAAGACGTACCGCAAACGACGGGAATGAACGCACCGGAGATCGTAGCCTTACGGATACACTTTTTGAGCATATCGATCGGCAGATCACCGTTCTCGAAGTAATATTCGAGTGCTTCTTCATCCATTTCTGCAGCAGCTTCGACGAGTTGCAGACGGTAAGTCTGCGCATCTTCAAGCATATCGGCAGGAATGTCAATGACAGACGTATTCAAGCCTTTGTCATCATTATAGATGGTTGCATTCATTTCTACGAGGTCGATGATGCCGGTAAAGTCCGCTTCTGCACCAATGGGAAGCTGAAGGGGAACGGGATTGCAGTGCAATCTGTCCGACATCATATTCACAACATTGTAAAAATCAGCGCCCATAATGTCCATCTTATTGACGTAAACAAGTCTGGGAACATGGTATTTGTCAGCCTGTCTCCAAACGGTTTCAGACTGGGGTTCAACACCGCCCTTGGCAC
>JAFQKN010000051.1 GCA_017396895.1 Clostridia bacterium
CAGTTTCTTTTCAAGCAAGGCCGCAATGTCGCCTACGGTCTTGATCACGGGCAGGTTTTTGTTGGAAATGGAGATATTGAAGCGTTCTTCGATGGCTACGGCAATATTCATCAGGTCGAAAGACGATGCGCCGACATCAAAACGCAAGGATGCATCGGGGGTTATGCAATCTTCATCCACTTCCACGTATTCGCAGATGATCTCTTTGAGAATGTCGAGAATGTTTTCCATTTTATATTTCCTCCAGAATTTGTCCGATCGTTTTTTCGGGATTTTGTACACCGGCGAGAATGGTGCGCACCACGCCGTCATGGAACTTGTAAACGTCTTCGTCGGTGGTCAGCATGACGCGGTGAATGTAAGAAAACACATACTGTCCCGTAGCACGGTCCTGCATGGTCAGCGCGTAAACAGGCATGACGTAGTGGCCGAAATTATAGGCGGTAAAATCGTAGGTCCTGCCGCTGAACGGATCATCCCCTGCGGGCAGATACGAGAACATCATGCTGTTGGACGTCTGCATGAGCGAAAGATGATAGCGATCTCGTTCCATCTGACGCACTTCGGTAAAGGGGACATCGCAGTGACGGAACAAAAAGACCTGTGATTCACTCAACTGCGTGACCGTTTCGGCAAAAGTCTTGTTATCATCCAGAATCTCACGCCACGGCATAGGGGATGCCAACGTACCGCCGCAACGCTTTTCTTTGACCGTTCTGCGGCGCGGGCAAAGCACCCAGAACAAACTGTCATTGGTGTGGCGGTTGAGTTTTGAAAGATAAATACGGAAACCAAGCTGAATCACCCATTCCGCACTCAGATGGTTTTCGGTGATGTAATCGGAAATAAGTTTACTGTCCTGCGGGCTCAATCGGCACTTGACGAGATGCGTTTTATCGAGCACGGGCAGATAGATGTGCGGCATGTTCATGTCCTTCTGCCGCAGAAGTTTGCTCTGCCAATCGAGCACTTTCGTACCGTTGATCGCATTATAGAACGGACGGCGGTCTTTTGCAACCCATTCATCAAGTTCGGCACGGTCTTTTGCAATTCGTTCGGCAAGCAGAGGATCGGAATGCTCTTTTTTTATGATGTCTTCATATTTCGCAAGCGGCTTGGGCAGGTCTTTACCGTTTTTCAAACAGTCATACACCGCCATAAGATCTTTGAAAAACATGAAAGCAGCGGCAAAGTCCATGATCATGTGCGAAGCACAAATGAACACACCGCATTTGCGTTCGTATGTACGGAAGAAAATGATGCGGAACATTTCGCCGCCGAACACATCCAATTTTTCGGATGCAATGCTGTCAAAAAAGGCTTCCTGTTCTTTTTTGCTTTCAAAGGTCTTGTATAAAATTTTCTGCAGTTTGTATTCCTGCAAAAAGAACTGTTTCACTTTGGTGCCGTCGCGGAAAATGCGAAGGCGCATACAGTCGTTGCGTTCAATTTCAATGTTGACCGCACGGGCGAGAAGCATAAAGTCCAGCGGCTCATCAAAAGCCACCGCACAGGGCACCTGCGTGGATTGCAGATGGACGGAATACTTCCACATATATTGTACCATTTCCTGCGAATGGATCAAATTGTAAATCGGTTCACCGTGTTTGGGACGCATTGTTTTCACCTCAGTTATCGCTCTGAACACGCTTGATCTTGCCCGTGGAAGTCTTTTCAAGCGGAGTATCACGCACGATCAGTTTTGCTACGGTCTGCGTGGGGGAGGCCGTTTGGTTGATCTGATCCGTCCAGGCTTCCAGTTCGGCACGGACATCGGCAATGCCTGCCTGTTCGGCATATTCGGCATCAGGATACACGGCGGCAACGATTCTGTCTTTTTCGGCATAAACAAGAACTTCCGCCACCAGCTTATTGGCTTTGTAACGGTTTTCGATGCCTTCGGGCGACACGTTTTCACCGTTGGAGAGAATGATAAGGTTTTTGAGTCTGCCCGTGATGAAAAGTTGTCTTGTTTCATCCACGTAGCCGATGTCACCCGTGCGCAACCAACCGTCCTCGGTGATGGCTTCGGCAGTGGCTTCGGGATTGTTGTAATAGCCGAGCATGAGACAGGGTGTGTCCACCTGAATCTCTCCGCCGACAATGCGCACGTCAACGATGTTCATCAGTCTGCCGACGCTGTCTACGGAAGAATCAAGGTCGGGCACGGTGATCTTGCATCCTGCTTCACTCATGCCGTACCCCTGTCGCAGAAGAATGCCCATTTCATCAAACGCACGTGCGAGTGCGGGATCGAGATACGCACCGCCTGCAAGCATCAGGTCAAGGTTGCCGCCCGTGATCTGTGCCGCCGCTTCTTTGGCGGACAGTTCGGGGTGTTTGTGCTGTACGGCACGGATGCGTGCGAGAAGTGCCTGCGCGATCATGGGAACGACACGCATCTGATCGGGCTTGAACAGAAGTAAATTCTTAAACAGATCACGCATTTCACCGTTGAGACACACACAGTTGCCGATATGCAACGGGCCGATATAGCCGGTGATAAAGCAGAAAATATGGTGCAAAGGCAGAACGGACAGAATGGTGTCGGCGCGGACAACGATGTCGCTGTAAGGCTTAAACATGAGGTTTGCAACCAGTGCATCGCTCGAAAGCATGACGCCTTTTTTGTCACCGGTAGTACCCGAAGTGTAAATAATGAGCGCACATTCGGTATGATGCATGGGCACATCGGAAAGAGACGCATAAACAGAAGTTGCGGAAAATTCTTCGTAAACGGCTTCAACTGCCGCAAGATCACCGATGTTCATGGTGTACTGCACCGCGGGACACAAGGTTTTGACCGCTTCGATACGATCCAGAAAGTCGCCGTCATGCAACACGGCACAGACATCCGCATTCTTCAAAATCTCCGCCGCTTCTTCGGCGGTACAATCGGGATCCAACGGCACGGCAACAAAATTGCCGACCAGAACACCCGTCATTGCAACAATATACTCATATGTACTTTTGCTGAATATGGCAACGTGGGCACCTTCGGGCAGATCGTGACGCAGTTTACGGCAAAAGGCAAGTCCGTCACGGCGCACTTCGCTGAACTTCTTTTCTTTGATCTCTCCGTCACGCAGGAATTTGATAAACGGGCGATCGTTATGTTTGGCAGGAGCCACATCCAGAAGATCGCGTATGGTCGGTATATTTTCGAGTTTCATTTTCTTCTTCACCATCCGATTCGGTTTTTGCATTTTATTTTCTCTTCCTTTAGTCGCAATCATATTTATTATAATATACGATGCAACAAAATGCAAATTATAATTCTCTTTTTTCACCGTAAAACGGCAACAAAATGCGTATTATCTTTATTGTTTTTGTCACCGATTCAAAGAATGAAAATCAGTTTGTACGTTTTTCGACAGATTTTCAAAAATTGCCTATTTGCATTTCCCCAACTTTTTTGCACTCGTCCCCTCCCCTCCGCCTAAAACAAAACAGGCTGTATCGGAACATTCCAACAGGGAATCCCGATACAGTCTGTTTGTGGCACCCCCAGCGAGAATCGAACTCACAACTAACCCTTAGGAGGGGTTTGTTATATCCATTTAACTATGGAGGCAGATCTTATTGAATTGTCATATCTGCAGAGGGGGTTTGTTCTTACGAGCAACGCGAGTAACAAGGTTCTGACGCCTTGCGTCAGGTTCTTCTATCCATTTAACTATGGAGGCATATTTCTTAATATAGCAGATTTTCGCTCGCTTGTCAATTCTTACTTGGTACAACTGTACCGCTTTCTGCGAAAAAGCCTTGCATTGAGCAATTTTCTATGTTAAAATTAAGATTACCGATGTAATATACCCTTGCAACGGCAAAACAGCCGCGTAAGGGGTGTTCCGAATATAAAAACGGAAAATAGAGAGAAAGGATGTGTGTGATGTATGCGTAAATCTTGGTTCAGCCGTGCATTCTGCGTGTCGCTCGGCGTGTGGACGTTTTTGTGTCTGTTCTTGCAATTCTCCCCCGCATTCATGCACACGCAGACCTTGCGAAACAGTGATTTTGACGGTGCGGCAGGTACAACGGCGGCCGTACAGTTACTTGTAAAACCGACGACGGACACACCCACGCATATTGAAGAAACAGTTTCCGATACAGAATCCGTGAAAACTGCGGTTGCACAAACAGAAAATGCTCAACCGCTGACGGGTGCACCGATCGCAATGACGGAAACAGTTGCACCGACCGGTGAAAATCTTTGCGAAAAAACAGATTATACGGCGCAGCAAACCGAAGTACAGACAAGTATTGACAGTCAAACCGTGCCTGCACCGATACCGACACAAACGGAAGAAAAAACTCCGGTCGTTGATGCTTCACAGGCGAATCCGACATTGCCGCAGGAAGAAGGATCCTCCGATGCAATCCATACGGAAAGCGCAACATTGCCCGTTGCCCCTGTGCAGACGGTTGCGGACAGCGGCGAAACAGGCAGTCTGCGCCCTCTGCGATTCGGCGCGGAAGTTTCCGTGTCCTTACCGTCGGAAGGCAGCGGCATCGTATACGTAATGACCGTGACCGAACGCGGCAACATTCAATACACTCTGACCTGCCCGACGGGCAGTCCGTTTTCAACGGTCGGTTGGAAAGTGACCATGTATGAAGAATACACCCGTCTGGGAGACAGCGGCGGCAAAGCATACCGTCGGCTCAACATTCTGAACTCCTCCACCGCTACGGCCGCAGTTACTTCTGCCGCCATCGGAGTACAACCGGGCACATACCGCCTTGTATTGGAACAAAACGGAGATTTCAGCCGTGACGAAGTAACTTTGCTTGCAAATTTCACGGCAGAAACCAATCGGGAGATCGAACCGAACGACATCCCGGAAAGATACACACAACTGTATCCGGGCCACGCAATGATCGCCGCATCGGGAAAATATGAATCCTCCTCGGTAACGGACGAGGATTGGTATCTGTTCCGTATGCCTTATGACGGCCATGCATATTATACCTTCCGACATGAAGCGATGGACATGGTGTCGGTCGGCTGGCAGATCTATCTGTATGACCGCGACCTGAACCAACTCAGTTTCAACAATGCCGAACTTGCACAGGATGCGGTAACAGGAGAACGGATCGGTCTTGGGGAAGGCATTTATTTCCTTTGCGTCAAAGGCAGAGTGCATTCGACGCAGAACTACACGGTCATGGTCGAAACCGAACAGGCAGACCTGTTTGAACAGGAAAGCAACGATACCGCCGCCAACGCAACACCGATCGAGTCGGGCAAAGTTTACAGCGGCATGATGAACAACCGTTCGCAGAATATTGACTACGACTACTTCCGCATCCGCGTTGACAAACCCGGTTCACTGACGCTCACGTTCAGCCACGAGGCTCTTGAAGAACAAAACCCGGGCTGGAATATCTCTTTGCTTGACGCCGACGGTACGGTGCTTTATTCGGATGTCTCTTACTGGTCGGATACGGTCATTCTCTCCCCCGAAATGGGTGTTGCTGCCGGCGACTACTACGTGCGCATCGACAGCGACAACCGCTATATCAATTCCGCCGTCTACACCGTACAGGTCGATCACGTCAGCGACCGTTCATTTGAAGCCGAACCGAACAATACCCCCGAAAAGGCTTCTCCGCTGTATGCAAACAGCACCGTCAAAGGTTCGCTGACACAAGGCAATCTCACCAATGACACGGACTACTACGTGCTGTCGCTCACGGCAGATTCACAGGTAAATCTGACCTTCTCGCATGAGAAAGTCAACATGGATCGTGCGGGTTGGAAGATCACGCTCACCGACGCAGACGGAAAAGTATACACGCCCTTTGATAAAAACGGCTTGCCTTATACCGACACCGACGGCACGGTACGCAACTTCCTTCTGAGCAACTGGAACAGCGAAGAAACAGACGGAAACTTCCGTTTGCCTGCAGGCGATTATTACGTCTGTGTGGAAGCGGCCGATTGGTTTAGCAACAAGACCTATTCCCTGCACGCATCGGTGCAGAAATCATACTGACAAAAGGGGTTGCATCGCAGTGATGCAACCCCTTTATCATCAGTTTTTTTAATATCTGTCCAAACCTTTTTCGGGCAGACGGTAAACGTAAATATTGCGATAGGAAACTTTGTTGCCGTGATCCTGCAAAAGCAACGGGCCTTCCTTGACGATCTCTCCCATTGCACCGCCGGTCACGTTTTCAAGCACGATGTTGTTGTGCACGGGCATACCGTTGTGCAGAAGCGTAAGTCTGGGTTTTTCGGTCAGATTCCCGGCTTCATCAAAACGGGCAGTGCGGAAGATAATGTCATAAC
The DNA here is from genome assembly GCA_017396895.1 of Clostridia bacterium. Classification (GTDB taxonomy): domain Bacteria; phylum Bacillota; class Clostridia; order Oscillospirales; family Acutalibacteraceae; genus RUG806. The sequence goes on from JAFQKN010000051.1 coordinate 6,296, forward strand.
TCTGCCATTCCTCAGCGGGTTTGCAGGCATTGAACAGCGGTGCATGGCAATCATAAACCGCCGAGCAGTCACCTTTGCCGGGTTCAAGGCCGTAACTGTCCAGAACCTGAATTTCATAACGGCCGTGAATGTAAACGCCGGAATTGCCTTTGCCCTGTCCTTCTGCTTCGGGCATATCGGGTACACGGAATTCCACGTGCAGGAAGCAATCTCCGAACACTTCTTTGGTCATGATATCGCCTTTGCCCTGCGTGACGGTTGCAATGCCGTCTTCCACAACCCAACCTGCGACATTGCCGTCACGGGTGGTCCAGTTATTGAGATCTGTGCCGTTAAAAAGAACTACTTTTTCGGGTGCACTCATCATGAAAAACTCCTTTCATCGTACAAAATGGTACAATAAAAAAATACCACTTCCTCACGGCATTTGTCAAGTAAAATAATACGTTGCGTTTTTGGGCAAAATACCGTTTTATAAGTCAAACACAGGGACGGCTTTTTCCGATCAACCGTAATTTGATTCACAAAAACCCACCTTGCACAACTGCCGATTGTTTGATATAATAAGAAAAAAAACAAAGGCGGTGCGTGCGATGGCGGCTAAAATACTGTTGGTCGAGGATGATGATTTTTTACGGGACGGCCTTGTGCAGGTCTTTACACAGGAAGGCTATGCCGTAACTGCGGCGGCCACATTGCACAAGGCAAACGATGCCTTGAACGAAAAACAATTTGATGCAATCGTGCTGGATATCGGCCTTCCGGACGGCAGCGGTCTTGCTCTTTGTGCCCGTTTGCGTGCCCAAAACAACCGCGTACCGATCCTGTTTCTGACCGCCTTCGACGATGAAATCCAGATCGTCAGCGGGCTGGATGCAGGTGCGGATGACTACGTAACAAAACCGTTCCGTCTGCGTGAATTGCTTTCGCGCGTGCGAGCCCTGTTGCGAAGAACCGAACAGCCCTCCGTTATCGAACGCGGCGTTGTGCGCATTGATCTGCAAAACCGCACCGTGACCAAAGACGGCGAAGCGATCTTCTTAACCCCGACCGAATTTCAGATATTGTCCGTTCTGTGCCGCAATGCGGGCGTGACCGTCTCACGCGAGGTACTGTTGCGCAATATATGGGACGATGCGGGTAATTTCATCGACGATAACACCCTGTCCGTACACGTCAGCCGCCTGCGTGAAAAAATCGGCGCACAGAACATCGGCACCGTGCGCGGTGTCGGCTATCGCTTTCTGACCGACTAAAACACAACCACAAAAAGGATGGATCCCATGCCGGAATTTACATATCTTTACCGTAAAAACCGAAGAACATTCCGCGCATTACCTGCTTTGTATGCCGCTTACCGCGTACAGACGGTGTGCAACCACGGCGGTGAAAAATATCCGCTTCGTGTATTCCGCCGTGAACTCAACCGCGTATTGCGCCGCACCGATGAATGCGTATGGAGCAACAATCCGCGTGCGTTCATCGTCCTGCACGAAGGCAAAACCGTGCTGGGTTTTGCCGACATCCGCACCGTATCAACAGATATGATCCCGACCGATGAGCCTTACGGCACGGTGGAGGATTTCTGCATTGCCGAAAACGAACGCGGCAAAGGCTACGGCAGAATGCTGTATGAACGTGTCGAAAAGGTGATGTGCGAAAACGGCACGAAAACCGTCCTGCTCACCCCCGATCCGAAAACGGGCACAGCCTTCTGGCAAAAAATGGGCTATACACCAACCGAGGACTTTATTCCCGACACCCACAGCCGCATCTGGCGGAAAGAACTGTAAAACGGAATAATTTACCGCAAAAACCAACCTCCCTGTCCGGGCAAACAGGGAGGTTTCTGTTGTGTTATACGCCGAATAATTTTTTCAGTTTTGACAAAAACTTACCGCCGGCAGGTTTCGCTTTCTTTTTTTGCAGATTCTGCGGACAGTTTTCTGCAAGCGCATTTCGAATTGCAAGTGATTCACTGTAGAGTTTCTGTGCTTCATCCGGCTTGTTTTGTTCATTCAGAATGTCGGCAATTTTATCGAGCAAAACCGACAGATCCATGCGATATTGCGGATTATCCGGGAATTCTTCTGCCAATTTTCTTCGGATGCCCAATGATTCATTAAGCAATACCAATGCACTGTCCCAATCATTTTTCACACATAGAATATCCGCAATTTTTTCGAGAGAACCCAACAGATCTATGCGATATTGCGGATTTTTGGGGAAGTCTGTCAACATCTGTCGGCGAATTTCCGCGCATTCGTTACACAGTACCAGTGCATTGTCCCAATCATCTTCTGCTGTCATCATATTTGCAATACGCTCAAGTAAGAACAACAGATCAAGACGGTACTGTGTATCTTCGGGGAAATCAGTTGTCATTTGTCTGTTAATTGCCAATGCTTCTCTGTACAGGTCAAAAGCTTTAGCCGATTCATTTTTTGTTTTCAGCATATCTGCAACGCTTTCAAGGGCAAGCGACAGGTTGCGGCGGTATTGCAGATCTTCAGGGAATTCCTCCATGAGTTTTCTGCGGATATCCAATGATTCGTTGTATAATATCAATGCATTATCCCAATCGTTTTGTGTTTTCAGATTTCCTGCAATTTTGAAGAGCAAAGCCAACAGTTCACGGCGATATTGCAAAACTTCGGGGAAGTCCGCCACAAGTTTTCTGCGGATTTCCAACGCTTCGTGATACAACTTAACGGCCTTCTCCCAATCCTTTTGAGATTTCAGGATGTCGGCAACGTTTTCAAGGGAAACCGACAATTCGCAACGGACTTCGGGATTTTCGGGTAAATCTGCTACCGTTTGTCTGCGGATTTTCAATGATTCGTTATACAGTCCGAGTGCTTTGTCCGTATTGTTTTTTGCTTTCAAAATACCCGCAACGTTCATGAACGAGCGTACAAGATCGCGGCGGTATTGCAGATTATCGGGGTGGTTTGCAACCAAGCATCTTCGGATTTCCAAGGCTTCATTATACAGTTGCAGTGCCTTGTCGGATTTGCGTTTGGCTTTCAAAATATCGGCGACACCGTCAAGAGAAAAGCAGAGATTGTGATGGTATTCGGGATTTTCAGGGAAAGTTTCCGCCAGTTTTCTGCGGTTTTCCAAGGATTCGCAGTACAATTCCAAAGCACTGTCCCAATCATTTCGTGCGTGCAGCATAGCAGCAACGCTTTCAAGCAGATGTGACAATTCACAACGGTATTCGGGATTTTCAGAGAAAAGAACTGCCAGTTTTCTGCGGTTATCCAACGATTCGAAATACAGTTTCAAAGCATTGTCCCAATCATTTTGTGATTGCAGAACGTCGGCAACCTTTTCAAGCAAAACCGACAGTTCGAGGCGGTATTCGGGATTCTCCGGGAAATCCGCCACAAGTTTTCTGCGATCTTCCAACGATTCATTTTGCAGTTCCTCTGTTTTGTCACGGTTCATTTTTGCTTGTTGAATGATTGCAAGATTATTGAGCAAAACCGTCACATCACTTTGATATCCGGGATGTTCGGGGTAATCTGCCGCCAGTTTTCTGATAATTTCCAACGATTCGTTGTAGTATTTCAGTGCTTCATCCCACTCATTTTGTGCTTGCAGAATGCCAGCAACTTTGTTGAGCGAAACCGACAGATCGCGGCGGTATTGGGGATTCTCGGGGAAATCTGCCGTGAGTTTTCTGCGAATTTCCAACGATTCGTTGAAAAGTTTCAGTGCTTCATCCGGCATATTTTTTGCTTTCAGGATGTCGGCAATGCGTTCGAGCGAAACCGACAGATCGCGGCGGTATTCGGGATGTTCGGGGAAGTCTGCCGCCAGTTTTCTTGCAATTTCCAACGATTCGGTATAGTATTTCAGTGCTTCATCCCACTCATTTTGTGCTTTCAGAATGTCGGCAACCTTGTTGAGTGAAACCGACAGAC
>JAFQKN010000052.1 GCA_017396895.1 Clostridia bacterium
AGGAACGGGTGATATATCTTCGATATGATATCCACCTCCGGTGGATGATATATGCCTTCGGCATATGAAGGGAACGGATATTATATCATGCTTGCAGAGCAAGTATATCATGCGGCGCAAGCCGTATATCATATCGCGCAAGCGATATATCATTGAAAAATGCAAGATTTTATGATATAATTGAAGTATAGAAAGGTGGTTTTGATATGTTTAAGTGGATTGCCAACCTATTCAAACCAACCCCAGATAAGATTGAAGAACGGTTGTTATCGCTATTTAATTTTCTGCTGAACTCTTACGGGTTTTCTTATTCCAAAGAAGAATTGGGCAATGCCGTTGATAAAAGCGGTAAATTTGAATTTTATGGTCCGTTAAATGCTTACCAATTTTATAACGAAAATTTGTGCATCAATATTTTGCACTTGGTACAGCGTGATGACTATAATGTGTATATTACCGACAAGAAAAGTACAGATCAAGTCTTCATCATAAACGGAATTGAGATTCCTTCTGAATTGGCATATAATCTACCATTACTTGCAGAAGAAGTGAAACAAGCTGTTATAAACCACTGCGAATGGCACGGATATAGGTTTTAAGAGGGTTTTACGCACCTAATCGCTTTTCTTACCTACATTTACGCACCGTTATGCTGTTCTTTCGCATGAAAAAAGCACTTCGCAAGAAGTGCTTTTTTCAATGATATCCGTTCCATTCGAAACGGAAGATATATCTTCGATATGAAATCCACCCTTGCGGTGGTTTTTTCTTTTTTACCACTTGACAATGCATACTCTTTGCGCTATAATACATTTAACAATTAAGTTAAATGTTAAATGTAAAACAGAGGTGATCCACATGGGAATGCAACAGACCTTGCGTGCATTGGCCGATCCCATCCGCAGGGAAATACTGAATCTGCTCAAACAGGGCAAACTGTCAGCAGGAGAGATCGTGGAGCACTTTAACGTGACGGGGGCGGCTGTATCGCGGCATCTGTCGGTGCTCAAAGAAGCGGAACTCATCCGCGACACACGCGAGGGGAAATTTATTTTTTATGAACTGAATGTATCGGTGCTCGAAGAAATCATGCTGTGGTTGAGCGATCTGAAAGGAGTGGACAGTGATGTTGAAGAAGAATAAAGTTGCTTTGATAGTATCCTCTGCGGTGATCTTGTTGCCGATGTTGGCGGGTGTCATTCTGTGGGAGCGTCTGCCGCCGCAAATGGTGACTCATTGGGGAACGGACGGTACGCCCGACGGTTGGAGCGGGAAAGTGTTTACCGTGTTCGGCCTTCCGCTTGTGTTGCTTGCTTTTCAGTGGCTTTGCGTGTTGATTACGGCCAAAGACAAGAAAAATGCCGATCAAAGCAAAAACGTGATGCGTATGGTGTTGTGGATCTGTCCGTTTCTGACTTGCTTTGTCAGTGCCATGATGTATGCGGTGTCACTCGGGAAAACGGTGGATGTCAGTATATGGACGGTCGGACTTTTGGGGCTTATGTTTATCGTTTTAGGTAATTATATGCCCAAATGCAAGCCCAATTCTACCATCGGTATTAAGATCAAATGGACGCTTGTGAATGAGGAAAACTGGAATAAGACGCATCGCCTGACAGGAAAAGTATGGGTGATCGGTGGTATTTTGCAAACAATGCTGTGCTTTGTTGTGCCCGAAAAATACGTATTCGGTGTGTTGTTTGCATTCGTGCTTTTGCTTGTTCTGATTCCGTGTGTCTATTCTTACACCTATTATAAAAAGCAGATCGCCGCCGGTACGGCAGACCGCAATGCAAAATTGCCGATGAATAAATCCGACAAGATTATCATTGCGGTTGTGATGGTGATTGTTTTGCTGTTGACAGCAATATGTCTTGTCAGCAGTTTTACGGGAGACGTTACCTTGCAATACGGTGACACGGCCTTTACGGTACGAGCAGATTGGTATGCGGATCTGACGGTCGATTATGCAAGCATTGATTCTGCGGAATACCGCGAAACATTCCAAAAGGGCAGACGCACCAACGGATTCGGTTCACCGCGTCTTTCCATGGGGCAGTTTGAAAACGAAGAATTCGGAGCATACACGCTGTATGCCTATACCGAAACCGAGCCTGCCGTTGTTTTGCGATCCGATGGAAATATTCTTGTCTTAAACGGCAAAGATGAAGCGCAAACCGTTGAAATGTTCAATTTGTTGCAGGAAAAAATACAATAAAGAAGAATGCGGCAGAGGAAAACCGAAGATCCTCTGCCGTATTGTTATAAGTTGATTTCCGACCAATCGATCTTTTTGTCCTTAAAAAAGAACTCTCTGTCGCGTTCGCTGATCTCTCTGAGCACCTTACACGGATTGCCCACGGCTACCACATTGGCGGGAATATCCTTTGTCACAACACTGCCGGCACCGATAACGGAGTTATCTCCGATGGTGATGCCCGGCATTACAAGCACACCGGCTCCCAGCCAACAGTTTTTGCCGATGTGTACGTGCATATTGTATTGGTATGCCTGCTCTCTGAGGGTGGGCAGAATGGGATGCCCTGCGGTTGCAATGACGCAGTTGGGGCCGAACATGGTGTAATCTCCCACATAAATGTCGGTGTCATCCACCATGGTGAGGTTGAAGTTGGCATACACGTTTTTGCCGAAATGGCAGTGTTTTCCGCCCCAATTGGCATGAAACGGCGGTTCAATGTAACAATCGTCCCCGATCTCAGCAAACATTTCTTTGAGCATTTTGGCGCGCTTTTCCTGTTCCGACGGACGTGTCATGTTGAAATCATACAGACGGTCAAGGCATTGCAACTGTTCGGTCATAATGGAATCGTCATTGGGTAAATAAAGCACCTGTGCGTGCATTTTTTCTTTCTGTGTCATTGTCAAATGCTCCTATATCGGTGTAATGCAATGATTATAGCACACCTGTTTCTGCAATGCAATTGTAAACTTATTTTCGAACGGTTGACAATAAAAGAAATGGCATGGTATAATATTGATTCGGAATTACAAAAAAATGAGGAAACAGATATGTCTTTCAAAATTTTCATCACCAAATACATCGCACAGTTCAAGGCTATGAATCCGAAATACGATGTGATCTACAAGGTTTCAACGCAGGCTCCCATCCGTTTTGAAGATCCTGAAAATGTAAAACTTTCCTTTGCCTGTATGGCCGATACACACCTGCCCAACCGTGAGAGTGCCGAAAAGAATCTTGCCAACTTTTTTGAAGACGTGAGAAACAGTGAATCACCTTTTGACGCAACGCTCATGGCAGGCGATATTGCGGATTACGGTTTTAAGAGCGAATACAATCGTTTTTTTCGTGTGTTGGACGGGCAAAAAAAAGGCCCTGCAATGTTGGTGACCATCGGCAATCACGATGCAAGAGCCATTTACAGACGCAATACGAATATCGTGATGAAAAAGGTCGAAGAATATCTCGGTATCGACACGAAAGGCAAAAGTTATTATTCTTATGACATAAAAGGCTATACTTTTATTGTGATCGCAACGGAAAAACGAGTACTCGAAAAGGCACACATCACCCCCGAACAGATCGCATTTCTTGACAGAGAACTCAAACGTGCCACCAAAGACGGCAAGCCTGCATTCGTGATGTGCCATCAGCCGTTTGCTGAAACCCACGGCCTGCCCGAAGTGTGGAAAACGGGGGATATGGGTGAGCAGAATGACGAAGTTCGTGCAATTATGGAAAAATACAAGAACGTCTTTTTCATCAACGGACATTTGCACGGCGGTGTATTTGATAAAACACTGGAAATCCTCAACAAGGAGAACAATGTGGTTTCATTGAGTATCCCCGGTTACCGCAAACCCAACAATTTCGGCATCACCGATGCGGGGGTCGGCTATTACGCAGAAGTGTACGCAGACCGCATTGTGTTTACCGCACGCAATTTCCTGACGGGTGAGCCCGTAACGGGGGATTATACCCGCTTCGAATTTGCACTTATTTGATCCGATACAAGAAAAGACCTGTGACCGATTGCATTCGATCGCAGGTCTTTTTTGATGTTATAATGAAAAATCACTCTCCGTCAGCCATGTAATTCCGATCGGTATTTTTTCGCAAATGCCGTTTTGGTCGGCTTTGAACACTTCAAACGATTCATCGCTTCGTTGCACAATGCGATAATTGACGGCATCTCCCGTTTCTTCGCAGACGATCATATATGCCGTTTCTGCCCTTGCCGTTACCGTGTCGGTGAGATCGGGGAACGCATAGGTGTCGGAATATATATGTTCATGATCTGCGGTAAACTGTGTAATCGTGATCTGTTCGGCGGCTTCGATCTCCTCGCGGTGAATGATGATCTCGGCGGTATACGAGTAATCTTCACCGTCTTTGGTAAATGTGGTTGTTTCTTTGAGCGTCTGCGTAATGCCGCCGTTTCCTGTCGTTCCCGTGCCTGCGACCAGATACACCTCTCCGCTTTCGGTCTGATAGATCGGATTTGCATACACGGTATACAGGTCACTGTCAGCGGTGGTATAAATCGTGGCTTCGAGTGTCTGTTCTTCGCCGTTGTCCTTGTAATGACTGCCGCTTGTTATATCACTTAATCCGTTGCCGCCGTTGACGGTTGTTGTATAAGCTCCGTTTGCATCCTGCACGGTAGCAGTGTAGATGTAAAATCCCTCCACGTCGGGAAAAGCGTATTCCTTTGAGTGTACCGTTTTGCCCGTTTCACCGTCGGTGTGGGTAACGTCGGTCAGCACCGCATAGATGCGTTCTTCGTAACCGTCGGTATCACTGATGATGTTGTTTCCGTTTAGAATATCCGCGGCATGGTCGTTAAAATAACTCTCAAAGTCAAACAGGTCGAGATATTCCTTTGTCAGCATCACGCCGATGAGCCTGTCGCTTGTGTTGCGGCGGTTGGAGTTTGGTTCCCTTGTAAGGTCAATGATACCCACAGCGCCCAATATAAAAGACACTGCCAATGCCGCAACCGTGAGGGCAATCAGTATTTTATTCTTCATCGTTATCCTCTCCGTTTCCGTCAAAAGTTAAAATGTCACCGACATCACAGCCGAGATAAAAGCAGATCTTGTTGATGGTCGAAAAACGCACGCCTTTGGCTTTTCCGCTTCGCAGAATGGACAGATTGGCTTCCGTGATGCCGATCTTTGCACACAGTTCCTTGCTCGTCATGTTGTTTTTTTTCAGCATCTGATCCAGATGTACTTCAATAGCCATGTCGCACCTCAGATAAACAGATCGTTGTCGTCGTGCAGTTTGCGGTTTTCAACGATCAGCCTTGCAAGCAGGAAAATAAACAGCACGAACGCAATGTTGAAGATCGGCAGGGAAAGCGAAACCGCAAAATCCGTCACTTTTGGCAACAGCAGAATGTGTAAAACGTTGCAAACGGTGCTGAAAATGACCATACAAGTCAGCGAGAGCGTACAGCGGCGGCAAAGAAGCGTTGCACACCGTACCG
>JAFQKN010000053.1 GCA_017396895.1 Clostridia bacterium
ATGGTACGTTTTTTTGACAAAAAAGAACTGCGTTCCAAAGTGCTCAATATGACGGTCTGGATCGCGCGCCTGTTGCCCATTCTTGCCGCCATGCCCGACAAATATGACCGGGACGAAGTGAAAAAATGGGCAGATAAATACGATGGCTTCTATGATTCCATCCGCGCCGACAACGGTGAAGATGTGATCGACGATGAACTGATCTGATTGTTCGGTATAATGAAAAAACTCTTTCGGCCGTCATTGGCTGAAAGAGTTTTTTTGTTGATGTAATTAAAGAATTTCACCCATGGTGCCTGCAGCGGGCATAACGGCGTTGGATTCATCGGTGTCGATGTGCATGGCAAGAGCAAAATTGGGATGTACACGAACAACGACGTCACCGAAAATGAGGGTGCGTTCTGCAGATTCGATCTTGACATTGACGATCTGCTTGTCGGAAAGGCCGTAGTTTTCGGCATCGGCGGGAGTCATGTGGATGTGACGCTTTGCAACGATCACACCTTCATTGATCTCGACTTCACCTTTGGGGCCGACGATCTTGCAGCCGCCGGAAGAAGCGATGTCACCGGATTCACGGACAGGAGCAACAACACCGATGCTTCTTGCGTCGGAAGCGGAAATTTCAACCTGTGTTGCGGGACGCACGGGGCCGAGGATGGAAACTGCAGGGAACTGACCTTTGGGGCCGATCACGGCAACTCTTTCTTCGCAGGCATACTGACCGGGCTGAGAAAGATCCTTTTTCTTGGTCAGTTCGTAGCCTTCGCCGAACAGAATATCCAGTGCTTCGCGAGAAACGTGAACGTGTCTTGCGGATGTTTCGATAAGAACTTCTTTTTTCATTTTGTGATTCCTCCAATATAAATTCCGCTTGATATTATACAATTGAATGCGCGGTTTTACAAGAGGATTTTTCAATTTATTCAAATTTCTTGCATTTTTGTTCCGCAAAACAACCAAAAACGGCACCGTTCGATCGCAATTTATAAATTTATGGAAGATGAATAAAAATACTTACTGATTTTGACATATTTATTATTATTATACTATTGACACAATTTTAACAAAGTGATATACTAAACTCGGTTTGGTAAAGGGTAAATTCTGCCCAAAAACCGCTAACAAGTCAATATTTTTAATTTTTGAATGGAGGATATTCAGAAATGCAGAAAAAAATCAGCAATCTTCCCTTTAACGGCACTCCTGAGCAGGAAGCAAAACTGCAGGCTGTTATTGCTGCAGCCAACGGCGACAAGAGCCGCCTGATGGCAGTCATGCAGGAAGCACAGGAGATCTACGGCTACCTTCCCTATGAAGTGCAGCAGATGATCGCAGAAGGATTGAATGTTCCGATGGAAAAAGTGTACGGTGTTGCCACCTTCTATGCACAGTTTGCACTTTCCCCCAAAGGTAAGTACAACATTTCCGTCTGCCTCGGCACTGCCTGCTACGTAAAAGGTTCGGGTGACGTTCTTGACAAGATCTGTGAGATCGTCGGCATCCAGCCCGGTGAATGCTCCGCAGACGGCAAATACTCCGTCGAAGCCTGCCGTTGCATCGGCGCTTGCGGTCTGGCTCCCGTTATGACGATCAATGACGATGTTTACGGCAGACTGACCACCGACATGATCCCCGGCATTCTTGCAAAATACGAATAATCAGCCCGCAAACAAAGGGGTACGTTATGAATATTGAAACGATCAAAAATCTGCTCAACGCCGAAGTTCTTTGTTGCGGTGAGCATCTTGATACCACTGTCCATTCTGCCTGCGGAAGCGACATGATGAGCGATGTGCTTGCTTTTGTCAAAGACCAGGCTGTATTGCTGACGGGTCTTGTTAATTCTCAGGTCATTCGCACAGCCGTTATGATGGATATGCGCTGTGTTGTGTTTGTAAGAGCAAAACGTCCGACTTTGGAAATGATCGAATTTGCGGAAGAAAACGGCATCGTACTGCTCAGCAGTGATATGCGTATGTATGAAGCCTGCGGAACGCTCTACACAAACGGTCTGGGTGTATCCAGAAAAGCATGAGCGAATTCCTGAATTTCCATTTTGACGTAGACGGTGATAATTTCGTTTCGGCAGGTCAGGCCTCGGTGCAGATGAAAAAGAATATGCGTCAGCTCGGTCTTTCCCCCGAAATCATTCGTAAGGTTTCCATCGCCATGTACGAAGGTGAGATCAACATGGTCATCCATGCCCACGGCGGTGCGGCAGATGTCAACGTATATGAAGATCGCATTGAAATTATCCTCGACGACAAAGGCCCCGGCATCAAGGATATTGACCTTGCCATGCAGGAGGGCTACTCCACGGCAAACGATCACGTCAGAGCACTGGGATTCGGTGCCGGCATGGGCTTGCCGAACATGAAACGCTACACGGATGATACGCAAATTGAAACCGTGGTCGGCGAAGGTACGAAAATCACGATGATCGTATACTTAGGGTGAATATTTTGAACGATTACAGACATTCCGTTGTTCTCGATGAGGAAAAATGTACGGGTTGCACCACTTGCGTACGTCACTGCCCCACGGAAGCGATCCGAATCAAAAACGGTCATGCAGAGATCAACACCAACCGCTGTATTGACTGCGGTGAGTGCATCCGCGTTTGTCCGCACAAGGCAAAAAAAGCCATGTGCAGCAAACTGGAGCATTATATGCACTACAAATGGAAGATCGCCCTGCCTGCCCCTTCCCTGTTCGGTCAGTTTGCAGGATTGGACGATGTGGATTGCGTGTTGCAGGGATTGCTTGATATCGGTTTTGACGAAGTGTATGAAGTGGCAAAGGCCGCTGAACTGGTTTCGGCATACACGAGGCTGTACCTGAAAACGGAAGGCATCAAAAAACCGGTCATCAGTTCCGCCTGTCCCGTCATTGCAAGATTGATCTCCCTGCGTTTTCCTTATTTGAAAGACAACCTGATGCCCATGCTTCCGCCCATGGAAATTGCCGCCATTCAGGCAAAACAAAAGGCAAAGCAGGAGCATCCCGAACTCAAAGACGAAGACATCGCCGTGTTCTTCATTTCTCCGTGTGCCGCGAAGGTCAGTTATATCCGCAACGGCTACGGTGACTACAAAAGCAACATCGACGTCGTCGTTTCCATGAGCGAGATATACTTTTTACTTATCGGTGTCATGAAGCGTGACAAAGCCCCGACCGTGACCAGCGAATCCGGTATGATCGGTATCGGCTGGGCTTCCACGGGCGGAGAATGTGCCGCGATCCTCAATGACAATTACCTCTATGCAGACGGTATTCAGAACTGCAATCAGGTTCTTGATTCAATCGAAAACGGCAATATGCCGCCGCAACTTGAATTTATTGAACTGAACGCCTGCATCAGCGGTTGTGTCGGCGGGATCATGACGATCGAAAATCCTTTTATTGCAAAAACCCGTTTACAGGCTGTCAGAAGATATATGCCTGTTTCCAAAAACTTCCTGCCGCAGGATACGGGATTTATCCCGCCCGAATACATTACGGAATCCTTGCCGACTTACATCCCCATTTCCCGTCTGAGTGAAAATATGGGAGAATCCATGCGGATGATGGCACAGATTCAGAAACTGCGTGCAGAATTGCCGAACATCGATTGCGGTGCTTGCGGCTGTCCGACCTGCCGTGCCTTTGCGGAGGACATCGTTAAGGGATTGATTCCCGGCATAGACCGCTGCGTGGTTCTGGCACAGAAAAATTGCACTCAAGCAAACAAGGAGGACAAGGAACAATGACAGCAGAATCTCTTGCCGCAAAACACGGTTTCAAAGTGTTGGCAATGCCCGATCCCGACCGCACGGTCAAGGGTTGCTATATCGGAGATCTGCTGAGTTGGGTCATGGGCCGTGCACGGCAGGACAATGCTTGGATCACGATCATGTCCAACATCAACATTGCCGCAGTTGCCGCCCTTTCGGACGTCAGCCTTGTCATTTTAGCCGAAGATGTACAACCCGATGAAAACGTACTCAATACGGCAAAAGCAAAGAACGTAAACATCGTTTGTTCTCCCCTGCCCGCTTACGAAACCGCCGTTCGGATCACAAGTGACGTATGAATCGGTACTATTACGATTTTCATATTCACTCCTGCCTGTCCCCTTGCGGTGACAACGATATGACACCCAACAACATTGCAGGCATGGCGGCTCTGGCAGGCTTGCAGATCGTCGCACTGACCGATCACAACACCTGCAAAAACTGCCCCGCTTTTTACAAGGCGGCAAAAAAGAACGGCATCATCCCCATTGCGGGAATGGAACTGACCACCGCGGAAGACATTCACGTTGTCTGTTTGTTTCCCACGTTGGAAGATGCAATGGCATTTGACGCTTTTGTGGATACGAAACGCATTCGCATCAAAAACCGAACGGATATTTTCGGAGAACAACTCATCATGGATGAAAACGATGCAGTGATCGGCTCGGAATCGGATCTGCTGTCAAACGCAACCGTGCTGACCGTCGAAGAAGTATCCGAGGCGGTAAAACCGTTTCACGGCGTCTGCTATCCGGCACACATCGACCGTGAAGCAAACGGCATCATAGCCACCCTCGGCACATTCCCCGATACGCCGTTTTTCGCTTGTGCGGAATTCCATGAAAAAGCAAAGCAGACAGACTATTCGCAACAGTATCCGATTGTTGCGCAAAAAAAGTTGCTGGTCAGTTCCGACGCACACTATCTGTGGGATATACGCGACAAAGACGATTATTTTGAGATCGACGATGAACCGTATTCTTCGGATAAAGTACGCGCAGAAGTTTTTCGTCAATTGCGGGGTGAATAAAAAAGATGAAAGAATTATCTTTAAATATTCTTGACATCGCACAAAACAGCATCAAAGCAGGTGCGAGTGTTATTTCGATCGAATTGGAGGAAAGAGAAAAGTTTTTCTCGATCCGCATCACAGACAACGGTTGCGGCATGAAAGCCGATTTCCTTGCTAACGTGACCAATCCGTTCACCACCACGCGCACCACGCGCAAAGTCGGTCTGGGGATTCCGCTGTTCAAACTCGCGGCCGAACAGACAGGCGGCTCTCTCACGATCACATCCAGACACGAAAGTGAACATCCGACAGACCACGGCACCGTGGTAACGGCGGTTTTTGATCCGACACACATGGATTTTACGCCCTTGGGTGACATCGCTTCCACCATAACCATTCTCATTCAGGGCAGTCCCGATATTCATTGGATCTTCACCCACAAAAAAGAGAACGGATGCGTTTCACTGGACACGGATGAACTGAAAGCCGTACTGGGTGACGTCCCCCTGAACACCTTTGAGGTCATCGCATGGATCGGTGACTACATCAAAGAACAATATTTTGGTTTATAAAAAATAATATATACATTCAATGAAAGGATCTGTAAAACATGAAGTCTTTAGCAGAACTTGCAGCAATCAGAGAAAAAATGCAGGGCAAAGTCGTTCTTCGTGAAGGCAGCGGAGATATCCGCGTTGTTGTCGGTATGGCAACCTGCGGCATCGCAGCCGGCGCAAGACCTGTCCTTTCCGCATTCGTGGAAGAAATCAACAAACGCGTCCTCGCAGGCAAGATCACCGTCACCCAGACCGGTTGCATCGGCATCTGCCAGTTTGAGCCCGTTGTTGAGATCTACGAAGCAGACAAAGAAAAGGTCACTTACGTAAAAATGACTCCCGAAAAAGCAAAAGAAGTCATTGAAAAACACCTCGTCGGCGGCAAGGTGATCGAAGAATACACAATCAGCAATATTTAAGTTATTTTGGAGGTATAAAAATGGTTCGTGCTCAAGTATTGATTTGCGGCGGCACCGGCTGTACTTCTTCCGGCAGTGTCAAACTCATTCCGGAATTTGAAGCACAGATCGCAAAGAACGGTCTTGAAGATGAAATTAAGATCGTCAAAACCGGTTGTTTCGGTCTTTGCGAACTCGGTCCTGTGGTTATCGTTTATCCCGACGGCACTTTCTACAGCAGAGTAGAAGAAGCTGACGTTAAGGAAATCGTTGAAGAACATCTGCTCAAAGGTCGTATCGTTGATCGCCTTGTTTATAATGATGTTGCGGCTGATGCCGTTGTACAGGGCAATGTGTCCCTGAATGACACCCGTTTCTATGCAAAACAGAAGCGTGTTGCCCTTCGCAACTGCGGTGTTATCAATCCCGAAAGCATTGAAGAATACATTGCTATGGACGGTTACGCAGCCCTCGGTAAGGCTCTGACCGAAATGACTCCCGAAGAAGTCATCAAGACGGTCATGGATTCCGGTCTGCGCGGCAGAGGCGGCGGCGGATTCCCCACCGGCCTTAAATGGAGCTTCACCGCAAAGAATCAGGCTGACCAGAAGTACGTTGTCTGTAACGCTGACGAAGGCGACCCCGGTGCATTCATGGACCGTTCCGTTCTTGAAGGCGACCCGCACTGCCTGATCGAAGCCATGACCATCTGCGGTTATGCAACAGGCGCAACCGAAGGTTACGTATACGTTCGCGCCGAATATCCGATCGCTGTTGCACGTCTGCAGAAAGCCATCGACGATGCACGCGAATACGGTCTGCTCGGCAAAAACATTTTCAATTCCGGTTTTGACTTTGATCTGTTCATCCGTCTTGGCGCAGGCGCATTCGTCTGCG
>JAFQKN010000054.1 GCA_017396895.1 Clostridia bacterium
AAGACGAACAGGAATTGACAGTAAAAACTGAATAGAATTCAAGGGCTGTTTCATTCAGATGCAACAGCCCCTTTTTTTTGTTTGACAAAACGATCGTTATGTGCTACTATTTTACTGCTGTTTTGATACAGACAAATTTTAACGGAGAAGATACAAATGAAAAAGAAAGGTATTATCGCTTTGGCGATCATTCTGGCAATTGTTCTTGCAGGCGGCGGTGTGCTTGCCTGGTTTACCGCAGGAGACGGCATTCACAAGCCCATCGGTACGGACAAAGTTCCGACCTTCTACGGCGAAGCGGCGACAGCCAAGCCCATGGAAGAACAGATCATACCGCAGCATCCGCTTCTTGCAACGGAAGGCACCAACGGTATGCACGGCAACTCCTACAACACGGGCACGTACAACTACGCAGGCCCTTTGGGTGTCGATCCCGTTGTCAAATCCCGTTCCATGAATCTGTTCGGCGGCCTTTGTGCAACGCTGATGTTTGATTCGCAGGGCAGGATCATCACCGTCAGCGGCAATATGACAGGCTTCAAACTGTCTTTGCTGGATGCCGAAACGCTGGAAGTCCTTGCGCAGACCACTTTGCCGCAGAGAGCATCCACCAAGGAATTTTTCAAGACATTTGACTTCAGCCTCATTTCTTCCGATACTTCGGGCGGTGCTTATTGTCACCTGTTGGCAGGCGACAGACCGATCATCGGCAACTCCGACAACGTGGTGCAGATCTATTACATTGACGACAGCGGGGAAGCCCCCGAATGGGGCATCGAATGGGAATTCGATCTCATGCCTTACATGGCAGAGGGCGAGTATATCACCGATGCCATTCCCGATTATGACGGCAATATCTGGTTCGTGACCCGTCCCGGTACGGTCGGTTTCATTGCAAAAGACACAAACGAAGTGCACATGATGAAACTTGAGGGGGAAGAAATCCAGAACTCTCTTGCAGTTGCCGAAGACGGCAATTACATCGTTTCCGACCATGCCATGTACCGTTTTGACATTGATGAAAACGGTGAACCCGTCTACACGTGGCGCACCGAATATGACCGCGGCACCGAACCCAAACCGGGTGCCATTAACCAGGGCAGCGGTACAACACCGACTTTGCTTGATGTTCCCTGTGCAGACGGCTCCGTGCGCAAACTTTGCGGTATCACCGACAATGCCGACAGCCGCGTAAATTTGGTGGTCTATGACCGTATCACGGGCGAAAACATCGTCAACGTGCCGTTGTTTGAAGAAGGGTATTCCGTCAGCGAAAACAGCCTGATCGCTTACGGCAGAAGTTTCATTGTTGAAAACAACTACTCCGAATCGGGTGCAGGCTTCTTGGTGGGTGATCCGACCAGCCATCCCGGTGTCACGCGTATTGATATGAACGAAGATTGCACGGATGCCTTCGTTGCATGGCACAGTGACGAAGCCGCCGCAACGGTCGTGCCGAAACTGTCTGTGGGCAGCGGTCTTGTGTATCTGTACACCCGCATTCAGAATGAAGACATTGACGAAAACGATGTGGCATGGTATTTCACTGCCGTTGATTTTGAAACGGGCGAGACCGTTTACCGTGTGTTCACGGGGCTCGGCAGAAACTGGAACAACAGTTACGGCCCCATCACCATCGGTCCGAACGGCGATGCATACATCGGTGTTTTCAACGGCCTTGTGTCCGTCAGCGACGGCACTTCGGCACAGTAACAACAGAATTGTTTTCAATGGAGGTTGTGAAAACAGCCTCCTTTTTTTTGTTTTCACGGAAAGCTGGGGAGTTGTAAAAGAATAAATTATGATTTATGCGACAAAGCAGCCAATCATGGGGACGGCTTCTGTGATTGCCGAAACAGATACATAAACGGCAATCGCATGAACTGTCCCCTGATTTGCGGACTGAAAACAAATGAAAAAACTTCT
>JAFQKN010000005.1 GCA_017396895.1 Clostridia bacterium
ATTTTTAATTTACGTTTTGCCGTTCTGTTTGACCGATTTTGCTTCAAACGACAGAAAAACTTGCTGTTTCGGTCGTTTAGCGTTTAGCACTTAGAACTTAGCACTTAAATTATGATTTATACACATAAATCATAATTTATCTTTTCTTAACTCCTCAGCTTTTTGCAAACCTCCTTTTTTCTTTCATGCAAAAATTCTTTACATGAGCCGCTTTTTGTTATATAGTATTCTATATAAAACAGGATAGGAGAATAAAATGAAGTATCGCAATGATAAATACGGCAATGCGCTTTCCGTGCTGGGCTTCGGCTGTATGCGTTTTCAGAAAAAGGTCGGCAGGATCGTCATGCAGGAGACCGAACGGCAGGTCATGCAAGCCTTCCGCAACGGCATCAACTACTTTGACACCGCTTTCATCTATCCCGGCAGTGAAGCCGCGATCGGTGAAATATTCCAAAAGAACGGCATCCGCGAACAGGTGCACATTGCCACCAAAATACCGCCTGCGCTCATCCGCAGTCTTGAAATTCTTGACAAACTGCTGGATGAACAACTCAAAAGACTGCGCACCGATTACATCGATTTTTACCTGTTTCACATGATGGCAGACGTCAAAACGTGGAACCGCCTGCAGGAAATGGGCATCGAACAGTGGATATCCGACAAAAAAGCCTGCGGCAAAGTGCGGCAGATCGGTTTTTCGTTTCATGGCGACACCGAACATTTTTGCCGGATCATCGACGCCTACGATTGGGATATGTGTCTGATCCAGTACAATTACATGGATGAACACACGCAGGCAGGCCGTCGCGGTCTTGTGCACGCGCACGAAAAAGGCATCCCCGTGATGATCATGGAACCTCTGCGCGGCGGCAAACTGGTCAATGATCTGCCCGCACGGGCCGAGCAGACCTTTGCATCCCATGCCGTGCAACACACGCCTGCACAGTGGGCCTTGCGCTGGCTCTGGGATCAACCCGAAGTCACCGTGGTGCTCTCGGGCATGAATACGGACGAAATGGTGCGCGACAACATTCAGACCGCCTGCGACACACAGGTCGGCGAATTGACACAGGCCGACCGCGAAATGCTGGCAGAGGTGGTCAGACACATCAACAGCAGCATGAAAGTCGGCTGTACGGCCTGCAATTACTGTATGCCCTGTCCGCAAAACATCAATATAAGCGGTACTTTTGCCGCTTATAACAAGCGTTATGCCAAAAACAAAGCGGCAGGACTCAAGGATTATGCCCGCCTGACCGCACAGTATGCCCCTGCATCCGCCTGCATCGGTTGCGGCAAATGCGAAAGCCACTGTCCGCAGAGCATTTCCATCCGTGCACAATTGCGGGAAGTTTCCGAAGAAATGGACGGCACCGCCGTGCGCATTCTCGGAAAAACGATGGGGCTGTTCAAAAAATAACTTCGGGTGACAATATATCCGTTACCCTGATTGCGCGGGAAGATGCGATAATTTCCCCTTTTTGCGGTATACTGTAATTGACATCTGTCATCCTACCTATAAAGAACGGAGCGTGCATTTTTGAATGAGAAGAATTGTAAAAGTAAGCGGACGTGAAATTTTGGATTCGCGCGGCAATCCGACCGTTGAAGCGGAAGTGCTGTTGGCCGACGGCAGTGTCGGCAGGGCAAGTGTGCCGTCGGGTGCGTCCACGGGCATTTTTGAAGCCTGCGTTTTGCTTGACAACGATCCCGACCGCTACGGCGGAAAAGGCGTTTTGCAGGCCGTGCGCAACATCAATACCGAGATCAACGATGCGCTGACCGGAAAAAATGCGTTGCACCAAACGCAGATCGACCGCTTGCTGATTGAACTTGACGGCACGCCGAACAAAAGCCGTTTGGGTGCCAATGCGATCCTCGGTGTGTCCATGGCCGTGGCAAAAGCGGCGGCCGCATCACTGGGGTTGCCTTTGTTTCGCTATATCGGCGGTGTCAATGCAAAGGTTCTGCCGGTTCCGATGATGAACATTCTCAACGGCGGTGCGCACGCAAGCAACAATGTCGATATACAGGAATTTATGATCGTGCCTGTGTCTGCGCCCGATTGGAAAGAGGCTCTGCGGCGTTGTGCCGAGGTGTTTCATGCGCTGAAACGCGTCATGGCGGAACAGGGCATTCCCGTCGGCGGTGTGGGAGACGAGGGCGGTTATGCGCCGAATCTGAAAAAAGACGAGGATGCGCTCAAGCTCATCGTGGCGGCCATCGAACGCGCAGGTTTTGTGCCGGGCGAAGATTTCATGATCGCCGTGGATGCGGCATCTTCCGAGTGGTTTGAGGAAGAAACGCAGATGTATCATCTGCCCAAAGCCGACAAATACCTTACAAGACAGCAGATGGTCGCGATGTGGAAACGTCTTTGCCAAAAATATCCCGTTATTTCTTTGGAGGACGGCATGGGTGAAACGGACGCGGCAGGTTGGCGTATGCTGACGAAAGCACTCGCAGACAAGGTGCAACTTGTGGGGGACGATCTGTTCGTGACCAACACCCGGCGCATTGCACAGGGCATTGCAAACGGCATTGCAAATTCCGTTCTCATTAAGGTCAATCAGATCGGTACGCTGACCGAAACGCTCGAGGCTGTTGCCATGGCAAACCGTGCAGGCTACACGGCTGTTGTGTCGCACCGTTCGGGTGAAACGGAAGACTCGTTTATTGCCGATCTGTCCGTGGCGGTCAATGCAGGGCAGATCAAGACCGGTGCACCCTGCCGCGGTGAGCGTGTGGCGAAATACAATCAACTGCTTCGCATTGAAGAAGAACTGGGCAACACCGCACAATATTACGGCAAGCAGGCATTTTTGCATTGTTTTCGCAACGGTGGAGAATCCATTTATTAAAAATAATGAAAACCGCTTGCATTTTTCGGAAAACGGGTGTATAATCACCTTGAAATAAATACAGGGGAGCTTGTGTCGGCAGGCTGAGAGGGAGTAAGCAAACTCCGACCCTAAACCTGATGCGGATAATGCCGCCGTAGGAAGTCATACAGCAGGATTTTTTACAGGAGGCACCGTAAAGGTCGTCTCCTGTTTTTGTTTTATCATACTTATAACAGAATCGCCGGGGAGTCTGAACAACAGGCTGAGAGGCAGGTGTACCTGCGACCCGAAAACCTGATCCGGATCATGCCGGCGTAGGGAGCATCATAAAAGTGCCGCAGAAAAGCACTTGCAATGCCTTCGCCGATGGATTCGGCGGAGGATTTTTTTGCTTTACGAAGGATTTTTGGATCTTCACGGAAAGCAGAGGAATGTTGCGGTTTAGGTAAATTATGATTTACAAGTTCTAAACGCAAAACGCTAAATGCTAAACGAGTGGAAACAATTTGATTGTTTTATCATTTTAATTTACGTTTTGCCGTTCTGTTTGACCGATTTTGCTTCAAACGACAGAAAAACTTGCTGTTTCGGTCGTTTAGCGTTTAGCACTTAGAACTTAGCACTTAAATTATGATTTATACACATAAATCATAATTTATTTTGCAATCCCCAACTTTCCGTGAAGAACAAATTTTTCCCGTAAAAGTAAAACACATACTGCACCGCAGGTGTAAGCGCGTTCGTTCCCGGCAATAAGCAAACCGAAAACGGTCGCCGCAGGCGTAAAACAAAACCGTTTTCTTGATTATCAGGAGGTAAAAAAATGAAAGCAAGCATTGCAATCCAGGTTCTGCCCGAAACCAAGGATCAGCAGGAACTGATCCGCATCGTTGACGAAGTGATCGCGTTTATCAAAAGCAGCGGTCTGCACTGCCACGTCGGTCCCTTTGAAACCACCGTTGAGGGGGAAAGTTACGATCAGCTCATGGATATTGTCAAAGAATGTCAGCACGTTGCCGTGCGCGCCGGTGCGCAGAGTGTTTCGGCTTATGTCAGAGTGGTCTATAAGCCCGACGGCGATATTCTGACCATCGACAAAAAGATCACCAAACATGCGTAAGGCGAACATACCGTCCGCCGTTGCGGTTGCGGCCCTGTTGCTGTTGTGGCAGTTGATCTGTTCGGTCGGCCGTGTTCCACCCTATATGTTGCCGTCTCCCTTGAAAGTACTGCAGGCTTTTGCGGCTGATTTTTCTTTGCTGTGGGAAAATGCGCTGATCACACTGCAGGAGGCTTTCATCGGCTTGTTTTTGGGGGTGTGCATCGGTTTTTTTGCGGCGGTGCTGATGGATGCTTTCGATGTTTTGTACAAGGCATTTTATCCTTTGCTCATCATCACCCAGACCATCCCGTCGGTTGCCGTGGCACCGCTGTTGGTGCTGTGGTTCGGTTATGAGATGACGCCCAAGATCGTGCTGATCGTCATTTCCACGTTTTTTCCCGTCACGGTGGGACTGCTGGACGGCTTCCGCAGTGCCGACAGGGATGCGGTCGGGCTGTTGCGTTCCATGGGTGCAAACCGATTGCAGATCTTTCGCTACATCAAATTCCCGTCGGCATTGCCGCAGTTGTTTTCGGGACTTCGCATCGCCGCGGCCTACAGTGTGGTCGGTGCCGTCATCAGCGAATGGCTCGGCGGTTTCGGCGGTCTGGGTGTCTATATGACACGCGTCAAAAAAGCGTTTGCGTTCGATAAGATGTTCGCGGTGATCTTTCTCATTTCCGCCATTTCGCTTGCGCTGATGGCTGTTGTGGAATTTGCAGAGAAAAAATGTATGCCTTATCGGTATGCAGATCAAAAAATCAGGAGGAAAAGTATGAAAAAGTTTTTGGTTTTATTCTTGTCTTTTGTGATCGTGTTCTGTTTTGCAGGTTGTAAAAATGCGGTTGACGAAACACAAACGGAAAAAATAACGGTCGTGTTGGACTGGACACCGAACACCAACCACACAGGTATTTTTGTTGCCCGGGAAAAAGGATATTTTGAACAGGCAGGCTTGACGGTCGAAGTCGTACAGCCGCCCGAAGGCGGTGCCGAAGCCTTGGTGGCATCCGGCAAAGCACAGTTCGGCGTGTCCTTCCAGGATTCGCTCGCACCCGCCTTTGCAGGCGAAAATACTCTGCCTGTTACGGCGGTCGCCGCCATTGTACAGCACAACACGTCGGGCATTGTTTCGCGCGCAGGTGAAGGAATGCATACCCCCAAAGGTCTGGAGGGCAAAAAGTATGCCACATGGGATCTGGACGTGGAAAAAGCCACCATCCGCGATGTCATGAAGGCCGACGGCGGTAATTTTGACCTTGTGGAGTGCATTCCCTCCACGGTGACGGATGAAGTGTCCGCCTTGCAGAGTAAGAGCGTGGATGCCATCTGGATCTTCTACGGCTGGGCAGGTGTTGCCTGTGAAGTGGCACAACTGGAAACGGATTATTTCGCCTTTGCGGATATCGATCCCGTGTTTGACTATTACACACCCGTGCTCATCGGCAACAACGCATGGCTCGAAGAAAATCCCGATACGGCCAAAGCCTTTATGAAAGCGCTTTCCGACGGCTATACCTATGCGGTCGAAAATCCGCAGGATGCGGCCGATATTCTGATGAAAGCGGCTCCCGAACTGCAATCCAATTCCGAACTCGTCTACGCAAGCCAGCAATATCTGTCTGCGGCCTACACGGCAGACGCCGAGCGTTGGGGCGTGTTTGATGCCGACCGCTGGAGTGCTTTTTACAACTGGTTGAACGAAAACGACCTGCTGGAAAGCAAGATCGATCCGCTGTACGGGTTCACCAACGACTATCTTCCCGCTTGATATGAAAAAACTGGAAGTCAGTCACGTCAGCAAGCGTTTTGACGAAAAAAGCGTCCTGCAGGATGTCAGCATCGAACTCAACAGCGGTGAACTGGTGTGCCTGTTGGGAGTCAGCGGGGCAGGCAAGACACACTGTTCAACATCATTTCGGGGCTGTTATCGCCCGACGAAGGCCGTGTTCTGCTGGACGGAACCGATATCACGAACCAACCCGGACGCATCAGTTATATGTTGCAGAAAGATCTGCTGTTTGCCTATCGGACGGTGGAGGACAATGTGATCCTGCCTTTGTTGCTCAGAGGAATGAAGAAAAAAGAGGCGCGCCTGCAGGCGGCACCGCTGTTTGAGCCGTTCGGTCTGGAAGGCACGCAAAAAAAATACCCGTCCCAACTTTCGGGCGGTATGCGTCAGCGTGCGGCACTGTTGCGCACGTATCTGTTTTCGCAGGATGTGGCTTTGCTGGACGAGCCTTTCTCCGCTTTGGATACGCTGACCAGAAGTGCCATACACAAATGGTATCTGGATGTGATGGAAAAGATCCGTCTTTCCACGCTGTTCATCACCCACGATATTGATGAGGCCATTCTCCTGTCGGACCGCATTTATCTGCTGTGCGGCTCTCCCGGGACGATCGCAGGCGAGATCGTCATCCGTGAGCCTAAACCGCGCCGCGAGGATTTTAACCTCACGCCCGCCTTTCTGGAGTACAAAAAAACGGTCCTGTCCATGCTACGCGATACGTAAACGGCAACGCGCGGCTCATTTGCCGACGTGCCCGCAGGAGCAACTGTGGGAAAAAGAATACTCCCCGAATACGGTCTGTGCCGTATTCAGGGAGTATTTTGGTTCTTCACGGAAAGTTGGGGGATGCTGCAATTAAATTATGATTTATGTAACAAAGCAGCCAATCATGGGGACGGCTTCTGTGATTGCCGAAACAGAAATATAAACGGCAATCGCATGAACTGTCCCCTGATTTGCGGACTGAAAACAAATGAAAAAACTTCTCTTTTTCAATTCTAATCATTTTGCGTTTTGTATCTTTTGGCTTTGCGTACATCATCAATCAGGGGACAGTTCATGTGATTGACCTTTTTTTATTCTTGTATGGTCAATCACAGAAGCCGTCCCCATGATTGACTCCACA
>JAFQKN010000055.1 GCA_017396895.1 Clostridia bacterium
ACTATATATAAAACTCTAGTTTAAGCAAAAAAAATTGAGTATTCACAGGTCAAATCTCTTATGAATACTCAATATGGTGCGGATGACGGGACTTGAACCCACATGAACTTGCATTCACTAGAACCTGAATCTAGCGCGTCTGCCAATTCCGCCACATCCGCATATCTGTTTGGCGTGAACATATATTAGCACTCTTGTAAGAAAAAGTCAAGAGTTAATTTCAGTAAGTTGAAAAATTTTTTAGTCGAGTATTTATTCTTAACGATTTTAAGTTTCATGGCCTCTAAAATTTACATAGCTTTTTTTGTTCAATACACCATTCTGAGATTCAGTTAGTAATCAAAAACGAAAATCTGTTTACGAATTATCTTGACTTGCATATAAAAAATTGCTATTATGGAAATATATTTACAGGAGGTTTATATATGAAACGTTTTATAAGCATTATTTTGGTCACTATTTTACTTATTGCAAATGTAACTGTAATTTCTTTTGCTGACGAACAACCTCTTACAGTTGCAGTAGCGAACGATGTACATCTCAATATTGAAAGATCAACTTCACCTGTGAAAAAGAATAATTCTGAAAACGAAGACTTCTTCCACGCAGGTCACGGCGGTCAGATGCCGGAGGAATCGCTTGCCATTGCAACTGCGTTCTTTGAAAAAGTTGCATCGGATGAAAGTGACGTTCTGTTGCTACCTGGTGACATTGCGGACAGCGGAACGATCGAACAGCATACTGCAATGGCTAAGATGCTTGCTGAACTTGAAGAAAAAAGCGGCAAAGAAGTATTTGTAGTACCCGGGAATCATGATTTATTTAAAACGACACTGAGTGATTTCAGAGCCGTATATCGTGATTTCGGCTACGGTGACGCGATTGCGGTTGATACGCTTTCGGGTTCCTATGTCGCTGAACTTAATAATGAATACAGACTGCTTGCAATTGACAGTACGAATCCCGGTTTGAGTCCGCACGGTATGACGCAGCAAAGACTGGAATGGATTGTAAAGCAATGTCTACAGGCGCAAGCGGACGGCAAAAAAGTGATCGCCATGATGCATCACAATCTTGTTGAGCATTTTGTGCTTGCTAAAGTGTTGCACAAGACTGCAATTGTAAACGGTGATGTAAATATTGCCGAAGCACTTGCAACAAACGGTGTCAAGTTTATTTTTACAGGACACACACACGATACGGATATTGCCGCTTATACGGCTGAAGACGGCTCGGTTATTTATGATATTGTCACGGGAGCACTATTTTCCTATCCTTGCCCGTACAGAGTGGTAGAATTCTCCGATAATGTCACTTTTGAAATGCGCAACGTGACGGCTGTGGATGCATCGTTGCTTCCTCCCGGTATCACTGAAAATGCCATGCATCTGGCACAGACGGATATGGTCGAATATTCAAAGATATGCACATGGATCGGTATTCGTAATACAATAGTCAGTTATACAAAAGCTTCTTCTCTTAAAAATTTGCTGAAACTTGACAAAGAGAAAGATGCTCAAATGTACACTATTGTTGACAAAATCGGCAACCGGATCAGTGAATTTTTGCAGTTGCCTTTATATGCCGATGATGTAGCGGCAGGTGAGATGAGCGTTGAAACTTATCTTGCTGAATATGATGTTGCGATTCCTGCATCGAAATATAAAGATATTGTAGATATTGCGGTTGAAATCTTCCAGGCACACGTTGTCGGTGATGAATATTTCCCAGGTTACAGTGATGAAGTTGTGTGCGTTGTCAGAGGTCTTGCAGGCGTTCTTCATTACGCATTCGCGGAACTTACACCTGAAGAATATACGGAAATCCTTTCTTACATAGCAAGTATGCTCAATGTTGAATTGCCGGCCGGTCTGCTTCAATATGCCGGAACTGCAGTTTACCGAATGCGCGGACTTGAACTATTCTTTACAACCGCTATTATGCCTTTGATCTGTGAATATACGGTTGATGATGGTCCAGCAGATAACAACGTAACCCTTGAAGGTTATTCCGAGGTTGCTGCTGATGGCAATATCTTCCGACAGATCATTGATTTTTTCAAACATCTGATTGATGCTTTGCTTACATTCTTTACTCATTTCTTTGCATAACATAAATCGCTTGAATCGGTGCGAATCCTTGGATTTCGTACCGATTTTATTTATGTAGATAAACATACAGCAAAAAAAGGAGCCTGCTTTTCGCAAACTCCTTTTAGTATACACTTATATTTTATTCTGCGACTTCTGCTGTTTCTTTGCCCAATGCCGATTCACGTCTTTGACGAAGCTCTTCCTGCATAGGAATGAGTTTTTTCTTGGAAAGCGGATAGATGATCGTGAGAATGAGAATCAGAGTGTAAACAACGGCAGGTATGATCGTGCACATCTGATAGATCTTGTGGCCAACCGAACCTTTTGCTGTTGTAACGGTATCTTTGAGTTTATCGCTGTAACCGGTCTTTTTAAGCAACTGCATTCCGCCGGAGTCAGCAATGGTCTGACCGAGTTTTCTTGCAAAGGTGTAAACGGCGTAAATTGCACTCTCACATTGTTCATGTGTGGTGTATTCCTGATAATCGATTACATCCATTACAATTGCCCAGTTCGTAATACTCATGAATGAATAACCAAGGCCGATCAGTGCCTGCATAATAAAGTAAAGCACTTTATTCGGCAAAGCAATTGCATTGAATATTGCTGCAAATGAGGAGAGGAACAATCCGAACACACACAGTTCTTTCTTGCCGAACTTTTCAACCAACTTGGGTACAAACAGAATGAGTGCAGCCATCGGTCCGTAGGTGCAAAGCGTGTTGATAATGGAAAGATTGGAGTCACCGAAATAGTTTTTATAGAGGTACTGTGAGAAAGAGCCGAACTGCAACAATCCGCTTATGAGTATACCTGAGATCATGACCATCATGAACGGCAGACTCTTGAATAAGGGACCGTATGTCTTTTTGACATCGATTTTTTTCTTTTCCTGTGCTGTCGGTACGCGTTCTTTGGTAGATTTATAGCAGAACATATACATAACTGCTGAAAGAACAGAGAAGATCAGGACCAACAACAAAGCTCTCTTGTCGCTGAATTGTGATGCGATCGTTCCGTCGGGTTGTTCCACTTTGATGTAAATGAGTGCCTGTCCGACTAACGTAGGCATCGCACCGCCTACGCCGCCGCCGATGGATCGGAATGTGGAAAGAAGGGTTCTGCCTTTCGGATCGTCCGTTATTACGGATGCCAATGAACCGTAAGGAATGTTCATACCCGTATACATCATACCGAAAGCGGTATACGTAATATAAGCAAAAATCAAAAGAACCGTATAATTGCTGATGAAATTGCTGATGTTGAGGAAACATAAAATTGATGTGATCGCAAGCGGAATGCAAACCACTTTTATGTATGGTCTGAATTTTCCTTCTGCCGTCGGCTTTCTGGCATCTACAATCAATCCCCATAACGGATCGTTAATTGCATCCCACAAACGGACGACAAGGAACAGTACAGTGATGTCGTTATATACTTTGTCCGCGTCATATCCGACCATAAGGCTGTCAGTGTAAAAGACTTTTAAGTAGGTGGAGATAAATGTTAATACCAGCAGATTGCCGACATCTCCGAACATATATCCAAGTCCTTCTTTGATTCCGATAGCATTCGGATGTCGCAGTGCTGTTGACGGAACGGATTCTTTTCTCTTCTTCATAAAATCTTCTCCTAATTATAATTTGAATGCATTGACCGAATAAATATTTTATTGATTTTTTGTCGCGCGTTTAATGCTCAGTTTTTTACGCTGATACAGTTTTGCAAGTCCTCCCTCACTGGTTTCTCTGTACTGGTAAGCAAGGTCTCTGCCTGTTTCGTGCATGGTTTCAACCACCATGTCGAAACTGATCTTTCTTGAACCCGAAAGGAAGTTAGCAAGGCTCAGTGCATTGATTGCACGCATGGCTGCGACAGCATTACGTTCAATGCAAGGAATTTGTACAAGCCCGTGAATCGGATCGCAAGTCAAGCCCAAATGATGTTCCATCGCAACCTCTGCGGCATATTCGATCTGCCCGATACCCATTTCATACAGTTCCGCTAATGCGGCTGCTGCCATTGAGCAAGCGGAACCGATTTCAGCTTGGCATCCCGATGCGGCACCGGAAATGGTAGCATTCGTTTTGATGAGGTTGCCGATGATGCCGCCCACAGCCAAGGCACGTAAGATCTGTTCATCAGAAAAACCTTTTTTTTGTTGCGTATAAAACAATGCTGCGGGAACAACGCCGCAGGCACCGCAGGTCGGTGCAGTAACAACGATACCTGCATCTGCATTTTGTTCACTTGCAGCATACGCATAAGCACAGACCAAACGGTTTTCGCGAGTGGCTTCACTTTCATCAATGTGACGTTGATTGAAAAGATACTGTGCTTTGCGTTCTACGTGTAATCCGCCCGGCAATTCACCGGAAGCGGAAAGACCGGATGCAATGCAATGTTTCATCGTTTGCCATACTTTGGCAAGGTGATCGAGTATTTCTTCACCCTCACGAAGCAGGCAATAATCGGAAATGCGCATATTGTTTTCAATACAAAACGCGGCAATCTCCTTGAATGAGTTTTCCGGGTAAACATCCGGTGTGTCAATATCGGGACGACCTTCAACTTTTATTGCACCGCCGCCGACGCTGTAAACACGCATAAACGAACTCTTTTCGCTGTTCATGTATGCCTGAATATCCAACGTGTTCGGGTGTGGCATGCTTTCATTTTCTTCGTCAAAAATGATTTTACATTTGATCGGAGCAAATGTTTCGCGGATGGCTCGGTCTGTTTGGTGCCCTTTTCCTGTCAGAGCCAATGAACCGTATAAGGTGACTTCAATATAATCTGCTTGCGGATTTTCTTCCGAAAAAAGTTTTGCCGCTTTTACTGGCCCCATCGTGTGTGAACTGGACGGACCGCGTCCGATGCAGTATAACTCCTTGATAGATTTCATACACAACTCCAAAATTATAATTATGTATTTACATTTTAATCCTTTTGCTGTAAAATGTAAAGCATAATTTAAATCTTGTTGAATATCATTTGTTCAGCATTATTAAGGAGCGTTTTTATGAAGAAAATCATTTGTTTATTTATGTGTCTGACGGTTGCAGTATTTTGTTTTGTCGGTTGTGACAACAAGAATCCTGACAATGAAACTGTCACCAACGAAAGCGGCGATGTGATAGAACCAACTCAGTATATCACCAATGACAACGGTTACATTGTGCAACCGAGCAATGCTTTGCAACAGGTTATAGATGGAATGTTGCTTTGTTATCTTGATTATATTGTAGAAGACAGTGCTTTTTATGCTGTTACAGATACGGCTGTTACGCCTGCCATTATAGGAAGTGCCGCAGAGTTTGAGGCATTCTTTGAATATGTTGATGAAGACGGAAAAACAAAGGACAAAGCCAAAGCACTGTATGATGAAATGACGCTGACCGATGAAGGGAGAGCAATTTATGCGGATGCTGATTTTTATGATAAATGGCATTTGATCATTGTTTCCGTGCGAGAAAGCAATTCAGAAACAAAGCACACCATTGATTCGGTTGAGTACAATACGGACAGTTGTATTTTTACCGTAAACGGAACGAGAGACGTTGCTGAAGGAGCAGGGGAGGAAACTGCGTATCATTATGTTTTCAGAGTTCCCAAGAATGTTTATAACGGTGTACGCCACAGTTTTAAAAAGAATTGACCGATCAACAGCGTATTGCTATGGCAGTGCGCTGTTATTTGCATGCATAAAATTAAAAATATGCAAGAATTTATGCAAAAAAACTTGTATAAAAAAAATATATATGTTATAATTATTTGCAATAATTTTTAGATATGAGGAAATCGGTATGTTGACAAGACGTGAAATGCGTGAACAGGCTTTTATGCTGTTGTTTGAAAAAATGTTCAATTGGGAAAGTGATCTGAATGAGCTTGCAAAATTTGCAACAGAATGCGGATTGTTTGAAGTAAACGACTTTTCTATGCAACTGGCTGCTTGTGCTGTTGATAATATTGCAATTCTTGATGAAAGACTTTCTGCTTTGTCGCATAAATGGTCGCTGTCCCGTTTGTCCAGAGTTACTCTGGCTATTCTTCGATTGGCTGCGACTGAAATTTTGTATTTTGATGATATTCCTGTGTCGGTATCAATCAACGAGGCTGTCGAATTGGCGAAAAAATATGCATCTGTTGAGGACGCTTCATTCATAAACGGTGTGCTCGGTACACTTGCGCGTAATGAAGATGTGTCAGTCGGTGAATAATATGCCTTGCTTTCTCGGAATAGATACAAGTAATTATACGACAAGTGTATCTTTGTTTGATCCGCAAAAAGGAGTCGTCGGATTTGCTCGTAAGATATTACAGGTTAAAACCGGCGAGGTCGGTCTTCGGCAAAGTGATGCTGTTTTTCAACACGTGCAGAATTTGCCGCTTTTGATGGATGAAGTGTATGCGCAGTGTCATGCGCCGATTAAGTCTGTCGGGGTATCCGTTAAACCACGTGATGAAGAAGGTTCTTATATGCCTTGTTTTACGGTCGGCACTACGGTTGCTTCGTGCATCGCCGCAACGCATGACGTTCCATTGTACCGTTTCTCTCATCAGGCAGGACACATCGCCGCGGCCGCTTATTCTGCCGGAAGAACGGACCTGTTGCAAAGACAGTTCATTGCTTTTCATGTGTCGGGTGGTACAACAGAGGCTGTACTCGTCGAACCGTGCGAGGAGAGAATCATCAGAACGAAATTGATCGCTTCTTCATTGGATTTGAAAGCAGGACAGGCCGTGGATCGTGTCGGACAGATGTTAAATCTATCCTTTCCCGCAGGAGTTCAATTGGAACAGTTGGCAAAACAGAGTGATCGTATCTATAAGATCAAGCCTTTTATGCGTGATGGTGCACCGAGTTTATCGGGACTTGAAAATAAATGCAAGCAAATGATTGACAATGGCGAACAGCCATGTAATGTGGCAAAATACTGTCTTGATTATATTGCTGCCGCTTTGATACGTATGGCTGCTTCCGCCAAGCAGAAGTATCCGGATTTTACTATGCTGTTTTCCGGCGGCGTGATGGCAGATTTGATCATACGAGATCAATTAAAAGAACATTTTGACTGTGTGTTCTCCGATCCTTTTTATTCGTCCGACAATGCGGCGGGAATCGCATATTTAACCTCTTTAAGTGAATGAGGCGATTATTACGCAAAAAGCAGCAATCAGTGTATCGCAACTGAATTTGTTTATAAAAAGTCTGTTAGACGCCGATGTGCGTCTGACGGATATTGTGTTATGCGGAGAAATCTCAAACTTTTCAGGCCACTACCGATCCGGCCATCTCTATTTTACCTTGAAGGACGAATTGGCGGCAGTGAAAGCCGTCATGTTCAGCAGAAGTGCGTCTAAATTAAAATTTGCCCCGCAGGACGGAATGAAAGTGATCGTTCGCGGCCGTGTTTCCGTTTATGAACGTGACGGTGTTTATCAGATCTATGTGGAAGATATGCAACCGGACGGTGCAGGTGCGTTGGCGGTTGCTTTTGAACAATTAAAAAAACGATTGGAAGCAGAAGGTCTGTTTGCCGTATCCCATAAAAAGAAACTTCCTGCATTCCCGAAACGAATCGGTCTTGTTACTTCACCGACAGGGGCTGCTGTGCAGGACATGCTGAATATCATTTCTCGCAGATGGCCTTTGGCGACTGTTGTTTTGTGTCCGGTAACCGTACAGGGAGATGCTGCGGCGCCTGAGATCGTTTCTGCCATTGCGGAGATAGAACGCAAGAAAGCCTGTGATGTTATTATTGTCGGCAGGGGCGGCGGTTCTATTGAAGATCTTTGGGCTTTCAACGATGAGCGCGTTGTTCGTGCCGTATATTCATGTCAGATACCTATTGTATCTGCGGTCGGTCACGAAACGGATTTTACATTGTGCGATTTTGCTGCAGATCTGCGCGCACCGACACCTTCGGCAGGTGCTGAACTGGTTACTCCATCTTTATCTCAGCAAAAACAAACATTGGATGCGCTGAAAACTACATTGATTTCTCTTGCACTTGATAAATTGATGTATGAAAAAGACCGATATAATAATCTTGTGCGTATTCGCACATTTGCGACTCCCGAACATTTTTTTGATCGTGAAAAACTATTAACGGATCAGTTATCACGACGGTTGTTTTCCGGTTTTTCTGATTATATCAATCACAAAACCACAATTTTCCGTACGACAGTTGCAAAATTGGATTCGATGAGTCCATTAAAAGTGTTGAGCCGCGGATATGCGGCGGTATATTTAGATAACCGAATTGTAAGTTCTGTACGAAATGTTTCTCAAGACGACGTTATTCACGTGTCAATGTCAGATGGTACTTTGACTTGCGCTGTCAATGAGATTACAAATGATTAAGAAAGTTGGTTTGTCATGGCTAAAATGACGTATGAATCTGCAATGAAACAGCTTGAAGAGATCGTTCTGAAACTTGAAGACGGTCAGTTGTCTCTTGATGAGGCGATAAAACTGTTTGAAAAGGGAGCAAAATTGTCTGCATTTTGTGATAAGGCTCTTAAAGAGGCCGAATTGCGAATCACGACTTTGGACGATGCGGAGGGCGGCGATGATGAATAATTTTTCAATTGCTGATTTGACTGCTCTGTTTGAATCTTTTCTTGATTCGACGGTTCCTGTTGCGGAACATTCCAAGGCTGATATGTCCGATATGATGAAATATTCACTGGAAAGCGGCGGAAAAAGGGTTCGTCCTGTTTTATGTTTGGCTTTTTGTGCATTGTGCGGTGCGGATCCGATCAAAGCACTTCATTTCGCTGCGGCTGTAGAGTATATTCATGCCTATTCTTTGGTGCATGACGATCTTCCGTGTATGGATAACGATGATTACAGACGCGGAAAACTATCAAGTCACAAACAATTCGGCGAGGCAAATGCATTGCTTGTCGGTGATGCGTTGCTGACGCATGCTTTTGAATTGATAGTAAAAAGTTGTGAGAACGGTTGCGTTTCTGCGCAATCGGCTGTAAAAGCTGTGTCGGTTCTTTCAAAATGTGCCGGCGTGAACGGTATGCTCGGCGGACAGTTTGTTGATCTTTCTTTAGAGGGAACTGAATCTACGATTGATGATCTGTTTTTAATGGATCGTTATAAAACAGCGGCTCTTATCAAGGCGGCATGTCAACTGGGATGCATTGCTGCATCTGCTGATGAAAAAGTCGTTCGACAGGCAGGTGACTTTGCAGAAAACCTCGGCCTTGCATTTCAGATCGTAGATGACTTACTGGATGTTGAAGATATAAACTCAAGTGATTGCGTAAACGAAAAATCTACATATCCTGCATTGTTGGGAATCGAAGAAGCACAATTGCTTGCTGAAAATTATACGGGTAAAGCAATTGAATCCTTATCCGTATTCGGCGAACAAGCTGATTTTTTGCGTGAGTTTGCCCGTGTGCTTGTAAAGAGAAAAGTATAAAATGGAAAAATTATTGACTAAAATTAAGTCTCCTGAAGATTTAAAAAGATTACAGGAGTCAGACCTTCCGTTGTTGGCGGATGAAATACGAAAGTTATTGATCGATACATTGAGTGTAAACGGAGGACATCTTGCCTCCAATCTGGGTGTGGTTGAATTGACCATTGCCTTACACCGTGTTTTTGAGTCACCCAGAGATGCCATTGTCTGGGATGTCGGACATCAATCATATATACATAAACTGTTGACCGGTCGTTATGATCGTTTTTCAAGCATACGAACTCCGGGTGGATTGTCAGGTTTTACAAGAACGTCAGAAAGCGAACATGATTTTTTTAATTCGGGACATTCGAGTACAGCCCTTTCTGCGGCATTCGGTCTTTCACAGGCTAACCGTATTAAAAATAAGGAATCCTACACGGTTGCTGTTGTGGGTGACGGAGCTTTTACGGGCGGTATGGTCTATGAGGCTCTGAATAATGCCGGACGTTCTGACAGTCGACTCATTGTTATTTTGAATGACAATGAGATGTCTATTTCTCCGAATGTGGGGGCTTTGGCTCGTTATTTTGCCGCAATCAGAGCAAATCCGCGGTATGTTAAGTTCAAAGCGGGAACTGAGCGTGTGCTGATGAATATTCCGTTGGTGGGCAAACCGCTGGCAAAAGCGGTATATAACTTGAAAACCAATATTAAAAATCTCATTTACAACAGTACGATGTTTGAAGATCTTGGTTTTCGATACATCGGACCGATCGACGGCCATAATATTGATCAACTAATTACGGCTTTGCAGGCAGCAAAATCCATGAATATTCCTGTAGTGTTGCACATCAACACTGTTAAAGGCAAGGGGTTTGAACAGGCAGAAAAAAGTCCGGAAGTGTTTCACGGGATTTCCCGTTTTGATCCGATTACAGGTGAGCCTCCTGTGAGCGGAAAGAGTTTTTCCGGTGTGTTCGGTGATTTTATGGTTCAAACCGCTAAGATAGATCCGAACATTTGTGCTGTTACGGCGGCTATGTCTGCAGGCACCGGACTTTCTGCTTTTTCTTCGGCATATCCGGAACGCTTTTTCGATGCAGGAATTGCCGAAGAACATGCTACAACCTTTTGCAGTGGTCTTGCAAAAGGCGGTATGTTGCCTGTCTTTGCTGTGTATTCATCCTTTTTTCAGCGTTCCTATGACCAGATTATTCACGATGCGGCTATGCAGGAATTAAAAATGGTTTTTGCCGTTGACCGTGCAGGTTTTGTAGGTGAAGACGGTATGTCACATCAAGGTATTTTTGATGCGGCATTCCTTAATACAGTCCCCGGCGTTACGGTTTTCTGCCCCGCATATTACTGCGAACTTGAAGCATTTATGCAAAAAGCGCTTTATGAAACTGACGGGGCGGCTGTTGTTCGTTATCCGCGCGGAAAAGAACCTGCACTTCCGATGGACTATCAGCCCTCAATGACTTCCTTTGATTTTTACGGCCAAGCCAATGCTGATGTTTTACTTGTTACTTACGGTCGAATCTTTTCTCAGTGTGCCTCAGCAGCGACGGTTTTAAGCAAACAAGATATTCATTGCGCTGTGTTAAAACTGAATGTAATAAAACCGATTGATGAAAAAGCTTTACAGGCAGCTTTGAAGATGAAAAATATTTTCTTCTTTGAGGAAGGCCAGCGGCACGGCGGGATCGGAGAATCTTTCGCGACAATGTTGCTTGAAAACGGCTATGGCGGTAACTTTAACTTGACGGCGGTAGATGATGAATTTCCGATTCATGACTCAGTGGATTCACAGTTGCATAAGTATAAACTGGATACTGCCGGTATGGTGCAAACGGTTGCGGAGGTGTTGAATAATGGCTGAGAAACAGAGACTTGACGCATTTCTGTTTGAAAACGGATTGAGTGAGAGCCGAGAAAAAGCGAAAGCATTTATTATGGCCGGTATGGTCTATGTGAACGGTCAAAAAGCTCTCAAGGCCGGTATGAATGTTTCGGCGACAGATCAGATTGAAGTTCGCGGCGGCATGGAATTCGTCAGCCGCGGTGGTTATAAACTTAAAAAAGCAATGCAACAGTTTCCCATTGTGTTGACCGATAAAATTTGTATGGATATCGGTGCCTCAACCGGAGGGTTCACGGATTGTATGTTGCAAAACGGTGCTAATAAAGTATACTGTGTAGATGTCGGATACGGACAACTTGCGTGGAAACTGCGCAGTGATCCCCGTGTTGTTAATCTTGAACGCACGAATGTGCGATACATAACGCAGGAACAAGTTCCCGAACGGATCGATTTTTTCAGTGTTGACGTTTCTTTTATCTCTCTGCGTTTGGTTTTGCCTGCCGTGCTTGATTTGCTTTCCGATGAAGCACAAGGTGTTTGCCTTATTAAGCCGCAGTTTGAAGCGGGCAGAGAACGTGTAGGAAAAAAAGGAGTTGTCCGTGACATCAATACACATTTGGACGTAGTAAAAGAGATCACGGATTTTGCCAATACGAACGGTTTTACCGTTTGCGGTCTGGATTATTCGCCCATAAAGGGACCTGAAGGAAATATAGAATATCTAATGTATGTAAAAAAAGGAACAAGAGATTCTGATGCTTATGATATTGCGCAAGTTGTGCAGGCGTCTCATTTACAATTGAACGGTGGTGAGTCGGATGAAAACAGCGATCATTCCTAATTTGACGCGGAAGAATGCAATAGAAATTACTTCCGCCGTATGTAAAGAATTGAAAGAACTCGGTATTTCTTTTATGTTTGCAGACAGATTTGAATCTGTTTTTTGCAATGTTGAAAACGCTGTATTTGTGTCTGAAAGCGAACTTTTGGATGCTGTAGATCTTGTTATTTCAATCGGTGGTGACGGAAGTATGATTCATGCGGCAAAACAGGCCGCCGTGAAAGGAAAAAAGATCCTCGGCATTAATGCAGGACATCTTGCTTATTTGTGCGGAATTGATGCAGACGAATTGTCAATGCTTTCATGTCTTTTAACCGATCAATATGAAACCGATGAACGGATGTTGTTGAATGTAGAGTTGATCGAAGACGATCAACGGGTTTTCTCCGGGATCTGCGTGAATGATCTTGTGGTTTCCCGAGGTGTCAATCTGAATCTCGTCGATATTGCAGTGCATTCTGACGGACATTTAATTGCTGATTATATTGCAGACGGTGTGATTGTTTCAACTCCTACAGGCTCAACTGCTTACACGCTTGCCGCCGGCGGGCCGATTGCGGATCCCACGATGGATGCCATGCTTTTGACTCCGATCTGTCCGCATCAATTGAATTTAAGGCCCTTTATTTTTAGAGCAGACAGTGTGTTGGAATTATCTTGCGGAGATCGTCGCGAAACAAAAGAATTGTATGCTTCACTGGACGGTGACACACCGTTCATATTGAAGAAGAATGCTGTGTTAAAAGTAACAAAAGCTGATATCAAGGTGAATTTTGTAAAAATCAAACCCACTAATTTTGTAGATGTTTTGAACGTGAAAATGGCAATGAACAGATAATGAAAGAAGGAAAGAGATTATGTTGAAAAAGAACAGACAGGCTTTGATTATTCAGATAATTGAGCAGAACTGTGTCAGTACACAGGAAGAACTGATGAAACTTCTGCAGGAAACCGGTGTTGATGTTACACAGGCTACCGTTTCCCGTGATATCAAAGAATTACGTATCGTAAAACAATCTTCCGCTACAGGTGAATATAAATACTGCATACCGGCAAATAATCCGGACAGTAAATTATCAAAATATCATGCTATTTTTGCCGAATCCGTAGTTTTTACCGATTGTGCAATGGGTATTTGTCTTGTCAAGTGTCACATAGGGACTGCACAGGCTGCTTGTGCCGCTATTGATTCTATGAATCTTCCGGGCGTTGTCGGAACCCTTGCAGGCGATGATACGATATTTATCCTCTGCCGTAATGAAGCCGGTGCTCTGGAAACCAAAGAAACATTAGATGAAGTTATCTCGAATATAAAATAATTACTATGCTTGTCAATTTGCAGATCGAAAACATTGCTATCATTGAAAAAGCTTCTGTTGATTTCTTCAACGGATTTAATGTACTGTCCGGAGAAACCGGAGCAGGTAAATCCATTATAATTGATTCGATCAATGCCGTTTTGGGGGAGAAGACATCGCGTGAACTCATTCGCACGGGCAGCACAACTGCGACTGTACGTGCGTTGTTTGCAGATGTTTCACCGGAGATTGAAGTGCTGTTAGAACAAGGTGGATTTCCGGTCGAAGCAGATCATTCTTTATTGCTGTTGCGTCGAATGTATAAAGACGGAAGAAATATCTGTCAAATCAACGGAGTTTCTGCAACCGTTTCTCAATTGCACAGAATCGGTATGCATCTTATCAATATTCACGGTCAGCGCGATAGCCAGGATTTATTGAATGCCGAGGTGCACTATTGTTTTGTTGACCGTTTTGCAGGTTTGCATGATTTACTATCTTTGTACCGTGAGAAATTTGCACAATGGACGCAGTACCGCAATCAGTTGCGTAAAGCCATGCAGGATCAAGCAAATATGGATAGGAAAACAGATCTGCTTTTGTATCAGATTCGCGAGTTAGAATCAGCGGATATTCACATTGGTGAACGTGATCAGATGAATGCAAAGAAAAAGATGATCCGAAATATGGATCGCTTGTATAAGGCGTTGAACGGTGCTTTTGCTGATTTGGATACGGCAGTTATGTCTGTTGCCAACGCATCACATAATATAGCGGATGCCGCAAAAGTCAGTCCTTCGGTCGGAGTGTTGGATGCGAGTTTACAAGAGGCACTTGCTATTTTGTCTGATTGCAAGGAAGAAACTGCATCTGTTATCTCTCAATTGGATGATACGCAAGGTGATATTGAGCAAATTGAAGAACGTCTTGACCTGCTGTATCGTTTGTCAAAAAAATACGGTCCTGATGAAGAATCAATGTTGAAATATCTGCAGGATTGTCGTGCTGAATATGACTCATTGCAGAACTCACAGCAAATGATAGAAGAACTCACTGTTCTTTGTGATCAGGCACAGGTTGAAATGATGAAAATCGGTGAAGATCTGACGACAGAGAGGATGAAAGCAGCAGAGCAATTAAAAAAGCGAATTGAAGATGAACTTCATTTTTTGGATATGCCAAACGCAGTCTTTGTTGTCAAAACGGATACCGTTGAACCGAATGAGAACGGTATGGATTTGATTGAGTTTTATATTTCAGCGAATCCGGGTGAGGAACCGAAACCTTTAACCAAAGTTGCGTCAGGCGGCGAATTATCTCGTGTAATGCTGGCCATTAAAAATGCGCTTGCTGATAAAGATATTGTTCAGACATTGATTTTTGATGAAATTGATGCGGGTGTCAGCGGCAGAGCGGCGGACAAGATCGGAAAAAAATTACAACAAGCCGCGCAGACAAGACAAGTTATTTGTATTACCCATCTTTCGCAAATCGCCTGCAGAGCAGACGCTCATTATCTTATTGAAAAATCTGTTCGTGATGACAAGACATTTACAGAAGTCAGGAAACTGGATTTTGACGGTCGAGTCTGCGAATTGGCTCGTATGAATGGAGGCGTCAGTTTGTCACAAGTGCATCTGGATGCCGCAAAACAGCTGTTGATCGAAGCCGGTGTTTGTGCGTCTGAATAAGTGCTTGACAAAAATCAGAATGCCGTGTATAATACTTGCAATGGCTGTGACGGGAAGAAGTAAATTTATTCGCAAGCACAGAGAGATTTCGGTCGGTGTAAGAAATCGTGAGAGTAAATTGAAATACATCCTTGAGCCGCAATGCTGAAAATCTGAGTAGGTGTTGCCGTTTGCGCACGTTACAGCGCAGGAGTTTACTTGAACTCCGTGAGGTCACATTTGTAAGAATGTGATAAACTGAGGTGGTACCGCGCAATTACTGCGTCCTCGGATTTTAGATCCGAGGACGTTTATTTTTTTAGGAGGATATGTAAATGAATGTTTTTGAAGAACTCAAAGCAAGAGGCCTGATCGCCCAGACTACAGATGAGGAAAAGATCAAGGATTTGATCGTAAATGATAAAATCAAATTCTATATCGGCTTTGACCCGACAGCAGACAGTCTTCACGTCGGTCATTTTGTGCAGGTCATGGTTATGGCGCATATGCAGAGAGCCGGTCATACCCCCATTGCTCTTTTTGGTGGCGGTACAGGTATGGTCGGCGATCCGTCCGGTAAGACTGACATGAGAAAAATGCTCACGCGTGAAACGATCGATCATAATATTGAGTGTTTCCGCAAGCAGATGTCGAGATTGGTTGACTTTTCTGACGGTAAAGCGATCATGGTCAACAATGCGGATTGGCTTTTGAATCTGAACTACATCAACTTCATGCGTGAAATCGGCGTTCATTTCTCCGTGAACCGTATGCTTGCGGCTGAATGCTACAAACAACGTATGGAAAAAGGTCTTACGTTCTTTGAGATGAACTACATGATCATGCAGAGCTATGACTTTTTACATCTTGCTCGTACGCAGAACTGTCAGATGCAGCTCGGTGGCGACGACCAGTGGAGCAACATCATCGGCGGTATTGAACTTAACCGCAGATGTGACGGCAGGGAAGTATACGGTATGACTTTCAATCTTTTGCTCACGAGCGAGGGTAAAAAGATGGGCAAGACCGAAGGCGGTGCTGTTTGGCTTGATCCCGAAAAGACTTCTCCGTATGATTTCTATCAGTATTGGAGAAATGTGGATGATGCTGATGTTATCAAGTGTCTCAAAATGCTTACCTTTGTTTCTCTTGATGAAATTGCCGAATACGAAAAATGTACAGGCAGTGAACTGAATGCCGTTAAGGAACGTCTTGCTTATGAAGTTACAAAACTCATCCACGGTGAAGACGAAGCGGAAAAAGCAAGAGCAACGGCAAAAGCACTGTTCTCAAATAATACGGATGTTTCCACGATGCCGACAGCAAGTCTCAGCGAAAGTGATTTCGTTGACGGTGGTATTCAATTGACAGCATTGCTTGCCGCAACAAAATTGGCACCCTCTAAAGGTGAAGCAAGACGCCTTATTGAACAGGGCGGTATTTCCGTTGATGATGAAAAATTGACGGCTGTCAATGCAATCATTTCCAAAGACGCTTTTGAAAAGGGCTATATTGTTGTCAAAAAAGGTAAGAAAGTATTCCTTAAAGTAGTTATTGACTAATTCAATATGCAACACAAGAAAACGGCTTCGCCGTATGCCTACGGCGACCGTTTTCGATTTGTCCATCTCCGAGCACGTGAAGCGTGCGTTCGCCAGGGACATACAATATTTTTGCTTTATGGAAACGCAGTTTCCTATAAAGTAAAAAGACTTGTACCGATTGCTCGGTGCAAGTCTTTTAATATATTAGAATATCGCAATCAGAACAAACCGGAAATGACTCCGTTTTCGTCTACATCGATGCGTTCTTCGGCAGGAACTTTCTGCAATCCCGGCATTGTCATAATGTCACCCGTCAATACAACGAGGAAACCTGCGCCGTTCGAGATCTTGACATTCTTAACCGTGATCTCAAAGTTTTCAGGCGCGCCGAGTTTTGCGGCATTGTCTGAAAAACTGTATTGTGTTTTTGCAACACAAATGGGAAGTTTATCGAACCCGAGTTGCGTAAGTCTGTCGATCTGTTTCTTTGCGGCAGGCAAAACAGATATGCCGTTTCCGCCGTAAACACGTTTTACAACTGTTTCGATCTTTTCTTCAATACTGCAATCAAGATCATAACTGAAAGAAAAGTCGTTCGGTTCTTCACAAAGTCTGACAACTTCCTGTGCAAGTTCTGTTCCGCCGTTGCCGCCGTCAGCCCATACGGTGGAAAGAACGGTGTTGACACCCAATGCACGGCACTTGTTGATAACAAGTTCGATTTCTGCATCCGTATCGGTCGGGAATCTGTTTACTGCAACAACACAGGGAAGTTTGTATACATTGCGTATATTGGATACATGACGCAGAAGATTCGGGAGCCCTTTTTCAAGAGCATCAAGATTTTCACTGCCGAGTTCGGTTTTTGCAAGACCGCCGTGCATCTTCAGTGCACGTATGGTTGCAACCATAACAACAGCAGACGGTTTTAAGCCGGCATAGCGGCATTTTAGATCAAAGAATTTTTGTGCACCCAGATCAGCACCGAAACCGGCTTCAGTGACAGCATAATCTCCCAGTTTCATTGCCATTCGTGTTGCTATAACAGAGTTGCAACCGTGTGCGATATTAGCAAAAGGTCCGCCGTGAACAAATGCAGGGGTACCTTCTAAAGTCTGTACCAGATTTGGCTTAATGGCATCTTTAAGCAGTGCGGTCATAGCGCCTACAGCCTTTAAGTCACCCGCAGTTACAGGCTTATCG
>JAFQKN010000056.1 GCA_017396895.1 Clostridia bacterium
CGCCTTTCAAGGGTGAAACGCCGAAAAGACTTAAAAAGAACCGTTTTCGGGCGGGTTCGGATTATACCTGTCACCCTAATCTATATGATGAATAAAAATATATATGCAAAATATCACATCAGCGACAGCAATTCCTCCGCTGTCAACGATTCCTGCAATGCGCAATTGACCGCAAGAGCCAAAAGTTTGGATGCCGAATCCGTGACCATGTCGGCTTCACGGGGAGCCAGCATCATATCCGCAATTTCAGGATGCGCCTGTAAATTTTCATCCCCTGTCAGATCCCGCGCAAGACTCAGTGCGTCAACAACAGTGGGAACACCGACAGAGATCACGGGAAATCCTGTCGTTTGCCGGCTGATCTCCTTCCTGTGGTTTCCCACCCCCGATCCGGGATAAATTCCCGAATCGCATAACTGTACCGTTCTTGCCAGTCGATCTACGCTTTTTGCGGCAAGTGCATCCACGGAAAGTATGACAGAAGGCTTGATTTTTTGAGCAACGGCTGTTATAATCTCTGCAGCTTCTATACCTGTACTTCCCATCACACCGGGCGTCAGCACGGCGACACTGCGAAGCTCCTCCAAGCCTGCACTTTTTCGCAACTGATCGCTGATATGCCTCGTTGCCAACACCATCTGCGCAACAGACGGTCCCAAAGCATCGGCTGTTATATCCGCATTTCCCAGCCCTGCAACCAATACCGTACCTTCTTTCGGAAGCAGAGAACGCAGAATATAAACCAAAGCATTCAACCGCCCGTCCGTCAGTTCACTGCTTTTTGTAAAAGGCGGTACTTCCACCGTGATATACGTACCCTGTTTTTTGCCGATGGCTTCTTCGCCTTTACGGTCATTCACTTTGATCTCCGAAATGCGCGTTTCATACAATTCGTATTCACGCACGTTTACCCCCTCAATATGCTGTGCTCCCAGCATTTGCGTACGTTCCAGAGCAAGATCCGTTCTGAACAGCATAATGCATTTCCCCTTTCTGCTCCTTCATTTTTGTCTTTTCTGCGTTTTGTATGCAAAAAATTAAAAAAAACGAAAAAAAAGGTATTGCATTTTTTGTTTATTCGTGGTAACATTATCTGGTGTAAAACAACTGTAATCAGTAAGGAGGTGCAATCCGATGCCCAACATTAAGTCCGCAAAGAAACGTGTTCTTGTTAACAAGACAAAGCAGGCTCGCAACAAGTCCGCTAACTCTGCGCTCAAGACTGCCATCAAAAAGGCAAACATTGCTCTTGAAAGCAATGCTGCCGATAAAGAGGCTGTTGTTCTTGCAGCAATCAAGAAGATTGACCAGGCTGCTGCCAAGGGACTGATCCATAAGAACAATGCTGCTCGCAAAAAGTCTGCTCTTGCCAAGAAACTCAACGGCTAAGCTCTCTTTTTTACAGCATTCCGGTCTGCGCACGGCGTTCTACATATTTTTCTGAAAGGACGGTTATTATCATGAACAAAACCCTTAAAATCATTGCAATCGTGCTTGCCATCGTTGCGGCTATTGCTGCAATCTATGTCATTGTTACGAAAGTAATCAAGAAAAACCAGAACACTTCGGAAGAAAATTACGTTTCTTGCTCCTGCGAAGAAGAATTTGCTTCGGAAGCAATAGCGTAAAACGCTGTCGAAAAATCGAGTACACGGCCATTCACAAGAATGGCCGTTTCTCTTTTTCAGCCGCACAAAAAAGAAGCAGAATTTGCATCTGCTTCTTTTTTATTTGGTTTGCAAATCAACCCACCGTATTGCTTCCCGCCGTACCGGGAACAATTTCATACATAATAATATCGCGCTGTTGTGTCGTCGGCTCCTGCGATGTCGGTTCCGTTTCTATTACGTCCGTCGCCTGCGGAATTGTTTCGATAAACGGCAAAACCTCGGCAATTTCATCGGAAGCATCGTTCAGATCCATGCCGTCCAGTTCTGTTTCATATTTTATCTGTTCGTTTTTAACTTTTATGTAATATGTGTTTTCCAGCGGGAAGAAGTCGATATCCTTCGGCTGTACGGAACTGATCTGTTCCCCCGAATACTTCCCTTCTTTGTTCAATTGTACGCGAACATAAGCGGCGATCACGACCGGATCCAAAGAAAAATGCTGCATCACGGAAATTG
The DNA here is from genome assembly GCA_017396895.1 of Clostridia bacterium. Taxonomy (GTDB): domain Bacteria; phylum Bacillota; class Clostridia; order Oscillospirales; family Acutalibacteraceae; genus RUG806. Next base: position 2,127 of record JAFQKN010000056.1, read on the forward strand.
CACTTGCCGCACGATCGTTTTTCAGATCATAATAATACATATCGTATGCATACAATCCGCCCGAATGCAACATGACCGTTGCCGCGGCGGTGCGGATCACGGCAAAAGAATCATCCGCATAAGATTGATACGTAAACCCGTATGCAAGACCGCTGTCGCTTTCGGCGGCCAGCTTTGCATCCGACAGATATGAATTGTATTCCGCTTCAATTTGCGCATTCAATTGCACGGCACTTTCACTTGTGCGGTTGAAAGCAGGACAATTGAACTGTCCGCTGAAAAACGTGCAAGTCCCTTCACATTCGAAACAACTGTACAAACACGCATCCTGTTGTACGGATATGACCGTTTCTTTTTTCTGCGTATTGTTTATTTCATTCTCACCGCTGTCCGTATCCTTTCCGCAAGCGGCAGCCATAAACACAAAAACAAAACACAAAACAAAACAAATTGCCTTTTTCAACATTATTCTCCTCCGAAGACACGAACTTCCATATCGAAATTATTATATCTGTTTATTTCACATTAGTCAATGACCGACGTTCGAATTTGTGAAATTTTTCAGTTGACAATTTACGGTAATTTTCTTATAATTAAATTTAAGGAAATGAAAGGAGCAGATTCTATGAAAAAGTTCTCAAAAAAATGCATTGCGCTCTTACTGTGCGCATTGATGCTTTTCCCGATGTCGGGCATTGTTGCGAATGCGGATGACGGTCTTGTGACCGTTGCGACACCGCAGATGCGTATGGTCGAAAAATTGGTAAGCGGCATTATGAATGTCGTTATCGGTGCTTTGGGTACTTTCTTTACACACATTGGGATTGACAGTTATGATGAATTTATGGAAGCGGAACATCCCTATTTCTATGAGGGAACGGACGGCTCTGTCGGCGGTGAAGGTTGGAAACTCGGTTACGCCCGCACAGGCTATATCCCCTCTCAATGGCGCAGAAATGCCGCAGGTGAATGCGATCCCAACGGCTATTGTCTGAACAAGGACTACTATTTCGGCGGCTATTTCTCCGCAAAGGTCAATCGCATTTATGACGATCAGTGCATCAGCCTTGCCGTTCTGTCCTGCGGAAGCGACAGCAACAACAACGGCATTGAGGATATTCTGATCATGGCTTCCATTGACGGTATCGGCATCTGCAATCAGGATGTTCTTGCCGTTCGCGAAGCATCTGTGAAAAAACTGGCGGAATTCGGCGTTGAAAACAGCGATATCATCGGTTTCAATATGATCGCAACCCACGCACACTCCGTTATTGACCCGCAAGGCATGGGCCTTGATATCATCGGCAAACTTTTCCTTTCCCGCATTACGCTCGGCAGAGACCGTTCCATTGAACCCGAACTGCTTGAATCCATCATCAACAATGCATCCGATGCGGCTGTTGAAGCATACACAAAGATGGAAGCAGGCGAACTGTTTTTCTATGAAACGGTCGATCTGCTTGCGGACGGTGAAGGCTATGAGTTTGTCAAAGATAAGCGCAACTTCGGTCAGGACGTACAGGATAAAGCCGGCTGTTTCCTTTTTGAATCGTTAAGCGGTGAAAAGACGATCATGGCAAACCTCGGCACACATCCCACCAAGGCTGACAGAGGCAGTGAACGTGTCTGCGCCGACTTCCCCTACTATGTTGCAATCGCGCTGCAGGAAATGGGATATAACTTCCTGTATATGCAAGGTGCACAGGGATCGGTCGCTTTGGATCTCGATTGCTCCGATGCCGGCAATGCATGGGCGACAGACAATGCTCTTTCCTATGAAGAATGGGTTGCCCGCTACGGCGAAAAATATACCGAAGCGAATTATGCGGCAGAACAGGATGATTATTTTGAACTGCGCGCAGGCGGCTACACCTTTGCACAGATCCTCGTTGATTGCTCGGTGAACAAAGTACCCGTGGACGCAAAACTGGACGTTAAAATGGCATATATGGCCATGCCGCTTGATTACGGTCTGCTGTATGCGGCAGGTGTTTCTCAGTTGCTCGGATTTAACTGCGTCAGATATAAAGGCACAAAAACCGGCTATGCCATTATGACCGAAATGGGTACGATCACCATCGGCAGCGACGTTACTTTACTTGCTACCCCCGGCGAAACCTTCCCCGCCATTCCTTACGGTATTGAAGATGGCTACACCGGTGAAAAACTCTGGACCGGCCCGACATCATGGAGTGGTGAAGACTGGCAGTATAAGGCTCTCGATGAATATGTGCGAATGGCTAAGGGAGACGAAGATCACGTGGTTCTCGCGCTCGGATTGACCAACGATGCGCTCGGTTACATTCTGCCCGACACGGACTGCAGCCATATGTGCGTTGACTGGTTCTACGGTTCTCACTATGAAGAACTGTTGATCTGTTCGCAAAAAGGCGGTTCTGCATTGGCACAGGCATTTGTGGATCTGTTGGGTGTTGAACAATAATTCGTTTTAACAATCAAACAATTCAAGAATCGAACACGGTATTCTGCAAAAGAATACCGTGTTCTTCTGTATAGGCAGTAATAGCAATGAAAATATTAACTATATGTCTGGGGTGATTTTTGTAAATAATTTTAAAATTTTACATAATCTTTTAGCATTTTTAATAATTTGTTAAAGAAACTCTTGTACAAAAGACACAATAGACAATTATATCTTTGAAACGGATGGATACCATGAAACAAATACTGAAAAAAGGTTTTTGCATTTTACTGACTGTACTGCTGGTCTTTGCGCCGTTCACCGCACATTTGCACGCAAATGCCGCTACGGAATTCTCATATCCCGACGGTGTCGGTGCTGAAAAAGCCGAGCAGATCATTGCCAAAACGGACACCTTGCTTCTGCGTGCCGTCAACACAATGACACAAAAAACGCTCGCTCAAAATATATTGCCGATGCTGTACGAGGGCAATCTTCTCGGTTCCTTGACCGTCGGTATTTATTCGGCGTTGTCCGCACCCGAAATGGCAGATATGCTCTCAACACTGCAGATCAATATTACACCTGCCGATCTTTCTGCGGTTCTTTTTGCATATCCGCAGGTCTCGGACGCTCTTGCCGATGCATCCGATTGGAGTTCGGCAGATTTGAGCAATGTGTCTTGGGGAATTGATAACAAAACCGAATTTGCAGCAGCGGTCGGCACCGTTCTGTCACCCTTGCACACCTTCTTGCAGTTTTTGCTTTGCGAAGGCAGTTTCAATATCGTCGGCAGACTCATTAAGATCAACGGCGGCAACGGCTACGAATCTGCTGTCATTCCGTTGTTTGAAGCCTTCGGTTGTACGGAATATATGTCCTATGCGGATTTCAAAAAGCAGGCAGAAGCCAACCAACAGTCGATCGGCGCAAATCTGTTTCTTCCGCTTCTTGATTACATTGAATCATTGCTTGATGCCCCCTTGTCCGATCTCTGCGGCATTCTGCCGAATCTTGCTTATTTCGTTCGCAACGGCGGCTTTGAAAAAACGATCAATGCTTTGCTGGCACCTGTGAATGAGCTTGCCGCAAAGTTGGAAAACATCCCGTTGCTTAATACAATTTTATCAAACAGTGCTTTTTCCGGATTGAGTGAAGATTTTGCAGGCAATCTTGTTCCCGATATCAACACCATGCTTTCCGACACGGGAATTGCACTGCCTGAGATCGATTGGGAATTGCTTGCTTCCTGCGGAACGGTTTCGGGTGATTCCGTTGTTGCGAACAAAGGCAAGACCTTTATCGTTGTGTTCCGTTGGCTTTGGGAGGTTCTTCAAAACAATGCCGATGAAATGTTGAAGATGCTCGCAACCGAAGACCAAACAGATGCAACGGCGTCCTCCATGGATCTTTCCTCGGTGATCGATGCATTTTTGCAGGATGATGCCGACACCGTCATCCGCGCATTGGCCTTCATGCTGAATCCCGAAACAAATCCTGCAGATCTTTATTGGATGTACAGCGATATCACACCTTCCGAATATTCTTTCACACAGGCCATGCCGCGTGAGAATTATGCAAAAATGACCGACGGTTTTGATAACCTTCTGAGTGCATTGCTTGCGGAATCCTTCGGCAGTACCTCCCTTCCGGACGCCGTACGCGGAGCTTTGTATACAAATGACAACGTGACCGCTGTTGCAAAAACGGTATATTCTCTGCTTGACAATGAACAGATGCAAGGGATTTCTTCACTATTGGGAATGAAATGCGGCATTTCGGATATCACCGCCACCCTCTCGGATGAAAAATACAAAACAGCGATCAGCATACTGACACGTTATACAACATGGGAAGAAGTTCCCGATCAGGTCATAGAATGGGGCTTTACGGACGGC
>JAFQKN010000057.1 GCA_017396895.1 Clostridia bacterium
CTGCATGATCGAGTAGGATGTAACGCTCTTACCGGAGCCGGATTCACCGACGATGCCGAGGATCTCGCCATGGTCAAGGTCGAAGGAAACACCGTTGACGGCTTTCACTTCGCCGGAATCGGTAAAGAACGAAGTATGAAGATTTTGAACACTGATAAGAGGTTTATTCATCGTTCGTCACCTCTTTAATTTCGGATCGAATGCATCGCGCAGGCCGTCTCCCAACAGGTTCAGGCTCAGAACGATCAAACAGATCATAATAGCGGGGAATACGAGTTTATAGGGATAGGTCATGATGCCGCCGCGAGCTGCATTGGCAAGAGAACCCAGAGACGGCATCGGAGCCTTAACACCGAGACCGATGAATGACAGGTAGCTTTCCGTGAAGATCGCAGAGGGGATCTGCAGAGCCACTGAGATAATGATAACCGAAAGGCAGTTCGGAATGATGTGCTTTTTGATGATTCTGCCGGGCTTTGCGCCGATGGAACGTGCGGCAAGAATGTATTCGTTTTCTTTAATGGAAAGGATCTGGCCGCGGATAAGACGTGCCATGCTGACCCAGTACAGCAAACCGAAGACGATGAAGATAGAGATCATGTTGCTGCCCAGTTCCGCAAGCAGTGTGCCGCTGGGGAACACGAGGATCTCATTGAGTACGACGCTGAGCAGAATAATGATGAGCATATCGGGCAAAGAGTAGATGATATCGACGATACGCATCATGATAAGGTCCACTTTTCCGCCCAGATAACCCGAGATACTTCCGTAGATCAAGCCGATGATGAGAACGATGATGCTTGCAAACAGGCCGACGGTCAGCGAAACACGGGTACCGTAAATGACGCGGATAAAGTAGTCACGGCACTGTTCGTCCGTTCCCAGAATGTGCGGAAAACGTTCGCCGCCGTTAGCAATATATTCCTGTTCGGCCTCACTGTATGTGAACGGAGCAAGATTTTTTGCACCTTTGTCACGCTTGCCGTCAATGGAAAGCATTTCTTCGTAGCCGTAGGGGACGATCATGGGTGCCACGATGATGGTAATGACGATCACCGAAAGCAGAATGATGCTCAGCACTGCAAGGGGGTTTTTGAACAAGCGGCGCATACCGTCTTTGAAGAAGGTCGTGCTCTTGCTCATAACGTCCTGCTGGGCTTTTTCTTCGTCCGTGGCAGGTGCGAATTTGGACAGATCGATCTGTGCGCTTAAAATATTCTTTTTCGGGAGGTTGTTTTCACTGTTACTCATTATTTTAGCCCTCCTTAATCGAATTTGATACGCGGATCGACGACCTTGTAAAGCAGGTCGCAGATCAGGTTTGCAATGACCATCAGTGTTGCAAGGAACACGGTGGTTGCCATGATCATGGTATAGTCACGGTCATTGATGGCGGTGATGAACTTACTGCCGATTCCGCCGACGGTGAAGATGGTTTCAACGACCATGGAGCCCGTGATGATGTAAGCGATCTGAGGACCGGCATAAGTAATAATGGGGATCATGGAGTTGCGCAGTGCGTGTTTGAAAATGATCTTCGGGCGGGAAACACCTTTGGATTTTGCGGTACGGATATAGTCTTGTCCGAGTGCGTCAAGCATACTCGTTTTGGCAAGACGGGTGGTGTATGCCATGGGGTATGCCGCCAACGCGATCACAGGCAGAACATAATTCGGATCGTTCGCATTCCACACAGGTACCCATTGCAATGTAATGCAGAAAATGAGCAACAACAGGGTTGCCAATACGAAACTGGGTACCGCAGTGAACAGCGTAGACATAAATACGATGATTCTGTCGGGCAGTTTGTTGCGCATGAGTGCCGCAAGGCTTCCCAACACCGTACCCAATGACAAAGCGACCGCCATTGCCATCAAACCGAGTCTTGCCGAAATGGGAAAGGATTCACCGATGCTGCGGCTGATCTCGCGGCCGTTTTTGAGCGAAACGCCCAAGTCACCGTGCAGAAGTCCTTTCATCCAGTTGATGAACTGTACGAACACAGGCTCATTCAGACCGTAGCGTTCATTGAGCGCGTTGACCGTTGCGGGATCCAATGCTTTTTCGCTGTTGAACGGACCGCCGGGCACGGCATGCATCGTGAAGAATGTGATTGCACAAATAATCAGAATCGTGAAAACCGCCAACAAAATGCGCTTCACAAAATATCTGGCCATATTTGTTTGCTCCTCTCAATTTTGTGTTGCAATAAAGCAACTTTCTGTTGCTTTATTGGAAACTGCGTTTCCATAAAGCAAAAAAATATTGTATGTCCCTCCGAACGCACGCTGTACGTGCTCGGAGATGGACAAATCGAAAACGGTCGCCGTAGGCGTACGGCGAAGCCGTTTTCTTGTTTGCTCAAAAAATTTACGGATTGAGAAGGATCGTAAAACCTGTAACCGCGTAAAAATAATCAGAACAATCTCCGAGTATTATAATATTTTTGAGCCGTTTTGTCAATAGTTTCAAAACGTATTGCTGAAAATAGTGTTGAAATGGGGAAGTAAAGCGTGTATAATGGAAAAAAGAAAAGGGGGATGAAAATGCAGAGCAATAAAAAAATATTTGTCGGCAAGTATAAACAAAGTGAATCTAAAATGTATAATATTGCAGATGTAACCTGTTGCGGCTTCGATGCCGACACGGTTTTCATCGGAACAAAAAGCGGTTTGCTTTACGAAAAAGATTGCAATTTTGTAACCTTTGAAGCGGTGAAAGGAACGGTCAATTCCTTGTTTGCCGCGAAGGATGCAACCTTGTGGTGTGCAAGCGAATCGACCGTTTTTGCCATCCGGGAAAAGCAGATTGTTTTTACACACACGTTTGCAAGTGAAGCACGTGCATTTGCGCAGGATGAAAAAAGATTGTGGATCTTGACTGCCGACGAACTGTTCCGTTTTGAAAACGGGGAAGTCGTTCGCCACTGCCGTGTGGAAATGGGCAACGGAATGTACATGACCGCATTCGGAGACGGCAATGTGTTCGTGTATAACGGACAGTCGCTGTTGGGACTGCACGGCAAAAGACCGCGTTGGGGCGGTGTTGTGCCTGCTTTGTCCGATATGCCGACCGATCAAATCACCGCTTTGTGCGGTGACAGTTGGGGACATCTGTTTGTCGGCACACAGGATGGATTGGTGCTGTATGACGGCCAATCGGCTTGGTATACAGGCAAACAGATCAAAGATCTGCCCGATTATCCCGTGACCGCGCTTGCGATCGGTGCGGACGGTGCGCGTTACATCGGAACGACCGACGGTCTGATCCTGCAAAGAGGTGTGCGCAGAAGTTTTTATAGCAAAGGCCGTTGGCTGCCTTCCAATCATGTGACTGCCGTTGCCGTACACCCGACAAAGGATGAGATCTGGGTCGGAACGGATGCCGGTGTTGCGCAGATCACATTTACGGAAATGACGCTTGCCGAAAAAGCGGAACATTTTCAGCGTTTTGCCGAAAAATACCATATCCGTGAGGATTATTGCTCTTACCGCCGGCTGTCCGAGCCGTGCAACATAGACAGCGGCAGAGTTGAAATTTCCGACAACGACGGACTCTGGACAGGTTCGTTCCTTGCTGCCATGGCTTGCAAGTATGCCGTGACCAAAGACGAACACACATTGGAAGTTGCGCGCAAAGCCATGCGTGCATTGCTCAAGCTGTTCAATATTACCGGCATCAGCGGATTTCCTGCAAGAGCCTATCGCCGTCCCGGTGAAGACCGTTTCGGAAACGGTGATCCCGAATGGCATCTGACCGAAGATGAAAACGGACCGCTGGAATGGAAAGGCGAAACCTCCAGTGACGAAACGACGGGACATTTCTTCGGCCTTGCATACTATTATGATCTGTGTGCGGATGCGGATGAAAAGAAAGATATTTCCGCAACCGTCTGTGCCTGTGTTGATCATATACTGAAAAACGGTTACACCCTTTGTGACACCGACGGTCTGCCGACTACGTGGGCACATTGGGGACCGCATGAACTCAACCGTGTGGATTTCTGGCGTTGGGAACGCGGTTGCAATTCCATGGAACTGCTTTGTATGTTGCGCACGGCTTACCATATGTCGGGCGAGGATAAATACATCAATGAGTACCGCCGTCTTATCAAAGAAGAACACTATGCGATCAACTGTATGCAGCACAAAATGGAAGACGCACATGAAAACCACATCGACGACAACCTCGGTTTCCTGACCGCCGCCACGTTGTTGCGCTATGAGGACGATGCGCATCTGCGTTCGCTTTTGCTGTGCGGACTTACACACCATTGGCAGTATGAACGCATTGAGCGTTGCCCGCTGTTCAGCATGATCTTTGGTCATTACGCAGACGGGGAATGCTGTGATCTTGACAAAGCGGTGCAGTCACTCAAAGATCTGCCGATGGATTTCATCAACCGCCCCATTGTCAACTCCCACCGCAAAGAACTTGTGTGGGACGATGGCCCTCTTGCTTTCGGCGGCAGAGTGCAATTGGCTGAGCCGCTGCCGTATGATGAAGGTCCTGCCACCAATTTTGACGGCAATCCCTTCTTTGCCGACGGCGAAAACGGTATGTTCTGCAATATGCCGACCATTTTCCTTTTGCCGTACTGGTACGGCCGCTGGTGCGGTCTGCTTGCAGAGGACTGATATAATAAAGAATATAATAAAATACACCGACGATCTTCCGTTGCGGCGATCGTCGGTGTATTGTTATTTACGTGCGGTCATTCTTGCCTGTCGCATCCTCGGCGTAAACAACCATGCCGACGCCGTGGTCTCGGATCAGGATGTCTGCGGGGAATTTTAAGAATTTTATCGTAACGAAAAAGTCACCTGCCGCACCCGAAATGTTCATGATCTGCACAATATAGATGATCCAGAACCAATGTGCAGGAACAAATGCGTTAAGAATCGCAAGCACGATTCCCCATAAAACCACGGGAGCCAATGCAATGAAAATGTACGGCTTCTTCGGATAATAATCCTCACTGCCCGCAAAGGCATATAAGCCTGTAAAACCGTATTTGACCTTCTTCGTGCCGCAAAGCTTCATGGCGATCCCGTGAACCAGCTCATGCAGAATCATATATGCAATCAGCATACCCGACAATGACAGCATGCGGAGTAAGAGATCTTCCGGATTGTCAAAAAGAGTGGTTACGGGAATTATGAAATGCATCGGTACGGCCATGGCAATGCCGATCAACACCGCAAGTGCGTTTACGAGCAGTGCCGTTTTTTTGTTCTTGAGCAGGTCTACGGCGTAGTATTCCTTATATTGTGCCGGCAAAGCAGAAACCGCTTTCATAAGATCACCCCGCAAATAATTATAGCAAAAATAGCGAAAAAGTCAATTGATGAGGGAATACAAAATAAGACAACGGCACTTTTGATGCCATTGCCTTTTTTGTGTTTGCAGTTTAATTTGGCAACAAACAGATAAATAGGAAATTGTCTATTTGTTTTCAATCCATATTATTTCCTTATTACATGAATTAGATGCAACGCTCATGCACATTTCTATTGAATCACATAAAAAATCAGACTCTACCTCATATTCTTCATTACATTTGAACAAATAATAGCCTTCGCTATCATCATATTTGCATATTGCCAAATACTTGAAATGTGCCACTACATTACATTCAGTATCACACATAATTCCGTAATCATCTTTAGATGAAAAGAATAAAACTTTTGCACCATCTAAAATATTAGGAAGCATTCTATTACCTCCAAGAATTCTTATTGAAATGATTATATCACACATAATATTGATTTGCAACGATAGAAGTTTATTAAAAGTCAAGGCGAAGCCTGTATGTAGTCCGTCACAGACGGAATGTAACCACAACGAAGTTGTGCTTGTAATCCTTTCGCAGAAAGGTATGTAATCAATCCGAAGGAGGAGCAATGCAAGGCTTACACCTTGATGACATACTGTTCGCGAAGCGAACTGATTACATACGCCTGACGGCGATTACATACCAACCCTTCGGATTGGATAA
>JAFQKN010000058.1 GCA_017396895.1 Clostridia bacterium
AAAATGCTCAATGTCGAAAAGAGCAGACTCGACAAAGTCATCGGCAACGATAAACTCATGCCCGTTGTGCTTGCACTCGGTACCGGCATCGGTGACGATTTTGACATTCAGAAATTGCGTTATCACAAAGTGGTCATTATGGCCGATGCCGACGTTGACGGTCAGCATATCAGAACCCTGCTTCTGACTTTCTTCTTCCGTTATATGCGACCGCTGATCGATCACGGTTATGTTTATATTGCACAGCCGCCTTTGTTTAAGGTTTCCAAAGGCAAAAAGTTTGAATATGCGTTTTCGGATGAACAGCGTGATGAGATCATTGAAAGATTCGGCGGCAGTTGTGACGTACAGCGTTACAAAGGTCTCGGTGAAATGGATCCCGAACAGTTGTGGGAAACCACGATGGATCCTTCTTTCCGCACCATGCTCCGCGTAACCATGGAAGACGCCATGGAAGCAGACGAAGTGTTCTCGATTCTCATGGGTGACCAGGTCGCACCCAGACGCGAGTTCATCGAACGCAATGCAAAATATGCAAGCAACCTTGATATTTAAGGAGATATAAAATGGACGACGAAATCAGAAACGGTCAGCCCGAAGAAAACGGGGTTTCCGTAAATACAGGAAAAATCGTGGATGTGGACATCAACAAGGAGATGCGTACTTCCTTTTTGAACTATTCCATGGCTGTTATTATTTCCCGTGCACTGCCCGATGTGCGTGACGGTCTGAAACCCGTACACCGCAGAATCCTTTATACCATGTATGAGAATAACCTTACCCCCGACAAGGCTTACCGCAAGTGCGCAGACACCGTCGGTTCCGTGCTCGGTCGTTACCATCCGCACGGTGACGCCTCTGTGTATGACGCACTTGTACGTCTTGCACAGACTTTCTCTCTGCGTTATATCCTTGTAGACGGTCACGGTAACTTCGGTTCCATTGACGGCGACCCTGCGGCTGCTTACCGTTATACGGAAGCAAGAATGAGTAAACTTTCCGTAGAAATGCTCACCGACATTGAAAAAGAAACCGTTGACTATATGGGCAACTACGATGACCGTCTCAAAGAGCCGACCGTACTTCCCGCACGCTTTCCGAATCTTTTGGTAAACGGCTCCACGGGTATTGCTGTCGGTATGGCAACCAACATTCCGCCGCACAACCTCAGAGAAGTTATTGACGGTATGTGCTGTCTGATCGATAATCCGGATGCCACGCTCGAAGACCTCATGCAACATATCAAAGGTCCCGATTTCCCCACTGCCGGCATCATCATGGGCAAAGCGGGCATCCGTGCCGCTTATGCTACGGGCAGAGGTAAAATTGCCGTGCGTGCGAGAACCGAGATCGTCGAAGGCAAAAACGGCAGATATCAGATCGTTGTGACGGAACTGCCCTACCAGGTCAACAAGGCAAGACTCATTGAGTCCATTGCCGAACTTGTCAAAGACAAGAGGATCGAAGGCATTTCCGATGTTAACGACTATTCTTCGCGCCTTGGTATGCGTATGGTTATTGACCTTAAACGTGATGCAAATCCGCAGGTCGTTTTGAATATGCTGTTCAAACTCACGCAACTTCAGATCTCCTACGGCATCATCAACCTTGCACTCGTCAACAATGAACCCAAGGAACTCACGCTCAAGCAGATGTTGCAGCATTATATCGATCATCAGTGTGAGATCATTGTTCGCAGGACACAGTATGATCTGCGCAAGGCACAGGAAAGAGCGCACATTCTGGAAGCTCTGTTGCGTGCGTTGGATTGTATTGATGAAGTCATTGCTCTGCTTCGTGCATCCAAGTCGATACAGGAAGGTAAAGAAGGCTTAATGACGCAGTTCGGGTTTGATGAAGTGCAAGCTACTCACATCGTACAGATGCGTTTAGGTCAGTTGACCGGTCTTGAAAGACAAAAACTGGTCGATGAAATGGCAACTTTACAGGAAAAAATTAAATATTTTATGGAAATTCTCGCTTCTCATGACCTTGTTCTCTCCATTGTCAAGGAAGAAGCCATGGTTATCCGCGATAAATTCGGTGACGACCGCAGAACAGAGATCGTCAACGTATCGGGTGAAGTGGATATTGAAGATCTCATTGCCGATGAAGCAGTCGTTATGACGCTTACACGCAGAGGTTACATCAAGCGTCAGCCCGTGGACACCTACCGTCAGCAGAAACGCGGCGGCAGAGGCATTGCCGGCATGACGCGCCGTGAGGAAGACATGGTTGAAACCATGTTTACCTGCCGCACCCACGATCATATTATGTTCTTCACCAATCTCGGCAGAGTTTACAGACTCAAGTGCTTTGAAGTACCCGAAAGCAGCCGTACCGGTAAGGGTATGAATGTTGTCAACATTCTTCCCATTCAGGCGGATGAATGGGTATCCGCTATGATCTGCGTGCGTCCCGAGGATGAAGAAAAGTATCTTTGCATGGTCACCCGTAAGGGTATCATCAAGAGAACTGCACTTTCCGATTTCCGCAATGTACGCAAGACGGGCATCATTGCCATCAATCTCGACGAAGGCGACAATCTTGCATGGGTAAAACTGACAAGCGGCGAGGATGATCTGCTTGTTGCCACCCGTATGGGTAAATCCATTCGCTTCAACGAAACCGATGCGCGTGTCATCGGCCGTGCCGCAAGAGGTGTCAAAGCCATCACCATGAAGAACGAGGACGACTGGGTCGTCGGCATGGAAATTCTTGAAGGTGAAGGCAAAGTGCTGACCGTCAGCGAAACAGGTTACGGCAGACGTTCCGATTTCGACGATTACCACATTCAGAGCCGCGGCGGTCAAGGATCCAATAACTACCAAATTGAAAAATACGGTCACGTTGCCGCCATCCGTGTGGTACAGGATGAAGAAGACATCATTCTTATTTCGTCCGACGGCATTATTATCCGTATTTCCGCAACCGATATCCGCGAATGCGCAAGACCGTCAAAGGGTGTTCGTGTGATGAAAGTCAACGAAAACGAGCGCATTGTCACCATTACAAGTACCGAAAAAGCCGAAGACGAGGAAACGGATGCTCCTGTTGAAACCGATATGGAAGAAACAGAAGCCACCGCCCCCGAAACGGCTGAAGAAACCGATACAACTGCACAGGAGGAATAAAAAATGGCTAAAAATAAAACCGCACCGAGCATCGGACTGATTATTTTTGCCGTGGTCGCCGCAGTTCTTGTCGTTGTCTGCGCTGTGTTGGGTATGAGTCTTGCAAACCGCACGTTCGTACCGGAAACCGCGCCTGCCGATCCCATAACCGAATATATCAACGTGGTAGACAGTACCGATGAAACGACAGACGAATACTACACCGAATTGCGTAAAATGACCGATCTGCAGGATCTTGTCACATCATGGTCTGCCAACAACAACGATGCAAAATTCCGTTCTTCCGCCGTCACCACATTCCTGTTGACGGTTAAAGAGGCTGCTCCCATGGATACCAACTACGGCAATGCCGATCTTGCAGCCCTGATAAGTGTTAACACCGAAACGGGAACGGTCAGCAGTGTCAGCATCGACACGGATATGTTTGTATACATTGATCTGAAAGATGCAGGATTGCAGAATAAGACGCCTGTTTACACCAAACTCAAAGTGGCCTATGCCAACGGCGGTATCAAACTGTTGGAGCAGACGATTGAAAATAATTTCAAAATTGAGATCGACCATTATCTTGTAACCGATATGACCGGTGTAAAGACAATTGTTGAAGCCCTCGGCGGTATCAAACTCAATGCGGATGAAGAACTTGCAAAGTTCCTTTCGGAAGATTTCCAAACGGAGATCCCTGCCGAAAATGAAAAGTGGAATGCAGATCAGGTCGTTTCTTTCCTGCGTGAAACACGTGACGGTACCGTTAATCGCAATGTTCGACACAATGAAGCATTGCATGAGATCATCAATGAAACAAAGAATCTCGGTTTCACGGATGCTTTCTCGTTTATCAAAACCCTTTCCGATGTGTGTAAGACAGACCTTGTCGGCAATGAATTGCTCACCGCTTTGCGTGCAACGCTTCTCGGAGGTTGGAAAAACTACACGGTAGCAAGTCACGTTCTGCCCGAAGAAGACAGTACCGTATCTTACAAGGATGCTGAAGATCTTTTGATCGTCGATATTCCCATGCAGGCTCAGTCCTTGCAGAAAATGCTGTTCAATAACAGCAACATCACCCTCAACGAAAACAGATTGAGCACCGTTAAACTCGTGGATGCCGTCAACAGCATTTTTGCCGAAGAACAGCTCAGCGATGAAACATTGGCTTCTCTTGACAATCCCGCAACGAGCCTCGATGAAAACGGCAATCCCATTGCCGGCGAAAACGGTGCAGATGTCACGGAAGAACCCACCGAACCTGTTGAAGACAGCAACACTTTGGGATAAATCATAACGCATAACATTCGGATTGTTATGATTGTTTGTGAAACATGATGCGTTTTTTGTGTCTGTTGAAATGAAGTTTTACAATGAGGTGTGTTCATATGAAACAAATGAAAAAAATCACGGCACTGTGTCTGATTTTTGTGCTTTTGCTGTCATGTCTGAGCATCGGCGTGTCGGCCGCATCCGCACACTTTGAGCCGCCTAAAAGATTGCCGCTTCGCCTGAGCGGTGACCTCGCAAGCGATATTTTTGCCGTTGCCGAAAGTCAGGTCGGTTACACCGAAGACGTGTTCGGCCGTACCTGTTACGGTGATTGGTGGACGGACGTGGTTTCGGGTAAAGAATTCGATGATCCGTGGAAAGGCAAGATCGACATTGATTGTGCCAAGGCCGATTGGTGTTCCATTTTTATGTGCTGGGCCATGGAACAGGCAGGCGCGGAATACGGTTGCACCTATAATGTTTTGTCGGGTACGGTCGATTATTTCTTCCAACTGCTTAAAGTCGGCGGTGCAAACATCTATACCCCCGAAGACAAGCACGTGCGTAAGATGGGAGATCTCGTGTTTTATTCCTATGACGGCGGCAAAACTCTTGGTCACGTTGCCATTACCGACGGAAACGACAACTACATCCATGCCAATTACGCCAATGCTGTTGTCAAGAACAAGGGTGACCTGGTTTTCAAAATCTCGGACGAAATCAATTATTCTCCCGTTTATATCGTTTCCCCCAACTATGAACTGAATAAAGTTACGGGTGACAGCAAGATCATCAATGCCGTCATGCTCTTTGAATCTACTGTGCTTGCATTGCCCGGCAGACTCTCCAATGAGATCATGAAAATTTTTGATACAGACGATGAAACCGGTTACGAACCACCCAAACCCCCTGTTTACGTGGACGAAGTGATTCCCGGTGACGCTGACCGTGACGGTGAAGTCGCACCTGCCGATGCACGACTTATTTTACGTGCGGCGGTCGGACTTGATAAACTTTCGGCTGAGCAGATGAAACGTGCCGATTTGAACAGCGACGGGGAATGCACGGTCGATGAAGCAAGAACGGTACTGCGCGCAGCTGTGGGATTAGAAGCCATTTAAGAACTGAACGCAAAAAGTGCAAAATGCTGAACGAATGAAAGCACAATGGATGCCTCCTTTCGTTTGCAGATTGCACGCAAAAGTCAATATTACAAAAAACCGTATCGGAGCACTGACCTTTTCAATGTTTCGATACGGTTGCTTTTTGTTGGTTCTTCACGGAAAGTTGGGGGATGCTGCAATTAAATTATGATTTAGCGTTGTACGCACAATGTAAATTGCTTCGTCAGTATTTAAAGATTTTTGGTCAAGCTTTTGCAAAAGCTTGCGGGTCAAGGGCAGCGCCCTTGTCGCCCATCGCAATGGGCGAAACACCCCTATCCCCTAAAAAGCGCAGGAGAGTAGAAAAACAATTGAGTATTGTTTTTCGTAGAGAACCCTCGCCGGGGGTTCTCTATTGTGCCAAAGGCACAACGATAACAAATGATCT
>JAFQKN010000006.1 GCA_017396895.1 Clostridia bacterium
TGTCCAACGAAGAACCGTTTGCCTGTGTAAGAATGCAGTTTTCTTTGTTCTCGACCGCATTCTTAAACTGTTCGGCGGTCATTTTTTCCTGTGTAATGAATACGATCGACTTGTCAATATCGACCGTGATGTGATCGGAAACAACGGGAACGACGATAACAGGCATCACTTTTTCGTTGTAGTACAACGGACAGTTTTTACAGCTCATTGCTTTAATACCCGTTTCAAACGCTGTGGGCTGTTTTACGATCACCCATTCGTTGTCAACGTGACCGCTTGCAACCGCATCGGGATCGGGACGTGTCTGCTTGTCACCGCAACGGCGGCAGGTGGCCGACAGCGTACCGTTGACGGTACAGGACGCGTTGTTGTCGGATGTAAACGCACTGTAAGCGTGCATGAGGATCATGCCGTCGGTTTCACCGCAGACGGTGCAGTAACGGAGTTCAAGACAACCTCTCGATTCATCCCATTTGCAGGTGCCGAGTCGCCCCGTATCAACAGGCTCGGTGGCATCCCCGCAACGCGAACAGACAAGACTTGTCCACACGTTATTCTGACAGTCCCCTTTGACTTCGGTGAGTTTACGGTCGTGACCGAGGGCGGAATTGACGTCGGGTTGCGTATCCGTTACGTCACAGAAATCGCACTTGGCGGTCTTTGTGCCGTCGGTCAGGCAATCTGCATCGCCGTTGGAAATGTAGGTCGTGAACACGTGATCGGTTTTGGAGTTGACATCTGCAACGGTGCTTTTCTCAAAGCAGACCGGACAGGTGGCTGTTTTCGTGCCGTCCTGATAGCAGGTGGCATCCCCGTTGGGAATATAGTTTGAAAAATCATGTGCCGTTTCGGGCAAAGACTTGGTCATGGCAGTCTTACAACCCGTGTAGGTACATCCCATCACACCCGTACCGATTTGGTTACAGTACATATACGTCTCGGTCTGGGTGAAGTTATGATCATTGGAAATATATACGCTTGAAAGTGCAACGTCCTCGTTTGCGAAATAGGACGCAACGCCGTTTGCATCGGCAATGCGCACAGGTTCTTTGCCGGATTTAATAAGACAATGCCCCGTTACCGTGATCGCGGCTTCACTGTCGGCGGGCGCACTCAAAAGCACTGCCTTGACGCCCTCTGCACTGTCAGCACGAAGATCCGTACCTGCAAACAGCATTTCACCGAGACTGAACACGGCTTCTTCCTGTGCGTCGGCGATCACTTCACTGTTGTACAGATACAGCCCGCCGTTACCGACGGAAAAGGCTCTGCCAACGCACCCCGTGACGGACAGAGTGCTGCTGTTTGCAATGATCTGCTTTGCATACAATCCGTTTCCGCCGTTTGCGGTGAGGGTACAACGGTCAAACAGCAACTTGCTGTCGCCTGCATCGAACACGTAACCGGCAACGCCCGTTGCATACAACGTACTTACATACGCCTGCAGATCGGTGTCGTTGAGTGCAAATAAAGCCGTGGCATCGGAGTTGCTGATATCGGCATCCATGAGATACACTTTGCCGGCGGAAACACTGAACGTCTCACTGCGGTGATTTGCCTGTACGGTGCCGTACAGACACAGATCACTTGCATACGCACCGATCGGGCCGCGCACGTCCAAAGTACCGCTCTTGTGAACGAACACAGAGGACAAAAGATCCATTGCATTGTCTCTTGCAGGCACGCAGGAGAGTGTATTCGCTCCTGCATCCAGACGGACGTAGGCGTTGTTGAGTTTCATATTTCCGCGCAGATCGGAAGACGTACCGTTGAGAATAATGTCCAAAGCACCCGTCACTTCCATGCCTGTCAGCGTAGCCCCGTTGAGCGTCAGCGAGTAACGGCCGTTGGCACTGTCTTTTTTGAGCATCCATTTGTAAGATGCCGCCGTACCGCCGTCATTGTATAAAACATTCTGCTCGGCCGCCGCCATCTGCGTGACCAGGTCCACGGGAGAACCGTTCATTTTCAAAGTGCAGAACGTGTCGGAAGTATAAGATTCGGCACCGTCCACGTAAGAAATGATCTTATAACCGAACTCCGTTACGGGATCATTGTAGGTTCTGCCGAACGCCATGATCGATTTGCCGGCAAGAGCAAGTTCACCGCCCATGGCCGTCAGAGATACGCGGCTGGCAGAGGAAATACCGACAGTGAGGATATCACCGGGAACGGAAACACCCGATTTGCCGCCCACAGCCGTAATATTGCCGCCCTCAAACACGACACCGCCGCCGTTGCAGTAAATACCGTAGGAATTACCGTCTGCATACACCGTACCGCCGTCAAAGCGCGGTGTTTTTCCGTGTGCGCTGATGCCGTAGGCACCGCCCTGTGCGGTCAACATACCGCCGCCGACGGAAAATTCGGAGTTATAAATATAGATACCCTGTGTTTTGCTTGCGACCGCTTTGAGTGCGCCGCCTTCAACGGTTGCACTCGCATATTGCAGATACAGTCCCGCATTGGAACCTTCTGCAAGCACCGAACCGCCGAGCAGTTCAAACGCATTGTTATTGCCGTCGGCCGCGTTGTCCGAAAGACCGTTGACGTTCAGCGCATTGAATCCCTGCGCCTGCAGACGGCCTCCCGTCATTCTGAAATCGGATTTATCCAATTGCAGACCTGCGGTGTAACTGACGTCACCGCCTGCAACACTTGCGGTCAGTTCACCGCCTGTGATCTCACAAAGGCTGTTATTGCAAAGATATACACCGCCTTTTGCCCCCGTGAACACGGCTGCACCGTCGGTCACACGCAGTGCGCACTGCCCTCTGTTGGGGTTCTCGACACCCTTGTCGATCTCTGTAGGATTCGGGCCTGTATACAAACCGTATGTGTTTCCTTTTGCCTGCAAGGAGCCGCCGCAAACGGTAATATCCGCTTTAAGACCGAACATGGCGTAATAACCGTCGGCAACCACTTCGCCGCCGGAAATAACGGCATAACAGTTTTGCAGATTGATACCTGCGGATGCATCCGTAAGGCTGTCGGACGGTGCAGACGACTCGGCAGAGGCGTTGACCTTGCCGCCGTTGACGTATAAGCCACCTGTTGTGAAAATACCGTTTTGCGCACCGATGGTATTCACCGTACCGCCGTTGACGGTCAGAGAACCGTTTTTGGTGTAAATGCCGTATTTTGCGGCGGAAACGGAAAGATTGACTCCGTTGATCTGCAAGTGGCCGTTGTTTGCAATCAATCCGTTGACACCTTCAAGTGTCAAATTGCCCGTGCCGTTGATACGCAAGGTACCGTTTTCAACACCGATGGCATAACTGACCGCACTTTTACCGACCGTTACGTTTGCACCTGCGGGAATATGCAGACACAGATCACCGTAAGAGGTGATTTTTTCAAATCTGCCCTCGGAAAGGGTGAGCGTGTAGATCTGATCGCGGCGGTTGAAAACCATCTCCCAACCTTTGCCCGAGGCATAGCCCTGCGTCATATCGATCTTCTCACCGTTGATGCCGACAAGCGGCTCCTCTGCGGCAGATGCAGACAGCACCGGCAAGCACAGGATCACCATGACGGCACACAGCAGACTGATGAAAAATCTCTTCATTGTATTTCCTCCTAAACGGTTGTTATATGTAAATTATGATTTTATCTTCATGGCACGCAGTGCATTGCACACGGCGAGCACGCACACACCCACATCCGCAAAAATGCCGATGCCCATGTTGGCAAAGCCCAACGGCGACAGCAGCAGCACCGCAAATTTGACAGCAAGTGCGAACACGATGTTCTGTTTGACGATGCGAGTGGTCTTTGTCGAAACGGCAACCGCCGTTACAAGACTCTGCAAGCGGTCATTCATCAGCACCGCATCCGCCGCCTCCACAGCCGCATCCGAACCGAACGCACCCATGGCAAAGCCGACATCCGCCGCCGCCAAAACAGGAGCATCGTTGATGCCGTCCCCTACGAAGGCAAGCAAACTGCCGTCGGTGATAGCACTGCGGATTTTTTGCGCCGCCTCCACCTTGTCCTGCGGCAAAAGCTGTGCATACACTTCATCGATGCCCAATTCCTTTGCGTCACGCAGGGCGGCTTCTTCACGGTCGCCCGTGAGCATACAGATACGCTTTACACCGAGGCTTCGCAATTCGGCAATTGCCTGTTTTGCATCCTCTTTCACACGGTCACGCAAGGCAATACAGCCTGCATACCTACCCTCAACGGCAACAAAAACCGCCGTTTCGGATGTGTTGTTATCGGGTACGGCAATTCCGTTTTCCCGGAGCAATGCCTCCGAGCCGACAAACACAAGTTTGCCGTCCACCGTTGCCGACACACCGAAGCCTGCTTTTTCGTGCACGTTTTTGCTTTCACCGATGCGCTCGCTTTCGGCGCACACCGCCTTCGCCAACGGATGCGAGGAATGCTGTTCGGCAGTAGCCGCATAATACAGCACGTCCTTTTCAGTGAATCCGTCTGCATACAGCACATCCGACACGGTAAAATTGCCTTGGGTGAGCGTACCCGTTTTATCGAACACGAAAGTTTTGCAACGGGCAATGTTTTCAAGGTGTTCACTGCCCTTTATGAGAATCCCTTTCGCACCGGCTCCCCCGATGCCGCCGAAAAAGGACAACGGGACGGAAATAACAAGTGCACAAGGACAGGATATAACAAGAAAAATCATGGCGCGGTAGATCCAATCCGACCACACGCTCCACACGTTTGCCTGCCCCGTCACAACAGGCGGAAGGACAGCCAAAAGAAGTGCCGCAGCACACACGCAGGGGGTATAATATTTTGCAAATCTTGTGATGAATTTTTCGCTCTTTGCCTTGTGGATCCCTGCGTTTTCCACAAGTTCGAGTATTCTTGCAACGGTGGATTCTTCGTAAGGCTTTGTCACCTGCAACAGAAGAACACCGTTGGTGTTGATGCACCCGCTGATGACCGCATCCCCGACACCGACTTCACGCGGCAGGCTCTCTCCTGTCAGTGCGGCGGTATCCAATGCGGCACTGCCCTCGCACACGATGCCGTCCAGCGGCACACGTTCGCCCGGGAGCACCTGAATGTACATACCGACTTGCACTTCTTCGGGATCGACTTCGTTGATCTGCCCGTCACACACCGTTCTTGCACGGTCGGGACGGATATCCATTAAATCGGCAATGGCACGGCGGCTTTTGCCCACCGCCATGCTCTCAAACAGTTCGCCGATCTGAAAGAATATCATAACAAAGGATGCTTCGGGGTACTCCCCCACAACGAATGCGCCCACGGTGGCAAGTGCCATCAAAAACTTTTCGTCGAAGATCTGACCGCGTACGATATTGCCTGCGGCTTCCGCCAAAACAGGAAAACCGCTGACGAAATACGGCACGGCAAACAACAACAGCACTGCCCACTGCGGCAACTGCACAAAATGTGCCGTAACGGCACACACGGCCAACAGCACCACACTCAGGGCAATGCGCAAGGCACTGCGTTTTTGTTTTTTTGTCATACTCACAGAATCACTTCGCAATGCTTATCCACTTTGCGAACAGCTTTTGCAACCTGTTGCATAATTTCGTCAAAGCGGCTGTCGTCGGCTTCAATAACCATTTTCTGGGCCATGAAAGAAATGGAAATATATGCCACACCGTCAATTTTGCGAATGGCTTCTTCCATTTTCGCCGCACAATTGGCGCAATCGAGATCCTGCATCTTAAAGTTTTTACGCATCGTTTTCTCCTCTTTTCTCATTGATATGGGCAAGTCCCATGCGAATGATCTGCCGCACATGGTCGTCCGCGAGTGTGTAATACACCGTTTTCCCCTCGCGGCGCGAACGCACCAGATCTGCCTGTTTAAGCACACGCAGTTGATGCGAAACGGCACTCAGTTCCATGCCGAGCAGTTCGGCAATGGCGCACACACACAGTTCCGTATCAGCCAAAAATGACAGTATCCGCATTCGTGTTCCGTCTCCGAGCACCTTAAAAAAGGCGGTCAGACGGGCAAGCGTCTGTGCATCAAGTGCGTGACTTTGCCCTTGCTGTACGGCTTGGGCATGGCGGTGCGCATGAGCGTCACTGCAGTTTACGGGCATCGGACATTCTCCTCTCACTTGAATGGTGATTCAAGTGTATTATATGCGCCGAGTGCAGTTTTGTCAATACAGAAAAGAGTATTTTAATATAATAATATTCGCTTGTAATCTTCCTTAAATCTTGACGTGTTCACCCCTGTTAAATTATGGGCATCGGTGCCCATGGTGAAAACAGAGCCGACCTCTTTACCGAGATTATAAAGCCGTCTGCCGAACACCGGATCGTTGACGACTACCTTGGGTGAGAGTTCCCACGCAACCTCATGTTGCTTTGCAAGGGTGAGAATATCCCCGAGTTCATTGTCCGTCCATGCGGCGGTCAGGGGATGCTCGTCATTGCGGATGGCGTCGTCACGGATATATGAATCCACAAACGGATGCGCAATGCAATCACACTTCCCGGAGCGAATGAGATTCTGCATGGTTTTTTTGTTATGTTCCTTGTATCCCTGCGGAGTACGGTCTTCCGGTTGCGCCCATGAATACACGTGATAGTGATTGCAGGCATAGAGGTTGAATTCGGTGGAAAGATCGGCATATTGCAAGGTGAATTTGTCCGTATCAAAGGCGGAGAGTTCCGCACCGATATACACTTTTATATCCGCCGCGTATGCATCACGCAAAGGCTGATACGTGTGCAGGATCTTGCGCACAAGATTGATATCACGTTCCTGCACGTGGTCGGTAAAGGCAATGCGTTTAAGGCCGTTTTGCACTGCCGCGGCAATCATATCTTCAAACACAGCTTCCGGTCTGCCGCAAGGCGAAAACAGAGCCGTGTGCATATGCATATTCTCTTGCAGGAGTTCATCAATATCATAAATGGCTTCATGGATCAACACGCACGCCGCCTCCTCTCGGTAAGTATATTTATCTTAATTATCTTAAAACTATCCATCAAAGTGCGCAAGATCGGCACGGTCTTTAAATGCATTGGCGGGAATGCTGTCACCGAAAACAGCAAGAGCCTCCTCTATTGATGCATCCGGACGGATCGCACATTCCGTTTGCGCAGATCCGTCGAGGTCGGACGAATCTTTTGCAGTCGAAGTCTCTGTATCCTGTGTTCCCTGCGCATCGGTATCCGCTTTTATGTATTCATCTTCGTGCGGCAGACACAGACTTTGCCCTGCATAGGGTGACAGGTATAATCCGAACCCGCCCGAAAACGGTTCTTTTTAAGTCTTTTCGGCGTTTCACCCTTGAAAGGCGACAGCCTTCCTGCGGTCTCAACCCCAAAAATCCAATAAAAATAACTCGTTTTCAGGTCGAA
>JAFQKN010000059.1 GCA_017396895.1 Clostridia bacterium
CCGTGGAAGTTGTCAACTTCAAAGAAGGCATGACGGCCGCTGACGTTGTGATCACAGGCGGCGAGACCACCGAACCCGGTACATTCTCGGTCATGTATCCCGATGGACAACTGCGCGTAGGCTTCAACTCCGTGGAGATCAAATTCACTCCTTCCGCAGAGGGTGCTGAATATTTTGACACGTTCAATGCCGTTCTTAACCTCAAATACAAGATCCGTTTCGTTGACGCAGATGGCAATGACATCATCCCCGAAATCAAAACGATTCCCGGCGTGTTACTGGAAGACAAGTCTTCCATTGCCTATTCCCTGTTCAGTTACCTCGAATGCAAAAGAAACACCGTTGCTTTCTTTGACATGGAAGGCAATTCCGTGGACGGAAGCAAAGTGCCCGTGGGCAGACATCAATATCAGGTGTATGTCACAACCAAAGACACCAATTATGAACCCGCGATGCTGACTTTCTTCCTCACCCTTGAACCGACCTATTTCAACGCGACCACCCGTTACAATTACGTCAACCACTATCTGACCGTCGTGCCCGACAACAAGAGTGTTACCGACGAATTTGACGTTTGGGTGGACGGCGAACTGATCGGCACCACGACCGATCAGAAGATCAAATGGGCAACCGACGAAAGCCGCGATTACAACGTGACTCTTGTTCACAAAGACACCACCGAAGGCGTGTACGCACTTGCAAACACCGAGTACACCATGACCGTGAAGATTCCCAGAGAGATCTTCCGTTCCGATTCCGGTCTTTCCTTTACAGCAACAGGCAGCACCTACCCCGGCAATAACAACTATGCTTACAAAGGTGACGTGCTGACGCTCACCTGCACGGACGAAACGTTCTACAACTGGCAGTTGAGCATCGGCGGCGAAGATTGGATTCCCGAGGGGCTGACCGCAGAAGACCTGAAAAAGCCCACCATCACGTTCACCATGCCCGATTGTGACATTTTCGCCTGTCCCAACGATGAAAGCCGTTTTGCGGCCGCCGCAGACTGCGACCATCTCTGCCACAGCGAAAACCCGATCTATCAGTTCTTCTGGAAGATCCTGCACTTCTTCATCCGCCTGCTCAACATTCAGCAGTATTGCGATTGCGGTATGCTGCACTATGAAAGTGCAATTTTCGGCTGATCGCTGACCGACAGGCACATCTTTTTCTGTCACTCTTGCTCTGTAAACACACGGGTTGACGCTTAGAACACGTCTCCCCCCCCTCCCCTATACGCAACTCTCCTTTTCAGACATATGCAAAAACAGCCGCACCGCCGCAGAGTGTATTCCCTGCGGCGGTGCGGCTGTTTGATTCAGGATATTTTCTTCATACGCAGACGCAGTTTATCTGCGATCATGGCAATGAATTCACTGTTTGTGGGTTTGCCGCGTGAATTTTGCACGGTGTACCCAAAATAGGAACTCAGCACATCAATATCTCCTCTGTCCCAAGCCACTTCAATGGCGTGACGGATGGCACGTTCCACGCGCGAGGAGGTGGTTGCATACTGCTTGGCAACCGTCGGATACAGCACTTTTGTTACCGAGTTGAGCATTTCATTATCCGAAACCGAAAGAATGATCGCCGTACGCAGATATTGATAACCCTTGATATGTGCAGGTACACCGATCTGATGCATGATGTCCGACACGATGATCTCAAGATCCGGCTCTGCGGCCTTGGGCGAACGCATAGATTGCGCAACCGGACGCACACTTGCCCAACCGCTGAGTTGAACCACGCGCTCTGCCAGCACTTCCGGCTCAACGGGTTTGAGGAAATAATAGTCTGCGCCGCCCGTAAGCACCTGTTCTTCAAAACGCGGATTATCAACGCCCGAAAGCAAGATACACAGCGGTTTTTGCTTCAGATGCGAAGCGGAAATGCGTGAAAGCACACCCAGCGCATCCAACCTTGACATGATAGCATCCAAAATAACGACTTCAGGCATCTGCGACTGAATGGTTTCCAGCACCTGCATTCCGTCTTTGGGGATCACCGTTACATCATACCCGTATGCGGTCAATGCGGCGCAACATCTGTTTGTAAATTCTCCGTTTTCTTCTGCAATAATTACTTTTCTTTGATTTGACATCTTGTACTTCCTTTCATAATGGCTTTAATTACCAATTTCTGCCATATTTTACCATATAAATTTTGAATTTTCAAGAGGTTTCGCAAAAATAATTGCCATTTTTTGGGATTTATTTTTTTTCTTCCATTTTTTATTCTACTATGATATAATGATAAACGGATCCGATCTGTAACAAAGGGAGGTTACTTTATGAGCAACAAAATACGAATAGGAATCATCGGCAACGGCGGCATATTCAAAGGCGCACATCTTCCGTTTTATCTGAAAGACAAACGTGTGGAAGTGGTCGCCCTGTGCGATATCCGTCAAGACCGCGCCGAATGGGCAAGAAACAAGCATTTCAAGAACGCTGCCGTTTACACCGATTACAAAGAACTTCTGCGCGACCGAAGCATTGATGCGGTTGACATCTGTACGCCGAATTATCTGCACTCCATTATTGCCGTGGATGCATTTGCGGCCGGCAAACACGTGTTCTGCGAAAAACCCGATGCGATCAACGTGGAAGAAGCCTTAAAAATGAAAAAAGCCTCCGAGGAGGCAGGCAAAACGCTGATGATCATGCGCAACAACCGTTGGCTTGATATTTCAAAAATCGCAAAAGAAATGAGTGAAAACGGTGAACTCGGTGACATTTATGCAGGCCGTTGCGGCTGGATCCGCAGACGCGGCATTCCCGGAAAAGGCGGTTGGTTCACGACCAAAGCCATGTCGGGCGGCGGTCCGCTGATCGATCTCGGCGTTCACATGATCGACCTTGCCGTGTGGCTCATGGGCAATCCGAAACCCATTTCCGTCAGCGGCGGTACGTTCTGCAAATTTGCAGATTCGGAAACATCCGATTCCGCCAACTCAAACTTCGGTGACAAAGTGGAAGGCGGCACATTCGATGTGGAAGACCTTGCCATGGGCATGATCCGCTTTGAAAACGGCGCATTGCTTCAAATCGAATTCAGTTGGGCATCCAACGTGGCAAGAGAAAAATCCTTTGTGGAACTGCGCGGTTCCAAGGCCGGCATTGACTGGTCACAAAGCCGCATGAAGATCTTTACCGAAACGGGCGGTAAACTCAAAACCGTCCGCAAACAGCGCAAAACTTCATCGGGCGGTCACGATAAGAATTTGTCGCACTTCATTGATGTCATTACAGGCATTGCGCAACCCGATTTTGTCCCCGATCAGGGCATTGATATGATCAAAATTCTCACCGCCCTTTATGAATCTGCCGCAACAGGCAAAGAAGTCCTGCTGTAAACAGCACAACAGAACAACACCGCATTCCGTTTTTTCGATACGGAATGCGGTGTTTGCGCTTATCGGACACCGAGCAGGAGCAAAACAAGAAGCCCCAGTACAATGCGGTAAATGCCGAAGGCTTTGAAATCGTGCTTTTTAATGTAACTCATCAGGAATTTGATAACCAGTACGGATACGGCAAACGCCACGACCATACCGACCAAAAGGATCACAAGTTCTGCCGAGGTAAAATCCAGACCGAATTTGAGAATTTTAATGGCACTCAGACCGAACATGACGGGAACGGCCAAAAAGAAGGTAAATTCGGCCGCCGCAACACGGGACACCCCGATGATGAGTGCACCGATGATGGTTGCCCCCGAACGGGACGTGCCGGGAATGATGGAAAGCACCTGAAACAGACCGATCAGCAACGCAGTCTTATAGGTGATATCATCCAGTGTCTCGGTTTTCGGGGTACGCTTTTTGTTCCACATTTCGACCGCAATGAAAGCAATACCGTAAAGAATCAGTGCCGCGGCAATGACGGGAGGCGTGTGCAGATGTGCTTCGATCCAATCGTCAAACAGCAGCGTAACGACCGCACCCGGTACACAGGCCACAACCACCTTGAACCAAACGGAAAAAATATCCTTACGGATAGCGGGCTTTTCATTTTTGCGCAATGTGAACGGCCACATCTTTTTCCAGAACAGCAACACCACGGCGAGAATTGCACCCAATTGAATCACAACGAAGAACATCTCTTTGAATGCTTCGTCTGCGTTGAGTTTCACAAATTCATCCACAATGAGCATATGGCCTGTACTGCTGATGGGCAACCATTCGGTAACCCCCTCCACAATACCGAGCAGAATGACTTTCAGAATTTCAATAAAATCAAGTTCCATTTTCTTCCTCCGTTTTTTTATTACATTTATATTACCACACTCAAACGGATAGTACAAGCACAAAAAAAGAGGGATGCCGAGGCATCCCTACAGTTTTTAATAGGTTTTCGTCAAGTTTCTGAAACATCAACCAAGTGTTTCAAGACCAACAGCAGCACGAAGAATCTTTCTTGCATCGCTTGTTTCAACCTCACCGTTGCCGTTGATGTCAGCGCAAAGCAACTGAATTTCGGTGGGAATTTCAAGACGGACGGAATAACGCAGTGCAAGACGGGCATCTTCGGTTCCAACGATACCGTTATCACTGACGTCACCGAGCATATACTGCGGTGCGGGTTCAACAACGGTAACTTTGAAAGTAGCGGTCAAGCCGTTGTAGCGCAACGTAATGACCTGTTCACCGACTTTGGAAGTATCCAATGCGGTCACGACCTCAATTTTGGAAGGATCGATTTCTTCATCGGTACCGTTTGCAAAGATGCCGTTGAAAACAATACCCGTCAAATCCAGTTCTTCACCGGAACCGAGCGTGTATTCAAGTTTTGCGGGCAAGGTTTCAATTTCAACACTTTCCATGGGATTCAGCGGAAGTCTGCCGGATTCAAGGCCACAGACGGGGCAATAGGTAACAAGATAAGCAACACCGTCTACGGTCTCCGTTTTCTGTGCGGACTTATGAGCTGTTTTTTCGGTCTTTTCAAGTTTTACGTAGTCGCACTTGGAGCAGGTAATGCGCTGAATGCCGCCTTCTTTACAGGATGCATTCTGCACGGAAACCTCCGTGGTAGCGTGTCCCGTTGCGGCAGTTTCCTTGAAGTTCTTCACATACAGACCGCACTTTGTGCAAGCATCTACCGTGTGACCTTTTTCATCACAGGTTGCGGCGACCGTTACATTTTTGGTTGCACCGTGATTGTTTTCAAACAAAGCGGTCAGCAGTCTGTCGACAACAGAGAGAATGGCGGGAGCCGTATTCATATTCAAAATATTACCCGCATTGTCATTGACAGCAAACAAACCGAGGATGCCTGCAATGTCAAATTCGTAAACATTGTTGAGAATGCCGTCGAATACAAGGGTTTCAATGTCAAGGGTGAACGAACCGTTGGAGCAGTTGCTCAGGAAACTCCAGTCAATGAGTTCATTGAGAAGAACGTTGACTTCATAGAACGGGCCGTATTCAGCCTTACCGGGAAGATGGTCGGTCACAGCGGGAAGGCCCTTTACCATGCCGATACCCCAATCTGCAACGGCACCGAGGAATTCAGCGTAACCCCAACCGGCATTCTTTTTGGTTGCAATGTCGGAAACTTTGTAGTCAAAGGAGAAGTTGTCGCCGTTGAGTGCAAGACCGTAGAATGCGGCGTCCACAGCCATGCCCAGCATAATGTCGCCCCAATAGGAGTTGCCGAGATCGTTGATGTTGCCGTCTTCGTCGAAGATCTTCTTATCCCATTCTGCAACATAGTCGTAGCCGCCTTCGAACATAGCGGGATTGAATTCTTTAAGTGCGTAGTAAACTGCCATGGTGGCTACTTCGCCCATGGTATCCATCTGATTGACAACGGCAATATCTTCTGCACCCAGTTTGAACCAGCCGGGGAAGAAGATCTTGAGAATATCAACCGCAAGATAATCGAGTTCTTTGTCCTTTACAAATTCTTCGTCGTATTTGCTGAAGTCAAATTCAGCAGCATCGACAACGTCAGCGATCTTGGGAAGAATGAACTTGATAACCTTTTCAAGGTTTGCATTGAGTTTGGAGTTGTCGCCTTTTTCGAGTTTAATTTCATCCAGAACGTCTTGCGCAAGAAGCTTATTCAGCAAGGCGACCAGAACGTTGTTGAACTCACCGAGAATGCCGTTCTGTGCACCTGCAAAATTGAACTCGGAAGCGGTGAAAGTAACGTCAGACTTAAAATACTTTGTAAGATTATGTTCGGTTGCAAAATCTTCGAGAACGGGAATAACGTCCTCATTGAGCATGGAAAGCAGGAACTTGTTATACAGTTTGTCGCCGTTTGCGGTCAGCAAAGAATAAATGTTGCTGTTGAGGAACGCATTCATATCATTTTTTCTGTCTGCTTCGGGAGCCGTACCGGTCAGCATCTTGTAAAGCGCACCGACAAGCACCTGGTCCATGGTCCATTCCTGATATTCGCTTTCTGCAAAAGTAGAGGATTCATCGGGAGCACCGAGGAGTTTTTCATAAACGAGATCTTCGATCATGGGAGTAAGTTCAGCAGACAGAGAATTAACTTTATCGCCGAGACCGGAAATATTGTGAATCAAGCCAAGATCAAGTCCGCCCTGCAGGAATTTTTGGAAGATCCCCGTGTTGTCGGCAAGGAACTGCAGCAGTTGTTTGATAATCTTCAGGTCACCTGTATCTTTTCGGGTGAGAGCCTTGTTTCCGTCAACCAGTGCGCTCAAATTAAGAGCAGCAATATCTCCGCCGAGAAGACCTTTAACGCCGTTGACGGATTTGATTGTGGCAAGAATGGCATCCAGGTCACTCAGATCGATCGACAGTGCACCCAAAGTTACCGTTTCAACAGTTTCAAGAACAGAAGTGATGGTTGAACCGAATTTCTCCATCAGGTTCAACTCAATGATCATCTGATCCAAATACTCGACAACATAAAAGGCTTTTTTTGCAGTATCCGTGCTTTCAAACAGATCGGTGCCTTCGGGCACGCCTGCATTGATATCGGGAACATAAGTACAAACGAAGTTAAGTACGGTGTCGATGTACGCATCTTTGCGATTGTTGAGTGATTTCAACAGCCATTCAACAAGTCCGGACAGCCCGGCAGGCTGAACAAGTTCGTCAAAGGTATCAACAGTGTCGGGGATGGCAGCGGACACGGGTACGATCATGACGGAGAATGCCATGAGCACAGCCAGCAGTACGCTGAGGAGTTTTTTGGATTTTTTCATAGAATCCGTTCCTTTCTCATATTGATGTTTTTCTGCGAAACAGCAATCGAATCGCATTGTTTCACCCTTATATTTTACATAATATTTTTGCTAAAAGCAACCTTTCCTTTGGTGGTAAACTTCACAATTATTGGCAAGAAATTTTGTACATAATATTTAGAAAATATCTTTTTCATTATTGAAATCGGCTTTTTTGCGTAAAATCGGCATACATTCCGTCTCCGCAACGATGCGCAGATGCAACCGAAAACGACGGCTCTGAGGTTCAAAAAGTAACACCCTTGTAACCATTTATAAATTTTCATTTATCAATCTACCCATAAAACCGCTTTAGTGCCGTAAATTTCTTTGGTCAAAACATAGAAAAGCGTCGTTTTGGGGGGAGGAAAAACCTTTTACTATTGATTTTGAAAACGGATTGTATTATAATTCTATGCGTTGTTTGAATGATTTGAAGATAAGGAGTTTTCCGCACATGAAACTGCTTGAAGATCGCATTCTCAAAGACGGCACCGTTCTTCCCGGCAATGTTTTGAAGGTAGATTCATTTTTAAATCATCAAATTGACTATCGTCTGGTCAAGGCTCTCGGTGAAGAGTTTTACAATACTTTCAAGGCGGCAGGTGTAACGAAGATCCTGACCGTGGAAGCATCGGGCATAGCCATTGCCTGCGCCGCGGCAGAACATTTCAACGTACCCGTTGTGTTTGCCAAGAAAGGGCATCATAAAAACGTGGGCAATGATGTATATACAGCCGACGTTTTTTCTTTTACAAAAGGCATTACGAGCACCGTTTCCGTTTCCAAAAAATATCTCAACGAGCAGGACAAAGTGCTTGTCATTGACGATTTCCTTGCGGACGGACAAGCTTGTTTGGGGCTTAAAAGCATTTGCGAACAGGCCGGTGCACAGGTCGTCGGTTTCGGCATTGCCATTGAAAAAGGATTCCAGAACGGCGGCAAAATCCTGCGCGAAACCGGTATTCCCGTTCAGTCTTTGGCGATCATTGCTTCCATGACGGATGATTCCATCTGTTTTGCAAGTTCTGACCGATAAAGAAATAAATTCAGTCCAAAAAAAATTTATGGAGGATGAACAAAGTGAAAAAGACCGCTAAAATTCTCGCACTTGTACTCGCCCTCTGCATGGTTATTGCTTGCTTCGCAGCTTGCAACAACGCAACAGAGGATCCCACCAACGCATCTGACGATGCAGCTACCGACGTCGTTACCGACGAAGCTACCGAAGGCAGTTCCGAAGACGCTTCCGAAGACGCAACCGCAGCAGATGTAGCTCTTGATTATTCCGATATCAAGGTCGGCTTCATTTTCCTGCACGCTCCCACGGATTCCACCTATGACAAGAACTTCATGAACGCTGTTGAAGAAGTTCAGGCCAACCTCGGTCTGTCTGACGATCAGGTCATCGTTATGAGCAACATCCCCGAAAGCAGCGAATGCTATGAAGCAGCTATGGACCTTGTTGACGAAGGCTGCAACATCATCTTCGGTGACTCTTTCGGTCATGAACCCTACCTCATGCAGGCTGCTCAGGAATGCCCCGACGTTCAGTTCTGCCATGCTACCGGTGATGACGCTAACACCGCTAACATCGCTAACTATCACAACGCATTCGCATCCATCTACGAAGGCCGCTACGTTGCAGGTATCGTTGCAGGTATGAAGATCAACGAAATGATCGCTGACGGCAAGATCACTGCTGACCAGGCTAAGATGGGTTATGTCGGTGCTTTCCCCTATGCAGAAGTTATCTCCGGCTACACTTCTTTCTATCTTGGTGCAAAGTCCGTTTGCCCGACCGTTACCATGGATGTTAAGTACACCAACTCCTGGTTCGACATCGATGCAGAAAGAACCCAGGCTATCGCTCTCATCGAAAGCGGTTGCGTTCTTATCAGCCAGCATGCTGACTCCGAAGGCGCTCCCAAGGCTTGCGAAGAATACAAAGTTCCCAACGTTGCTTACAACGTAAACACCAGCGACATGGGTCCGACCACTGCTCTGATCTCTTCCAAGATCAACTGGGCTCCCTACATGACCTACATGATCAACTGTGTTGCTTCCGGCGAAGAAATCGTTGCTGACTGGTGCGGCGGCTTTGCAGAAGGCTCCGTTGAACTGACCGAACTCAACACTGATGTTGCCGCTGAAGGCACGCAGGAAGCCATCGACGCTGCTGTCAAGGCATTCAAAGAAGGTACTCTTCATGTTTATGATACCGCTACCTTCACCGTAAACGGCGAAACTCTCACTTCCTACATGGCAGACGTTGTTCCGGATGCAAACTATGAAGGCGACACCGAAGTTATCGTTGACGGTCACTTCGCAGAAAGCGAATTCAGAAGCGCTCCCTACTTCAACATCATCATCGACGGCATCACTGCTGTTACCGAATAATCACCCCCTGTTCAATCGGGCGGAGCACCAATCCTGCTCCGCCCTCTATCGTTTTTTTGACGTTTGAAAATGTACATCGGTAAGGTGTTTATTTTCAAGTGCCGAAAGAATCAAACAAACAGATC
This sequence comes from Clostridia bacterium, assembly GCA_017396895.1. Classification (GTDB taxonomy): domain Bacteria; phylum Bacillota; class Clostridia; order Oscillospirales; family Acutalibacteraceae; genus RUG806. Next base: position 9,735 of record JAFQKN010000059.1, read on the forward strand.
CGGGAGGAAAAGCAATGGAAAAAACGACAGTTCCTGCAATTGAACTGCACGGAATATGCAAGTATTTCGGCAAGATCGTTGCAAACAAGAATGTCAACCTCACCGTGGAAAAGGGCGAGATCTTGTCCATTCTCGGTGAAAACGGAAGCGGAAAAACAACGCTGATGAACATGATCGCAGGCATTTATCAGCCTGACGACGGTATCATTTTCATCGACGGCAAGGAAGCGTTCATCCACTCCCCCAAGGATGCGTTCGATTACAAAATCGGAATGATCCATCAGCATTTCAAACTCATTGACGTATTCTCTGCCGCTGAAAACATTGTGCTGGGCATCAAGGCAAAAGGAAAATATGATCTGAAAGCCGAAAAAGTCAAAATCAGAGAGATCTGTGAAAAATACGGCTTTATCATTGATCCGGATAAAAAGATATACGAAATGTCCGTCTCGGAAAAGCAAACGGTTGAAATCGTAAAGGTTTTGTATCGCGGTGCAGACATTCTGATCCTCGATGAACCGACCGCCGTGCTTACTCCGCAGGAAACGGTAAAACTTTTCACCGTCATGCGCGCAATGAAAGAAGACGGCAAATCCATCGTTATCATCACCCACAAACTCAACGAAGTAATGGAAATTTCCGACCGTGTAGCGGTGCTTCGCAAAGGTGAATCCGTCGGTTCGGTTTTGACGAAAGACACAAACCCCGAAGAACTGACCGCTTTGATGGTCGGCAAAAAAGTGGAACTCAACATTGAACGTGCCGAACCCAAGGATTGCGAAGACAGACTCATCATCCGTGACCTGAACTGTCGCAACCGCGAAGGTTCAAAAGTAATCAGCAACGTCACCTTCACCGCAAGATCGGGTGAGATTTTCGGCATTGCAGGCATTGCAGGCAGCGGTCAGCGTGAACTGCTGGAATCCATTGCAGGTTTGCAGAAACTGGAAAGCGGCGAAATTTTGTACAACGATCCCAACAGCGGAAAACAGGAAAATCTGCGCAATAAGACGCCGATGCAGATCCGCCACTTGGGTGTGCGCCTGTCCTTCGTTCCCGAAGACCGTTTGGGCATGGGCCTTGTCGGCAACATGGACATCATCGACAACGTCATGCTCAGAAGTTACAGAAAAGGGCACTCCGCATTTTTGCGCCGCAAAGAACCGAAAACACTGGCTGAAAAGATCATTCATGATCTGGAAGTTGTCACACCCGACGCAAAAACCCCCGTCCGCAGACTTTCGGGCGGCAACGTACAGAAAGTGCTCGTCGGCCGCGAGATCGCATCTGCTCCGAAAGTGCTGATGGTCGCCTACCCGGTGCGCGGTCTGGACATCAACTCATCCTACACCATTTATAACCTGCTCAACGAACAGAAAGAATCGGGTGCCTCCATCATTTTCGTCGGTGAAGATCTGGACGTGCTGATCGCGCTGTGTGACCGCATCATGGTTATCTGCGGCGGTAAAGTGACGGGTATCGTAGATGCGCGCAATACAACAAAAGAAGAAATCGGTTTATTGATGACACAAACAGGAGGTGAAGAACAATGAGTCACGTCGCTCCTCACAGCGAACCCCTCGTTCGCCTTTCCAAACGCGATGTCATGCCTGCATGGCAAGGCATTCTCGTTCGCATCATCGGCGTATTGCTCGGTGTGGCACTCAGTTCCCTTTTCATTGTTCTCGTTACAGACCTCAACCCCGCGGAAGTGTTCACTTCCCTGTTTGACGGTTGTTTCGGTTCCCCCCGCCGCATTTGGAACCTGTTCCAGAACACAGCCATACTGCTGTGCATCGCCCTTGCCGTCACACCGGCTTACAAAATGAAATTCTGGAACATCGGTGCGGAAGGGCAGGTTTTAATGGGTGCCGCCGCCACCGCCGCCTGCATGATCTATTTCGGTAACGGCATCAACCAGTGGTTGCTCATTCCGATCATGGTCATTTCCAGTTTGTTTGCCGGTATGGTCTGGGGCATGATCCCCGCCTTTTTCAAAGCGCATTTCAACACCAATGAAACACTGTTTACATTGATGATGAACTACGTGGCAACACAGATCGTTGCTTTCCTCATCACCTATTGGGAAAACCCCAAGGGCTCCAACTCCGTGGGCGTTATCAACGCAAGCACAAAAGCAGGTTGGCTTCCCTATCTGTTTGACAAACAGTACCTGATCAACATCATCATTGTAGTCGCATTGACCGCCGTTATGTATGTCTACTTAAAATACAGCAAACACGGCTACGAGATCAGCGTGGTCGGTGAAAGTGAAAACACCGCCCGCTACATCGGCATCAACGTCAAAAAGGTCATTCTTCGTACCATGGCCCTGTCGGGTGCGTTGTGCGGCCTTGCAGGTCTTCTGTTGGTATCGGGCACCACACATACCATTTCCACCAATACCGCAGGCGGACGCGGATTTACCGCGATTCTGGTTTCGTGGCTTGCGAAATTCAATCCCGCAGTCATGATGCTGACCTCCTTCCTCATTGTTTTCTTTGAACGCGGTGCGGCGCAGATCGCAACAAACTTCCGCATGAATGAAAGCCTGGCCGACATCATCACAGGCATCATCCTGTTCTTCATCATCGGCTCGGAATTCTTCCTGAACTATAAGTTGAATTTCCGTCATAAACACAAGGAGGAGGCATAAAAATGGACATTGCAAAATTTGCCAGTTTTATCACACAGGCCATTATTATCGGCATTCCTCTGCTTTACGGCGCAACGGGTGAAATGATCACCGAAAAATCCGGCAACCTCAACCTCGGTATTCCCGGCATCATGTATGTCGGCGGCATTTCGGGTGTGTTGGGCGGCTATTTCTGGGAAACGTACGGTGACAAGACCAACGGATTTATGTGCATTCTGATCCCCATGATCTGTTCCTTGGTCGCAAGTGCCGCCATGGCGTTCATCTACAGTTTTCTGACCATTACCCTGCGTGCAAACCAGAACGTGACCGGCCTTGTGCTGACCACTTTCGGAATGGGGCTCGGTTCCTTCATCGGCGGTTCCCTCTCCACCATTCTCGATTCAGGTGCAACCGTTTCTTTGAACGCAACCGGTGCATTTTTCAAAACCACGCTCCCCTTTGCAAGCAAACTCGGTCTGTTCGGAAAAACTTTCCTTTCCTTCGGTTTTCTTGCTTATCTTGCCATTATCATCGCAATCGTTTCCGCATTCATCCTGCGCAAAACACGTGTGGGACTGAATCTGAAAGCGGTCGGTGAGAATCCCGCAACCGCAGACGCGGCAGGCATCAACGTCACCCGTTACAAATATGCCGCAACTTGTATCGGCGGTGCCATTGCCGGTTTGGGCGGATTGTATTACGTTATGGATTTCATCGGCGGCACATGGTCAAACGGCGGTTTCGGTGACAGAGGTTGGCTTGCCATTGCCATCGTTATCTTCTGTCTTTGGAAACCCGACCTCGGTATTCTCGGTTCGGTGCTGTTCGGCGGATTGTATATTGTGTATATGTACATCGATGATCTGCCCCGCGCATCGCAGGAGATCTTCAAGATGTTGCCGTATTTGGTTACCATTCTCGTTCTTATTCTTATCAGCGTCCGCAAAAAACGCGAAAACCAGCCCCCCGCAAGTTTGGGTGTGTCTTATTTCCGCGAAGAAAGATAATTGCATACAACAAAGCCTCCCGATAAAAACAAGTGTCGGGAGGCTTTATTTATGGATGTGTCTTATTGATCGTCAAACAATGAAATCATTTCTTCTCTTGTCGCGGTTCCGGTGATGCCGATTTTCTGCACCGTGACGGCACCGGCATGGGCGGCCGCAAATGCCGCATCGGCAGGACACGCACCGCCTGCAAGACAGGAGGAAAATGCCGACAGGAAGGTGTCCCCCGCACCGCAGATGTCCACAGGGCCATGCACCTGTACGGCAGGAATACGGTCAAGACTTTCACCGTCCGTAAACACACTTCCCTGTGCACCGAGTGTGCAAAGCACGTGTGCGCTGTTCTTTTTTGCCAACTGCACGGCGGCTGTTTCAAAAGCTTCACGCGTTGCCGACAGATACCCTTCGTTGCCGTAAACGGCTCGCCAACATTCCACCTCGTTGGGTTTGAGAATGCAGTTCGTATATTCGGCAATGCGGTAGCGGCTGTCCACGACTACGGTCAAACCGTTTTTTGCAAGTTCGATGATCTTTGCGCGCACACGGTCGGTCACAATGCCGAACAGAAACTGATCGGACACACAAAGCACGTCGATCTGCTTTGCCATTTCGGACAGATTGGCAAGCACTGCGTTTTCCGTTTTTTCGTCAATGGGGGTATCGGCGGCAAAGTCAATGCGCGGATCTTCGTATTCAACAGCAGAGATCCCTTTTCGCATGGGTTTGCAGTAAGCATTTGTAAAACGGTCGGGAGTGTTCACAAACCAACGGTCGTCAATACCGCATTTGCGCAACACATCACGCAGCAACATACCGCGCCAATCATCACCGTAAAGACCGACGGCATACAGTTTGGCGGGGTTGAGTGCAGCAATGTTGTTGGCGGCATTTCCGCCTGCTCCGGGATACACACGCTCACGCACAACAGGCAAGGGATAATGCGGCGTTTCACGCGAGAGTTCGCTTTTGGTCATATCTGCGTGCCAGTAAATATCCACACAAAAATCACCCAACAAACCGACACGCGCATTGCTTATATTTTCAAGTATAGAAACAAATTGTTCTCTGTTCATTTTTCAAGACTCACTTTGATTTTATCGTACATGGTCGGGATCGTGATCTGATGATCGCCCACAAAATGCCAACCCATGCCGCCTTTGCAGGTGGGACGGTTGACGATGTTTTTACGCGGACGGTAATAATAATTCGGATCTTCATAACCGATCTTGCAACGGTAATCTCCCAGATCTACAAGATCGAAATTTGCCGTCGTAATGGCAAAGGTGGGATAACCGAGATTTCTGGCAATGGAAAGCGTTTTAAGGAATACTTCGGGCCCGATCACCGAGGAGCCGAAGTTCAGGAATACGCCGCCGTCGAGTTGCGCAACGGAGTATGCCATACGCTTGAAATCCACGCCGCTGCACGCACCGATAGCCGCCATATCGCAGGTGGGATGCTGGTGAATGATGTCCGTCCCCAAAGCAATGGCGTAGGTTGCGGGAATATCCAGTTTATAGGCATTCCACAGAATGCAGTCTTCACGGTTGGGAAAGCGTTCGGGGTGCGTGTCAATATAATACCCGAGTGCTTCGCCGTAACCCATGCCGTTTTTTGCACCGTACTGCAGGGCTTCGTTCATCCATGCACCCGTTTCTTCCCACATACCGAATGAACCGTCCTCAATGGCGGTGGGAACATCTTCGGATGTGCCGCCCAAATAGGCCAGTTCAAAATCGTGAATGCTCGTAGCACCGTTTGCCGCAATGTGGGTGATGATGCCCATTTTCATCAGTTCGATGATATAGCGGCTCAGGCGGTTTTTCACAACGTGCGCACCCATGCTCCAGATCACGGGACGGTCATTCTTGCGTGCCGCCAGAATGCGTTCGATCAGCGCATCAAAATTCTCTGCATTGTATTCATCATGCGGTGTCACACCGGGTGTCATCATGTTTTCGATCGTCACAAGATTGATGCGGTTTTGTGCAGAATAGGTTTTGATACCCGAAAAATCAAGGCTTTGTTCTCTTCTCATGTTCTTATTATCCCCTTAAAAATTCATACCGATGAGCAATGCGGAAGACGCAATGCAGTATTGTGCAATGTAGTATGTTACGTGGTTTGTGATCACATCCACGGGACGGTTTTTGCCCTCACCGAAATACGTGCCCGACAAAATAAGGTCGGAAATAATGAAAAACAGGCCGCCGATGCAAAGCAGAATCAGTCCCCAATTGCCGTGATCTCCGAGAATGGCCATATTCAGACCGTACACAAACATCACAAACAGGAATCCGCCGTAAAGGGCGGTGATGAACTTAAATTTCCCGTAGTGCATTTTCATCGGCTTTTCGGTCAGGTAAATGAACGCAAACGCGCCTGCGACCGCAATGACACAACCGACCAATGCCAACGGATGAAAACCGAACTGACGCACCATGGCGACCACATAAAACACATGACCGATCATGAATGAAAAGAACCCCGCAAAGGTCCAAAAATCCGTGTCCTGCGTGTAAATGTATTTAAGATCGAGCCAGATGTCCCCCAACAGACCGAACATCAGTCCGCCGCCGATGAGGGCAGTGTACATCCAATCTGCATTTTCACCTGCCGCCAACGCACCCGTCAGCAAGGTCAGCAAAAAGAAAACACTGACGACAGCCTTAATAACAACCGCCTTCAGACGTTGCTCGGTGACACGCAAGCGCAAAAATACGGCCAACAGGATCATACCGACTGCAATGCAGGCAAAAAACAAATACATCATATCCATTCCTCCAAATCTCATAATCATTATCATTTTAATAAGTTTGCATAAAAATGTCAATGATTATTGCAAAAGTCTGTCAGTTATGTTAAAATAATTTTGCAATTTATCAAAGAGAGGTTTCGTATATGAAGATCATGAGCTTCAATCTGCTGTGCGGCGGAGCCGACGGCCGCAGTTGGACGGCACGAAAAGACCTTGTGACCGATACCATCCGCAAAGAAATGCCCGACTCTTTCGGTGTGCAGGAAGCACATTATGACTGGATGCAGATTCTCTGCGCCGCCCTGCCCGAATACAATTACGTCGGCGTCGGTCGCGACGACGGCGACAAAAAAGGCGAGTTTTCCGCTGTTTTTTATAAAAAGAACCAATATGAACTGCTTGACAGCGGAACTTTCTGGCTCAGCGAAACACCCGAAATTCCCGGCAAAGGTTGGGATGCCGCCTGTGTGCGCGTTTGCTCGTGGGCAAAACTGAAAAACAAAGAGAACGGAAAAGTGTTCGTGCATTTCAACACGCATCTCGATCACGTCGGGGCGGTTGCCATGCAAAAAGGCGCGGAACTTGTTACGCTGAAAGCGGCCGAGATCTGCCCGAACGATCCCGCATTCTTCACGGGAGATTTCAATGTTACCCCCGAATCAGAACCGTATAAAACAGTGATAGCAGGCGGTTTTGCGGACGCGAGAATGCTCGCCCCCGTGACCGACCACGGCGTTACGTTCCACGCGGATGTCTTTGTCAATCCCGACAGAGCCAATCATCACTGTATCATCGACTATTGCTTTGTCAAAGGTGATATCAATGTACTTTCCTACAAAGTCATTCGCGATACATACGAAGGAGATCTCTATCCGTCCGACCACTTCCCCGTGGTAGCGGAAATTGAATTTTAAGACAATATGAAACGGGCTTGCATCAAACTTTTTGTTGTTTGATGCAAGCCCCTGTTTTTATTCGCTTGGTTCGGCAACACTTTGCTTCTGCGGTTGTTCGCTTGCGTTCTGCAAACGGATCTCCTGCAGTTCGGCCAGGATCCGTTCGCGGTTTTTGCCTGTATAGTTATCGAACAAATACACAAGCATCGGCAGGAAATTCCCCAAAAAGCCGCACAGCGTCAGCACTGCATAAATACCTTTCAGTGTTGCATCCGTCTGCACGGGTTTGACTGCCGCCCCCGTCACGGGATCGGTATAACCGGATTGATAGCCGATCATATTCAAAAAACCGTTATAGGCATTGGCTTTGAGCAATTCTCTGAACTTATCTACAAGACTCTGGGAAGCCAAAACCATGCCTTCACTGCGCACGGCATAGCCGAATTTTTTATACGTCACCCATTCCATATAATCGGTGGAGTCGGCTATGATGATCCGTCTTGCCGCGCTCATGGCATTGTTCGGCATTCCCGAAAAACCGATCAGGATACCGATGATCCACTTGAGTTTTCGGATCCTGTCAACGGAAAAACCGATATTAAACAGGCTCATCACCCCATAGAACAAGGCTGAATAACCGTAACTGAGCATCATCATATTGCGTGAATCCACGCGATTCCCCAAAATGGGCACCAACAAGAGACCGACGTATGACAATCCGCCGCTGATCATATCCACTTTTGCTTTCATTCCGTAGTCACCCAGCGTGTTGTCATAAAAATAAGGCAGATACTTATAGGCGATTTCACGTATTGTCTGCAACACGTTTGCCGTCAGCAAGATCATCAGCGGTCGGTTGGCCAACACAGCCTTGATGTTAATGCGCTCGCGTTTATCTTCATACGAACGCACGTAGACTTTTTCCTGCAAGGTAAAATACGGCGCATACATGGAACTCACACCTAAAATGCAAAACACCAGTGCAACAACGAAGTATGCCCATTTCTCCTGTTCTCCGCTTTGCATTTTGCCGACGATCAGCGGCAACAACCAGCCGGGCAAAGCAGAGCCCAGTGAAGTGGCAAGAACGGCCACGGTGTAAAAATTCTTTCTGTCTTTGGGATTTGTGGTCATGCGGATGGAAATGGCACTCAGCGCCATATCGTAAAACGTATCCGCAATGTTGAACAGCAAAGTCAGTGCAAACGTGTAAACAATGCGAAACACAAGACCGGCCGGCGGCACAACAAACAGCAAAAGGGATGCAATCGCAAACGGTATAGGTGCGAATTTGAGCACGGGCCGTGCTCCGCCCTTTCCGTTGACAACCGGTCTGTCCACGACCGCACCCGCGATCGGCGGTGCAGCAAAAGACAAAACGGTACTGACATTGCCCAAAGCCAAATTCGGTTCAAACCGCACACCGAGTGCTTCATTCTTCTGCAGTCCCATATAATCACGGTTGAATTTATCGGAGTAGGTACCGATACAATCCTGCCCCATACAGTTTCCGAACAAGCCGCCCGCATACCCGAACTGTTCTTTGACGGTAAAAGAGGGATTGTGCAGAACGCTGTCTTTGAACTGTTTCATTTTTTCACCGATCGCCATGGCAAAACCTCCCGTACGCTTTATATTTTTAACATAGCACATATTTTACACTATTGCAATCATTGTTTTTGTTTGCTATAATTTTTCCGAAAGGATGTGTTTACATGAATCTCATTCATCCGTTATCCGTTGAGCAAAATATCTGTAAAAATATGCAGCCGCAACTGCAATACAAAGATGGGGCTCCTTTTTCCGAATGGCAAAAACAGGGCAAAGAAAAACTGTTTTCCCTTTTGGGATTGCAGAACATGATGCCTTGCGAAGCACTGTTTGAAATCGAATATGAAAAAGAACACGCGGCCTACCGTGAGATCCGTTTTGTTTTTCAGAGTGAAGAAGGTTATTTCGTCCCCTGTCACCTGTTGCTTCCGAACGCCTGTTTGCAAACGGTTCCGTTGATGATCTGCCTGCAGGGGCACTCCAAAGGAATGCATATTTCTTTGGGTAAGCCGAAATATGAAGGCGATGAAGAATCCATCGGCCCCGGAATAAGAGATTTCTGCATACAGGCCGTACAAAACGGTTTTGCCGCCGTTGCCATGGAACAACGCTGTTTCGGTGAATGCGGCGGCACACCGAATCCCGATTGTCAGCACACAGCCCTCACCGCCATTGCAAACGGCAGAACCGTGATCGGTGAACGCGTGTGGGATGTTGCACGCTTGATCGACGTCATTGAAAACCGCTTTCCCACGGTTGACAAAGACCGTATTTACTGCATGGGCAATTCCGGAGGCGGCACGGCGACATTGTATGCCGCGGCACTGGAAGACCGCATCAAAGCCGCCATTCCGTCATGCGCCGTCTGCACGTATTCCGCATCGATCTATGCGCACCGTCACTGTGCCTGCAACTATATTCCGCAGATCACGCAGTGGTTTGACATGGGCGACCTCTGCGGCTTGTGTGCACCGAAACCGCTTTTGATCGTCAGCGGCCGGGAAGACTCCATCTTCCCCATTGACGGAGCCGTTGAAAGTTATGAAACGGCAAAAAAAATCTATACAGCCGCCGATGCCGCAGAAAAGGTGATGCACTGTATCGGCCCGAACGGCCACCGTTTTTATGCAGAACTTGCATGGCCCGCTTTTATAAAAATGCTTTAACGGCATAAAAGCAGAACACACACCTCGGTAACTTTTCCTCCGAGGTGTGTTTTTTTTTGAATCAGAACAACGTATAAACAAACGAAAATACCGCACCGGTGGAAACGAAAAACATGACAATTCCCAAAATCAAAAGAATGATCACGATCGGAATAACAACATACATTCCGTTGCCTGCAAAGAACGTCAGAACATCAATCCCCGTACGCAGCGGCGTATGTTTATGTTTGTTTGCATCGAAACGGTTGAAATCAAAATAAGCGGTATCGGTGTGATTACACGCATCCCAATTTTTGAATCCGAACTTTTGCGTATATTTTTTATGATTGCAAGCATTGATCAGCATCAGCACAAAATAAACCGGTAACAGGATTCCTTTTAATACGGCATTTCCGAAAACCGAAAAAACGGATTTGACAAAAGCAACGCCTTTTTGCATTTTCAAAGGTGCCGCGGTTCCGAAAACAAGTAACAAAAGACCGAGCAATGCAATGATTATGTACATTGCATTCAAGAGTCCCTGCGTGCATATCGCCTGATATCCGCACGCAAAAAACAGGATCAGCCCCCACACAATGCAAAACCAACTGCATTCGTTGGCTGTCTTGATTCTGTTTCTGCGGTCATATTCTTCCCGAAATGTTTTTTCTGTTTTTCTTGTTTTTGCTTTACGCATCATCCGCAACGCCTTTCTGAAGGGATTTATCCAATAGTCTGTTCCCGATCACGGCATAATCAAGTCCGGATCTCATAAAACACCGATAGGCATCTGCCGCCGTGTTTACGATCGGTTCTCCGCGCACATTGAAAGAGGTGTTGATGACCGCACTGCACCCTGTGATCCGCTTAAAATTTTTCAATACACCGTAAAAAAACGGCGACTGATCGCTGTTGACCGTCTGCACACGGGCTGAATAATCAACGTGCGTGACAGCAGGAATATCCGACCGTGATTTTGCCGCCGTTTCCTGCAGTGTATTTCCGAACACCACGTCAGTTCTTCGTTCCTCTTTCACGGGAAAGGTATACAGCATATAAGGAGATGTTCCGTCCATATCAAAATAACGGCCTGCATCTTCTTCGAGCACGGCGGGTGCAAAGGGCCTGAAACCTTCGCGGAATTTAATTTTACGGTTCAGATGTTGCAACATTTCCGCTTTTCTTGCATCCGCCAAAATGGAACGGTTTCCCAAAGCACGCGGGCCGAATTCCGCACGTCCGCGTGCAACCGCCACAATTTTTCCGTCATTGATAAGTTTTGCAATGATTGCCTGCAGTTCTTCCGGCGTGTGTACAGACCAAACCGCACCGAGTTTTCTCAATTCGGCATCATCGCGCTTATCGGCATCTTTGATCTTGTGACCGAGATACAGCGATTTCATGGGATTCTTTTGCGCGCCGACATGATTGCCGTAATAGCCGTGCAGTGCCGCACCCATGGCACCGCCGGCATCCCCTGCGGCAGGTTGCACCCAGACATTTTCAAACAGTTTACTGCGCAAAAGTTTGCCCATAGCGGTAACATTGTGTGCCACACCGCCTGCGATTACAAGATTTTTCATTCCCGTTTCTTCTTTTATGTGTTTTGCCGTTTTCAGAATGATTTCTTCGGTAACGGCCTGTATGCTTGCGGCGACGTCGGCATAAAAAGGATCGAGTTCGCTTTCGGGCTTGCGCCTCGACCGTCCGAATAACGCTTCAAAATCACGGTTGATGGTATCCATTTTTCTTGTAAAAGAGAAAAACTTCTGATTCAGTATAAAACTTCCGTCGTCATAAATTTTTACAATATTCTCTTTGATCAGATCGGCATATACGGGTTTGCCGTAGGGTGCCAAACCCATCATTTTGTATTCACCGTCATTCACCTTAAACCCCGTGTATACGGTGAAAGCCGAATACAACAAACCCAATGAGTCCGGAAAGCGCAATTCCTTGCGCAGACGGATGCCGTTTTCATCGCAGATGCCCCATGCAAGGGTTGTCCACTCCCCCACACCGTCAACCGTCAACACTGCGGCTTTTTCAAAAGGTGAGGGATAAAATGCGGATGCCGCATGGCTGAGATGATGGGGAATAAAGGTCAGTTTGTCACTTTTGATGCCGAGTTCTTTTGTGATTTTACGTTGGATCCAGAGTTTGTCGGTGATCCATGCGGGAATGCTGTAAAGATACTGTTGGATCCCCTGCGGTGCATTCAACAGGGCGGTGGTCATGATTCTGACAAATTTTTCTGCCGTGTCTTCATAAAAAACGACCTTTTCCACCTCGTCCATGCCGATGCTTTCTTTTTCCAGGCAGAACATAACAGAGTGAATCGGAAAAGACGCATCCCCTTTCACTCTTGTAAAGCGTTCTTCTTCGGCCGCGGCAACGATTTTGCCGTTGCACACCAACACAGCCGCCGAATTGTGATAAAAAGCAGAGATCCCCAATATGTAAACGTTTTTCATTGCGCACGCACCTCCGCTTTTTCCAGTGTGAGGGTGATTTTTCTGTCGGCATTTTCCGCAAATTCGGCACTGATTAAAATCGAAGTAAGGTCTTCATCCCGACCGACAGCAAACGTACCGTCTGCAGACGGTGCAAGATCGAAAACCGTATGATCGTCATAGCGGAGTTTTTCGTTCAAACGGGTATAGAACAATTCAATACTGTCATACTGCCCTTGTACCGTGATTTCGGAAATACAAACATCATGCGAAAAAGAAAGTTTGATATGCGGTTTTCCCAAGGGGTTAACAAGATAATATGCGGGAATTTCAATGCCCTCTAAATAATACGTTTGTCCGACAGCGGGATATGTGATCTCATACTGCACACGGTTTTCATCTTCATATACTTTGTTCGGTGACACCTGATACGGAAGATATTCGTTGATCGTAACGGTATTCGTGGCGTCATAATCCGCAGGCAGATCGGTGATAACATCGGAAAACTCTTTTTCCGTCAAAGCCTTTATGTAATCGGCATAAAAGCGGTTGGTTGCACTGCCCGGGTGAAAATCACCGATGTTGACCTGATAATTTTTACTGTGCACACGCGAAGCAAAATCGCTGTATTGCTCTGTGCAATTGTAATAATCCACATATTCGCACTGTGCGTACAATTCCGCAAGCGGCGCATAGAGCTGTTCAAGCATATAATTGTCGGGCACCGTCGGCAATGTCACAACAGCAATTGAAAAATCCGCCGTGGCGGCAAAAGCATCTAATTTTTCCACAAAATCGGTTTTGTATTTTTCATAAAAACGGCCCTTGAGGATCGGCGGTGCGGAGATATGATTGACAAATTCACCGTCGGTATACTTATCCGAATACATGGTTCTTGCAACAATGCTCTCGATGAGTGCATTGTAAACATAAGGAAAAACTGTTTTCAGCGGTCGCAAAAACGGCAATTCTTTATCCCAATCAACTTTTTTTCTGACGGCTTGAACAGCATCATCCGGATCGTTATATACATATCCGAACACGACCAAGTCCGGATCAAGATCTTCAACCAATGTATGATCGGTCAGCCACGCAAGTTCCTCGTATGCGCTCGCTCCCGACATACCCACACCGAATACGTTTACATTTTTTCCTTCTTTACGGAAATCATTTTCAAGAACACGCCAGAATATTTCGTTTCTGTTTAAGCTGTAATCTCCCTGCACAAAAGAATCACCGATCACAACGATATTAAAAACATCGTCATTGTCCAATCTTGCATTCAAACCAAGCAACGGGTACCCTTTTTGCAGTTTGGCAACACCGTTCAGTGAACCGTACAGTTTGGTGGACATACTCACATTTACAGCCGTAGTAAAGAAAATGCCTTCATTATATGTGCGTTCTGCCTGTAAAAGTTGAATTTTGGGATTTTCCTCACAAACAGACTGATAATTCTCGGGTTTTCTGTTCCGAACGACCAGCGTCATCTCTACAGCAAACGCAACAAAAAAGATGCTCAAAAGCGCAATTGCAAGATTGCGAAGCGAAACTTTTTTCTCTGCATTCATTCTCTGTCCCCTGCCTTTCATTTCTTTTTTAACATAAAAAAAGAGGAATAGCAAGTGCAGTTTGCTCAAAAAGAAAAAAGGACTTACGCTCACAGCACAGCCGTTTTCGCGTAAATCCCAAAAACCGATTTTAACGGTTTTGCAAATATAAAAATGCTTTCAGCAACGCCGTCTGCGTTTTGCCGTCCTTGATCTCCCCTGCCATCACACGGTCAATCAATTCCCGCAACGGCACTTTTTCGACATTGACGAATTCATCCTCATCCAAATGCTGTTCACCTGCACGGATGCCCTTGGCAAGGTACATATGGATCACTTCGTCTGAATACGCACAGGTAGGATAGTATTCACCGAGATAGATCATTTCTTCCGCTGTACAACCCGTTTCTTCCGCCAGTTCACGCAAAGCGGCTTCGCGGTGCGGCTCCGTTTTTGAGTCGAGTTTGCCTGCCGGGATCTCCGTCAGCACAGCCCCGAACGGATAGCGGAACTGCTTTTCCACAACCACGTTCCCGTCATCATCGATCGGCACAACACAAGCGGCTCCGACGTGTTTGATATATTCTCTTGTGGAAATATGACCATTGGGCAATTCCACCGTATCCACATACAGATCTAAAATGCGGCCTTCAAATTTACATTCACTTGCAATCTGTTTTTCAAAAAGCTGTTCCATCTGTTTTCTCCCTTTACGTAAGTCAGCAGTTGACAAATGCAACTTGCTCCTTTATAATTTAATATACTAAAAAAATAGAAATAAGACAACCCTTATCTGTATATTTATACATTTTGCATAATTGTTGTCTTTGTTTTTGTGTTTTTTATCCAAACAGCAAGGAGGAAATTGCATGCGCGAACTTGAACTTCTGCAAAGAGCACAATCCTATATGCTGTCGCTTGCCAACGGTATGGATCCGTTCAGCGGTGAAGAAATTGAAAACGACAGCGTGATCAACAATGTACGCATGAGCCGTTGTTTCTTTTATGTTGCGGATGTGCTGAAAAAAGTGATCGATAACGGCGGCGAAGTCGGCAAAGCACAAAGCAAGCCAAAACGGGAATTTGCTTATTTGCCGCAGGGGATCATTGATTCTTTCCCCTACAGTGACGACGGAATGGGCATCAACAGCATCGTGCGCACCTTGCGTGAGGCCATGGGTGAAAACACAAAAGTGCTTTCAGCCGTGCGCATTGCAGATTGGTTGGTTACCGAGGGGTATCTCATCGAAAACATCCGTTCGGGCAAACGCGAAAAAGTACCCACACCGAGCGGCACGGCTTTGGGAATCCGCATCAAGGAAGGCACAAACATACAAAGCGGCATTCCCTACCGCATGAACATTTACAATGCAAAGGCTCAACGGTTTATTCTTGAAAACTACAACCGCATATTAGCATTACGGGAGGAAAATGAATGAAAGTCGCTGTTATTACAGGCGGCAGCAGCGGCATCGGCCTTGCCTGTTGCCGAACCTTCCGCGAAAAAGGATACAAAGTTTACGAGTGCAGTCGCCGCGAAAACACTTGCGAAAGCGGCATTATACACCTGCAGGCAGACGTAACGGACGAAGAAAGCATCCGCACCGCATTCAATCATGTTTTTGAAACGGAAGGCAGAATTGATGTTCTTGTCAACAATGCAGGCTTCGGCATTGCGGGCAGTATTGAATACACAGATCTCAACGATGCAAAACGGCAGTTTGACGTCAACTTTTTCGGCACGGTCGTCTGCATACAGCAGGTTCTTCCGTTTATGCGAAAACAGGGATTCGGCTCAATCGTCAACATCAGCAGTATGGCGGTCCCTTTGGCCATTCCCTTTCAGGCTTTTTATTCCGCAAGCAAAGCGGCGATCAATTCACTGACACTCTCGCTTGCCAATGAAGTGCGTCCGTTCGGTATTTCCGTTCGCGCCGTGATGCCCGGAGATGTCAAAACAGGTTTTACTGCGGCCCGCGAAAAAACGTCCGAACAAAGCACCCCCTATGACACCGTACTTGCAAAAAGTCTGGCTGTAATGGAGCATGACGAGCAAAACGGAATGCCGCCGCAGGCCATTGCGGAAGCCGTTTTCAAAGCGGCAACCAAAAAGAACATGAAGCCATTGTCCACAAAGGGCGCACAGTATCACCTGTTTGCAGGACTTTCCAAAGTTTTGCCGACTTCTCTTGTCAATCGCATTGTGGGCATGATCTACGCAAAATAAGGAGGAGAAAACATGAATTTAAGAGCACCGAGCAATCCTTTGATTACGGTTGACCCGTATTTTTCGGTCTGGAGTCCGTCCGACAAACTGACCGATTCCGTTTGCGTGCATTGGACAGGTAAACCCAATACGCTCGTTGGCACCGCAGACATTGACGGCACCGTTTACCGTTTTCTCGGAAAATTGAGCAATGAGGACGACCGTCCCGCCATGAAACAGGTGAAAAAAGACTGCAATGCGCTCTCAACGACCTATGTTTTTGAAGAAGCCAATATCCGCCTGACGCTTCGCTTTACCACACCGCTTCTTTTGGACGATCTCAAACTTGCAAGCCGTCCTGTCAGTTATTTGCATATCACCGCCGAGCCGATCGACAAACAGGCGCACTGTGTAAAAATCAAACTCGCCGCAAGTGAAGAACTGTGCCTGAACTACCGCGGATCGGAAGATGTGCAGGCGCAAACACTTGCATTCAACGGCATTGCCGCCGCAAAGATCGGCAGTACCACACAGGATATTCTCTCCGTTTGCGGTGATGACCTGCGCATTGATTGGGGATATTTTTACCTTTGCACCAACGCAGGTACCACCTATACCGAACGCGTAAATGTACCCGTCATGAAGGATATGCCCGCCGGCGACAGCGAAGAAATGACCTTTGTCTGTGCCGAGACCGTATTCTGCACCGACAATAAAATGAGCGCGCTGTTCTGCTTTGCCTACGACGATATCCGCAGTATCCGTTATTTTGACAAAGAATTGACTTCCCTTTGGAATTGCAACGGCAAAACCGTTGAAGTCGCCATTACGGAAGCCTTTGCGGATTATGAATCCGTTTTTGCCCGCTGTGAGGCTTTTTCCGATAAAATGTTCCTCGATGCGGTGCGTGCAGGCGGTGAAAAATATGCAGAATTACTTGAAATTGCTTACCGCCAGAGCATTGCCGCGCATAAGATCGCCGTGGATGAAAACAATGAGATCCTGTTCATCTCCAAAGAGTGTTTCTCCAACGGCTGTGCCGCAACGGTGGACGTCAGTTATCCGTCCATCCCCCTGTTCCTGCTTTACAATCCGGAACTTGTGCGCGGTATGATGCGTCCGATCTTCAAATATGCAAGAAGTGACGAATGGAAATTCGACTTTGCGCCGCACGATGCAGGCTGTTATCCCCACGTCACGGGACAGGTCTACGGCAGAAACGAACTGAAATATCAGATGCCCGTGGAAGAATGCGGCAATATGCTTGTCATGGCCACCGCCGTTACCCTTGCCGACGGAAACACCGACTTTATCCGTGCAAATCTCGATCTTCTGGAAAATTGGGTTACCTACCTTGAATCGAACGGCAGAGATCCCGAAAATCAGCTCTGCACCGATGACTTCGCAGGACACCTTGCACACAATTGCAACCTTTCTCTGAAAGCCATTATGGGCATCGCAGGTCTCGGCATTCTGTACGGTCTGCTGGGTGACAATGAAAAGAAAAACCAAAAACTCACCCTTGCCCGTTCCTTGGCCGCCGATTGGGTAAAAAGAGCTGCAAACGGTGACGGCAGTTACCGCCTTGCCTTTGACCGCCCCGACACATGGAGCATGAAATACAACATCGTTTGGGATAAACTCTGGGGCACGCACGTTATGGATAAGAGCGTGCTCCACTCCGAGTTTGCATCCTACAAAAAACACATCAACGCTTACGGTATGCCTTTGGATAACCGTGAGACCTACACGAAGAGCGACTGGCTTGTATGGACGGCAACGCTGGCCGATGAACGCAAAGACTTTGAAGATTTTGTGGCTCCCCTGTGGAATGCCTACAATTCATCCCTCTCGCGCGTGCCGCTGACAGACTGGTATTTCACCGTCACCGCACAAATGCGCGGATTCCAACACCGTTCCGTACAGGGCGGCCTGTTCATTAAACTTTTGGAATACAAAGGGCTGATGCAGACAGCAAAGGGTGTTTTATGAACATAAGACTTTGTGCTTTTGCAGACGAAGCGGCAAAAGATTTTGACACACAGGTGCAGGCATTGCAAAGAAACGGGATCAATTTGCTCGAAATGCGCCGCATAGACGGTGAAAACGCCGCCTTTATTTCCGTAGACAAAGCAAAAAGATACCGTGAAAAACTTGCCGAACAGAATATTTCGGTCTGGTCACTCGGCTCCCCGATCTGTAAAATCAGACAAGGCTTTGACCAAAACGAATATGCAAAAAAAGTAGAACACGCCTGTCTTGTCACCCGTGCATTGGGTGCAGACAAAATGCGCATTTTCAGTTTTTACCCACGCTTTTTCAGGTTTGACAGCCGAAAAGTGGTTGATGATCTGCGTTATTTTGTGTCGATTGCCGAACAGTACGGTATAAAACTCTGTTGCGAGAATGACACGGGGCTTTTCAATGCGACTGCCGAAAACTGCCGTATGCTTTTGGAGCAACTGCCGGAACTGGGTTACATTTATGATCCTGCCAACTTCCGCGTCAGCGGACAGACCTTTGCGCAGACAAAAGATTTTTTACCCAAAGCGGATTATTTCCATTTGAAAGATGCCGTCGGCAAAAAAGTGGTGCCTGCAGGCTTCGGAGAAGGTCATATCCCCGAAATTATAAATACCCTGCAAAAAGACGCAGTGTTTACGGTAGAGCCGCATCTGACCTTTTTTAGAGGCAGTAAAGCCTTCAATGCATCCCCGTTGGCAGGTCGGTTCGATCTGCACAGTGCATCCGGTCGTTTTGACTGCGCCGTAGCCGCGGCAAAACAAGTTCTCACACAGGCAGGCTACACCGAACACAACGGCATTTTCACAAAGGGAGAAGATGAAAATGAAAGATAAAAAAGTAAGACTCGGCATCATCGGCTTCGGCGGCCAGGGCAGTGCTTACGTTGCCATGCTCAAAGCAGGTCTCATCAAAAATGCGGTTTTGGGTGCCGTGTGCGACATAAACCAAGAAAAACTCAACGCACAGTGCAAAAAATTTCATCTCAATGTGCCGACATTCACAGACCACAAACAAATGCTTGCAAGCAACACCGTGGATGCCGTTGTGGTAACAACACCGCATTTCTTCCATCCGCCCATCGTAATCGATGCATTGCAGGCAGGCATTCATGCCATGAGTGACAAGCCCGCAGGGGTTTACACCAAGCAGATCAAAGAAATGATCGCCGTTGCGGATGCACATCCCGAACTGATCTTTGCGCTGATGCTCAACCAGCGCACCAATAAAGTATACAGCAAGATGCGAACGCTGATCGCAGACGGTAAGATCGGCGAGATCAAGCGCATCAACTGGATCATTACCGACTGGTACCGACCGCAGTCCTATTATGATGCATCGCCCTGGAGAGCCACATGGAAAGGCGAAGGCGGCGGCGTGCTGTTCAATCAGGCTCCGCATCAGATCGACCTGTTACAATGGATCGTCGGCATGATGCCCTGCAAGATCCGTGCACACTGCGCTTTCGGAAAGTGGCACGATATTGAAACAGAGGACGATGTGACCGCCTATATGGAATTCCCCAACGGCGCAACGGGGGTGTTTATTACCTCCACAGCCGATTATCCGGGCACAAACCGTCTTGAGATCCTCGGCACCAAAGGTAAACTGGTCTGTACGGGCGGCAAGAAACTGCAGATCACTTACTGCAAGCAGGATGAACGCGTGTTCAACAAGAGCCACAAAATCGGTGATTCACCCGGATTCGGTGCCCCGGGAAGCAAAAAAGCACTTCCCTACATCAATCCGTTTTCCAAACAGCACGTAACGATTCTGAACAATTTTGCGGATGCGGTTGCAGGCAAAGCGCAATTGTTTGTTGACGGACGAGAAGGCTTAAACGGCGTGCAGATCATGGATGCCTGCCTTCTGAGCGAATGGTTGCAACTGGAAGTGACGTTGCCGGTGGATGACGAGCAATATTTTGAACAACTGCAAAAAAGAATACAAACAAGTCAGTTGCGCAATGCGGCAGACATTGTTCTGGATACAAAAGGAACTTATTGATAACAAGAGGAGACACAACCATGGCACAATTAAAAATGTACAGATTCCTGAATGCACCTTACAAAGATGAACCCTTGCCCGAAGGATATACCATCAGCGCATACGAAACCGAAGCCGACAAAATGGCTTGGGTGGAGTGCTGTAAAAACGGGCTTGTGGCAGACGATGCAACCGCAGCCACCTTTGACGATTGCATTGCCGACGATGATGATATCATCCTCGAACGCGACTGCCTGTTCCTCAACTACAACGGTGAACGCGTGGGCACACTGTCTGCCATTTACCGTCCGGGTGAAAACATCGGCAATTTCCACATGGTCGGCATCCGCACCGATTTCAGAGGCAAGGGACTGGGCAAATATCTCAATGCTTATGCCGCAAAAAAGATGGATGCACACGGTGCAAAATGGTCTTACCTGACTACGGACGAATGGCGTGTGGCGGCGGTCAAGAGTTACATTTCCGCAGGCTTCCGTCCTGTTTTCTATGATGAAAATATGCCCGAACGTTGGGAGATCATGCTGGATGTACTGAACATCGACAGCCTTGAAATGTACAACGAAGACGGCACTTTCAACCGTATGTTGCACAGAGCCAAAAAGGTAAAAATCGGCGTACTCGGTGCGCGTCGCGGAAAAAGTATGATCAATTATTGCAAAGAGGCTGACAATGCCGTGCTCGTTGCCGTTTGCGACAGCCACAAACCCACCTTGGATGCGGTCAAAGAAGATCTCGGCACGGACACTATCACCTATTATGATGACTTTGAAACCTTCCTTTCCCATGACATGGATGCGGTGGTGTTGGCAAACTACGCAAATGAACACGCACCGTTTGCCATGCGCTGTATGGAAAAAGGTCTGCACGTCATCAGCGAAGTGTTGCCCGTACAGACCATGAAAGAAGCCGTTGAACTGATTGAAACGGTCGAAAAAACCGGTAAGATCTACGCCTATGCCGAAAACTACTGCTATATGCCCGCACCGCGCAAAATGCGTCAACTTTACCTCGACGGCGCATTGGGAACATTTGAATACGGCGAAGGCGAATATATGCACAACTGCGAAGCGGAATGGCCGGGACTTACCAACTGCGATCCGAATCACTGGCGCAATACCATGTCTGCATTCTACTATTGCACGCATTCCTTGGGACCGCTGATCCACATTGCAGGACAGCGTCCGGTCAAGGTCACGGGATTCGAGCTGCCTTTCAATGACAGAATGCATCGCATGGGCGCAAAGGCAGGCCCCGTGGGTATTGAAATGGTCACATTGGAAAGCGGCGCGGTGCTCAAGAGCATTCACGGTGTCGGCCCGTCCAAGAATTCCGTCTGGTATTCCGTTTACGGAAGCAAGGGCAGAATGGAAAGCGCAAGAAAAGATGCAGGTTGCGACGGTGTGCAGACGCTGTATGTCAACTGCGATAAAGAAGAAGGCGACAACTGTTCCGAACCTGTCAACACCCCGACGGGTGACCGACACTCCCACCGTGCAAACAATGCCGGCCACGGCGGCAGTGATTTCTACACCATGTTCAATTTCTGCGAAAAGATCCGCAAGAGTCCCTTTGCCGATATCGTAGACGTGTATGAAGCCATGGATATGTTCCTGCCGGGTATGTTTGCGTACCGTTCGGTACTGGCAGGCGGCATTCCGATGGATGTTCCGAATCTGCGTGAAGCGGCCGAACGCGAAAAATGGCGCAACGACACCGCTTGCACCGATCCTGCCGTTGCAGGAGACCAACTGCAACCCGTTTATTCAAAAGGCAATCCCGACATTGAACCCGAAGTATATGAGAAATTAAAGGAAAAACGCAACAAATAAAGGGGAATCAAACATGAATCATACCTATCAATATGCGGTACTCATCGGCATTGACGGTATGGGCAATTTCAACCGTCTGACCGATACCCCCTGCATGGATAAGATCTTTGAAAACGGCGCATACACCTACGATGCCCTGTCGCTGGATCCCACCATCAGCGCGCAGAACTGGGGTGCGATGTTGCTGGGGGCATCCCCTGCCGTACACGGTCTTACCAACAGCATCGTCAGTTCCCATCCGTATACCAATGATGCCCTGCCGTCCGTATTCAAACGGTTGCGTGCAGTGTACCCGGATGCCTATCTCGCCGCCTGCAACCACTGGAATCCCATTAACATCGGCATCATTGAAGACGGCATCGGTGTGGATAAGCACACTGCCCCCAATGATGAAGAACTGACACCGATCATTCTGGACTGCGTTGCAAAAAAACCGAAATATCTGTTCATTCAATTTGACGATGTGGACGGTGCCGGCCACGGCAACGGTTACGGCAATGAAGGCCATCTGCAGTGCATTACAAGAATCGACGGATTGGTCGGAAGTATTTATGAAGCCTACGAACAAGCAGGCATTCTCGATGAAACCCTGTTCATTGTCACAGCCGATCACGGTGGATGGATACGCGGTCACGGCGGCTACACCGACGGCGAAAAATACGTATATTTTGCCGCAACAGGCAAAGGCATCCAGAAAGGTGAGATCGGCTACACCACAACCAAAGACATGGCCGCCATCGTGCTGTATGCCCTGGGGCTGGATGTTCCCGCATACGATGCAAACGGCTTTTCGTCACAAATTCCGCAAGGCTTGTTCCCCGAATACAAAAAGCCTTATTTCCGTCCGCAGGTGCGCAGTGTAGAATACACTCCGTCCCCCACACCGCTGATCGAAGCAAAGGAAGGACTGGGGGCATTCATCGACAAAAACAGATTGATGCTTGCCATGTTCCTTGACAACGATCTGTCGGATGCAACGGGACAACATAACGAAAAGGAAATCGGCCTTTGCAAGTATTATTCGGGCGGTGTATACGGCTCCCGTGGGGAATTCGGTACTACAGGCTGTGCGGTGTATGAAGACTTAAAGATCGGGCAAAACGATTTTTCCGTTGCCGCCTGGCTTCGCATTGACCGTTCTCTGCTCTATGAAGCCGATATCTGCGCAACCAAAGGCGGATACGGCCCCAACAGACGTGAAAAAGGCTTTGTATTCGTCATGCGCAACAATGACACCTTTATCAATATCGGCATCGGGGATGATGACGATGATTTCATCACCGCATTCCCCGAAGACATCCAAGACGGTTGGTTGCATACCATTGTTTCCGTTGACCGCCAAAACGGTGAGATCCGTTGTTATTACAATTTCAAACTCGCGCACATCGGCAGATTTAACAAGGAATTGCTGACAGACATCGACAGTTTACCCTTTACCGTCGGCAACGATGCGCTCTTAAAATTCAACAACGAACACAACACCATTTTCAACATGGATGATTTTCTTGTTCTGGACGGCGTTTGCACCGAAGAAGATGCAAAATCACTGGCGGCTTATTACAAATTCGACATCGATTAAGCAACAAATGAAGAACGGACACAGCATCTTTCCGCCGTGTCCGTTTCGTTTTTTATGCATCCATGTAAAACTCCTGCAGATCATCCAATCGCAGAATCATCGGCGCAATGCCGCCTGCCGCACCGACATCAATATCGATCCACGTGTCGGTTGCAAAAGCACGTCCTTTCAGTTGATCGGAATAATACAAAGTCGGGGTATGACCGAGTACGGTCATTTTGTCCGTGTAATAGCGTTGAATCTTTGTCGGTCGCGTCCACACCAACTCCTGCAACGTATAATCTTCCAACGGTTTTTGCGGATCAAAATTGCCCAAACCGCCGTGTACCAGAATAAAGGTTCGCTCTTGCACCTGCACTTGCAGATACAACGGCAATGAATGCAGAAATTCAAATATTTTTTCCGTTTCCTTTTCGCGCAATGCGGTCATGGCCTGCAATGTCGGCAAACCGCCGTTTTCAACCCAATGGTCAAAAGACCGACGGTTTGCACCTTTCATATTCTCCAATGCAAGGGCTGTGTCGCCCTCGAACAGAAACGCGCATTTGCACATCATATCCTCATGATTTCCCAAAAGCATATGCACATTCTTTTGTTTCATGATCCATTGCAGGATTCGGATGCCGTCCTCTCCGCGGTCGATCACATCACCCAAAACATACAACTGATCCGTCTCGGTAAAACCGATCTTCTCCAAAAAAGCAAGCACTTTTTCCAAAGAATACCCGTGCAGATCTGCCATTGCATAGACCATTTTTATTTCAACTCCACCATCTGATGCATATTCACTTCGGGCACAACAAAGGATACATAGCCGTCCTCATAGTCAAATGCAAGTGCTTGTCCACCGGGAACAAGAGCTACGGATGTCGGTTTTGCGAAACACTTGACCTTGCAGGCTACGTCATAAAGCGGCACGGTGTCTTCGATCACTTCCGTATGTTCACCGCGAACGGTGGTGTGGGCAAACAGCAGGTGCAGGATGCGTCTGTTTTCTTCTGCCTGCGTCGTGAGTGTCACAACACCTCGGTCCGGAAGATTGACGGCTACCGTTTTTTCTTTGCCGATCAGTTTTTCGAGCACGTGCAGGAACAGTTCTTTGAAGCAAAGATGTCCGTGTTTGGCATAAGCCGAGAAAATATCCCAACCGATATACGCAACATTGCCTTTGACGATCACGGCAGGTGCGCTTGTTGCAGGGTTGTTGGGTGCGTGGGCATGGGAACAGAAATGTTCCAAGGTACGGTTAAAGTACGGATTCTGCACGTCGGCCAGCACCTCGCCGTCCGTGGCCTTGAACAAATAAGAATTGCACCGCATGACATATTCCGTCGTTCCGTTGACCGTTTCAAAACGGGGCACAAAATAGGTCGGTTCGTATTCGTTTTTGCCAAGGAATTGCGCACCGAAATCAAGAACAAAACAGCCGTCTTTTACAAGTGCTTCACCGCTTGCAATGACTTTTCCGCCCTGTGCGGCAAACGCTTTGATCTTCTCCAGTGTTTCGTCGCCAATCACCGCAACATCGGGCACAATGAGCAGTTTATAAGCCGAAAGATCCATCGTGGCATCCACAAAATTATACAGATATTTGCCCTCCAGCAGCATTCTGTTGGCACCGAAATCCGCCTTGTGATTGCGCTGTCCCGTCAGTGCTTCCGCGCTGAGCACGGCAATATCGGCGACGTTTACAGCCCCGTTTATCCACGGTTCTTTTTCTTCCACCAAGGCATAGGCTTTGCCGATGAGCCCGTAGGTTGCCATGTTCAGTTCGCCCAGAGGGTGCATTTGATCCCCGACCGAACAGCCGGCACCGTTGGCAATGCTCAATGAAGTTTCATAAATGAGCGCATTCGGGTGTTTGAAGCCGCCGAATTCGCCCCATGAATGGTGGAATTTCCCCGTCATGCCCAAAAACTCGGTGTCTTTGAGCGTGCGCACGTAGGCCGCCGACAGCGGAAAATGATCGTAGCCCCAACCGCCCGTGGGCAGGCTTTCGAGTTCAAGATGCGTATTGGCATCTATGTAGGTATAATCGCCTTTCGGCACATGGCCTTCGTTGTGATAAACGGTGGCGGTATCACTGTGTTTACGTACGGCTTCATTGGTGCGTCTGAGATACTTTTCAAAAACGATATCACCGAATGCAATACGGTCGGTTTCGCTGTTAACATCCAGCCCTGCTTCTTTCATATCCGCAAGGCATTTTTCACAATAGCACACACGCGGAGAAATGATATCCAAAAATATACCGCAGGGGTTATAATTGACCATCACTTCTTCGATCTGTGCGCACAATGCGTCCAGATATCCCGTATTGAAGCACATCAAATGGAAATGCACTTCTCTGTTATATGCATCAACGTCTTCCTTATCCAAAGAGTGAATATGTCTCCATTCGGGACGTTTTACATATTCTTTTTCATCAAATCCTGCCGAGATATAAACAGGTGCTTTGACGCCGATCTCTTTGCAGGCTTCCAACTGTGCACCGAGCAAGTCAAAATCGAGTTCGGGATGTATTTCGTTGACATCGGTAGGATGATAAGACCAGCCGTGGTGGCATTTCGAAAACACGGTAATGGAATCCACGTGTCCGACTTTCAGCGCGGCCTGAAACTGTTCTTTGGAAAACTTTTTGCCGACGGGCAGTGTGCCGTTGGTATGAAAATCAAGATGAACCTGTCTTTTTCTGAGCATATCTGTATCTCCTTTTGTACGTTTTTCGGTTTGGATGGACTTCTTGTTTTTCATATTAACATAATTTATCTTCATAATCAACTGAAAAAACGGCCACTTGCGTGACCGTTTTTTGCTATACATTATCTACTATATAAGGAATCAATCAAGACCGACCGCTTTGCGCAGGATCAGTCTTGCATCGGCAGGCTGAATTTCTGCACTGCCGTCTGCATCGGCGGCTGTTTTCTTCACGCCGTCGAAGGATTCAAGGTTGACCGCCGCACGCAGTGCAAGTCTTGCATCTGCAGGTTCGACCTTGCCGTCGCCGTTGACATCAAATTTCACAAGCACAGTGTACTGCGAAAGCGTGTTGCCGTCCTGATCCTTAACGGTGATCACACTGCCGGTGCCGACAAACTCGGCAGAGGGATTTAACTTTACGTCAAAGTATTCGTTTGCGATCTGCGCAGACACCTGTTCGGCCGTCTGTCTGAGTGAAAGCACAGCGATTTTTGCATCATGATCGGCAGAAAATGCACTGTCCGCTTTGAATGTCAAACGATCTTCGACAGCATTCGTCAGTTTATCGAACGTATAAGCAACATCCGCTTTGGTCCATGAATATGAACTGTAAACGTGCGCTTGCTTTCCGTTGAGGGTTGCGGTAACTGCCTGAATGTTGCTGTCTTCGGGATCGCAGAAGAATTTATAAGGTGCAACCGCAGACACTACGACCGAAACGCGATACTGCTTGCCTTCCTCAAAAACGTACTCCGCATTCAACGCAGGAAGCATTGCAACACCGTTTTCATCCAGTTCATACCACAAAACAGAGGAAACCTCGTATCCTTCATCTGCCGTTTCGGCGGTCATGTCGGGCTTTGCACCGACTACGGGTGCATCGATACCGGTAACAGCCACTTTTTCAATGGGTGTGTAATAATCACCGCCGACGATGGCCGTCACAGCAGACTGACCGCTGTATGCGGTAGCGGATTTGCCGTTGATTGTTGCGGTGATGTTCAGATAACCCTCGTTGTCCAACTTGAACATATTATTGCCGACCGTTTCAAGATGTACGTTCAGCTGATATTTGCGGCCGGATTCAAAGGTATAGACCAATGCAGGCGGTGTTTGCGTCATATCGTACCACTGAATGGCACGAATGGAATAACCGGGGTTATTGCCGTTCACAAGTGCGGACAGATCCACAGCATTGCCGGCTTTGGGAATTTCGATATTGGAAAGAGCAACAGTCGTAATGGGCGGCTGTACATAGAAATCGCAAGTAATGGAAAAGACATTGATATAGTCTTCATCCATAATGACATTACTTTCGGCAGGCTTTCCGTTTATGGTTGCAGGTCCCCAGAAATTATAGTTGGATGCATTGAAATGATAACCGGTCTCCGCACGAAGATAAATTTCAACACGGTAGGTTTTACCGCTCTCAAACATATCGTTTGAATACATGATTTTCGTATTGCCGTTGCTGTCTACATTGCTCCAGTTGATGTCGCCACTGATGGAATAATGCTCATTGGCATCGATTTTTGCGTTTGTAGAGGAAAGCAGTTCGGCTTTCGTCTGTCCTGCCACCGGCATATTTATACCGTTGACGGCAACACTGTCAATACGTTCGGATGCACAGGTGAAGGTATAGCGAACGCCCATGTTTTTACGCTTATCGATTCCGGTAAATGCATAGGTCTTCGCAGTGAGTCCGTTTATTCTGGCCGTAACGGTCCAATCAAAATTCTTGTCTGTGGCAAACTCATAGCCTTCTGCGGCTTCCAGCACGATGCTGATTTCATATTTATGACCTGCTTCAAACTTATCGGTCGGCTTGAGTATTTTGCGATCGTTGGAATTGGTTACGTCGCTCCATGATACGCCGTTTTTCAAAGAGCTTTCAAACTCAAGGGACGGATAATAAACACCGGCACCGATGGCAGTATAGTCGGGTGTCTGTCCGGGTCTGGGCACATCGATTCCCGATATGCTGACTGCGGTGATCTGCGTCACCGCACTGACCGTAAGCATCGCCCCGACAAACAGGTTCATCATCGTCAGCATACACAAAAGCACACTGCATATTTTCTTCATTCGGTTTCTCATTTTCCTTTGCTCCTTTTGAGAATCATTTTCACTTGCCGTTTTTCTCACTTGACCTGCTGTATAATATTTGTTAAAATGAATCCGCAGATCACTGCAAAACACCGAGTGAATATTACTGCAATTTAATTATACATAACTTAAAAAGAAAAGTCCACACATTTTTTGTTTTTTCCTCATTTTTCAAAAGTATGATGCAAAACAGCAGCCAAAGCAGGCTGTTCAATAACACAAAAAGCAAAAAGAATACAACAAATCAAGCACATAAAGGAGTTTATTATGGTAGACAAATTCAACCGATTCAGATACCAGCCCTGTCTGCCTTTAGGGGCCGACGGCAGACGGGTAACCGCATCCGATGCACACATTGCGCTTTCAAAACAGGCCGCAACCGAAGGCATCGTACTGCTGAAAAATGACAATCACACCCTGCCGTTGCAACAAGGTGAGCGCATTGCCCTGTTCGGCAAAGCCACCATTGAATACATCAAAGGCGGCGGCGGAAGCGGTGACGTACACTGCCCGTACATCCGTAACATTTTCGACGGTTTTGCACAGAAAGAACAGGCAGACAAAGTATATATTTACAAACCGCTTGTTGAGTTTTATAAAGACTACGTAAAAGCCGAAAGCGTGAATGTACTCACGCCCGAGCAGATCAATGCCCGTTGGGACATCGTGAACAACATGGAGTTCTGCACCGAACGTGACGATATGACGTACGATACCTTTGCCGCCATGCACGTCAAGGAGGCAGAAGTACCCGATGAACTGATCGTCAGTGCGGCCGAAAATGCACAGACGGCGATCATCACCCTCAGCCGTTTTTCCGCAGAAGGCGTGGACAGACGCCCCATCGCAGGCGACTATTATCTGTCCGACCTCGAAAAGAACCTCATTGACCGTTGCTGTGAACTGTTCAAAAAGGTCATCCTCGTTGTCAATTCGGGAGCTGTGATCGACTGCGAATACTTTGCAGAAAACGAAAAGATCGGTGCTGTGCTGTTTGCATGGCAGGGCGGCATGGAAGGCGGCAGTGCATTGGCCGACGTGATGTGCGGTGATGTGACTCCGTCCGGAAAACTTGCCGATACCATTGCAAGATCCTACGACGTATATCCCACCAAAGAGGATTTCTGGGAATGCTTTGACCATGTGGACTATTCGGATGACATTTACGTCGGCTACCGTTATTTTGAGACCATCCCCGGTGCAAAAGAACAGGTCCGCTATCCGTTCGGTTTCGGTCTTTCCTACACCGCCTTTGCCCTTTCCGACCTGCTTGTGTTTGCCCACAACGGCAAGATCGTTGTTACCGTCAACGTGACCAACACAGGCCGTATTGCAGGCAAAGAAACGGTGCAGGTCTATTACAGCGCACCGCAGGGACTTTTGGGTAAGCCCGCAAAACAGTTGGCGGCATTCAAAAAGACCAAAACACTGCAACCGGGTGAAACCGAAACACTTCTGCTGACGTTTGACATAGCAAATATGGCAAGTTTTGACGATCTCGGCAAAGTGCAAAAAAGTGCTTATGTGCTCGAAAAGGGAGAATACACCTTCCACATCGGCACATCCGTACGCGATACGCAAACAGCGGATTATGTGTATGAAGTAAACGAAAACACCGTCACCGCGCAATATAAAAATTGGTGCAGACCGTTCAAACTGGCAAAGCGTATGCTTTCCGACGGCAGTTTTGAAGCCTTGCCGCAGGAAGAACCATCCTATTATTACGGTGAGGTTGCACCCTCCGGTGCCGTTGCACCCGAACAAGAACAGAAGTTTGACGAAGTGTTGGGCGATCTCTCCATGGATGCCTTCGTTTCGCAATTAACCATTGACGAACTTGCCTATTTAGTCGGCGGCCAAGCACCCACGGGTGTTGCAAACACAGGCTGTTTCGGCGGTCTCAAGCGTCTGAACATCCCTGCGATCCCCACCGCAGACGGCCCTGCCGGGCTTCGTCTGGAGCCCGAAACGGGCATTCCCACCACCGCATGGCCGTGTGCAACACTGCTTGCCTGTACATGGAACACAGACCTCATTGAACAAGTCGGTGCCGGCGGCGGTGCGGAACTTCGTGAAAACAACATCGGCGTATGGCTTGCACCCGCGCTGAACATTCACCGCGATCCGCTTTGCGGCAGAAACTTTGAATACTATTCGGAAGATCCGCTGCTTGCGGGCAAATGTGCCGCCGCATCCGTACGCGGTATCCAGTCACAGAAAGCGGCCGTTTCCATCAAACACTTTGCCTGCAACAACAAAGAAGCCAACCGATTTGCAAGCGATTCGCGTTTGAGTGAAAGAGCCTTGCGCGAGATCTATCTCAAAGCGTTTGAGATCTGCGTTAAAGAAGCAGATCCGTGGACGCTGATGTCCTCTTACAACCTCATCAACGGCCTGCACACCAGCGAAAGTTATGAACTGCTGACCGAGATCCTCCGCAACGAATGGGGATTCAAAGGCATGGTCGTGACCGATTGGGGGGTCAAAAACCGTCCCGTTGTGGAAGTGAAAGCAGGCAACGACATGAAGATGCACTGCGGCTATCCCGACGAACTCAAAGCCGCCTATGAAGCAGGCGAACTCACCCGCGCAGAACTCGAACTCTGCGTCAAACGCATTCTGACCATGTTCACGAAATTGGTGTAAAAATAAGTATGATACAAGAAATTATCGCACCTTTTTTCAATCAATATCAACCTCTTTTGCCTTCGGATAATGACTTTGTGATCTGCATACAGAACGATGCGGTGCTGGCTTCGAAAAACGCAGACGGACAACTTCTGTTTCCGACCGTGAAAGACGCGAAAAGTGTCGGGCAGTATTTGTTTTCGATCGGTGAAACGCGCTTTTTTGCAGGCTCCTGTGACGAAAACGAGGCTTTTACATACATCCATGCACGTGCCGTTGCAAACAGCCCCGACCGTGAACACGCCTTTGCCGCCGTGACGGGATTTCACCTTGTCAACTGGTACAATGACAACCGTTTTTGCGGCCGTTGCGGAGCACCTATGAATCACAGCACAAAAGAACGCGCCCTTGTTTGTGATTGCGGCAACACGGTGTATCCGAAGATCTGCCCTGCGGTGATCGTAGCCATTACTCATAACGGTAAAATCTGCCTGACCAAATACAACCGCGGCTATGCCCATTGGGCACTGGTTGCAGGCTTTTGCGAGATCGGTGAAACGGTGGAGCAGACCGTACACCGCGAGGTCATGGAGGAAGTCGGCATCAAGGTCAAAAATCTGCGGTATTACAAATCACAACCGTGGGGACGGTCTTCTTCCCTGCTGTTCGGCTTTTTTTGCGAAGCGGACGGCAATGCCGAATTAAAAGTTGACAACGTGGAACTCAAAGAAGCACAGTGGTTCAGTCCCGACGAGATCGACTTTGATAATGACGGTGTTTCGCTGACACGCGAAATGATCGCACAATTCAAAAATCAAAACAAATGAAAAAACAGGTTGTATCACCATCCGCAAAGATGTGTTGATACAACCTGTTTTTAAGTGCTAAACGAAAAGTGCTAAACGCTAAACGAACAAAAGGGGAAATCTCATCTTTTTTAGGCAAATATGAAATAGCATTCAGTTGACATTGCAAAGCAGATATGAAAAAGCAAACTTCTTTTTTTTACTCGTTTAGCGTTTTGCGTTTAGAGTTTAGCGTTTGCAAATTCTCATTTCCTCGGCTCCTGTGCAAACACACGGAACAGCGGAAGACACGCATGGAAAAACCGTTTGTATGCCCTGCAATAGTCCTCGCTCTGTTGAGTACGCTTGCAACCGCCTGCCCTGCAAATGCCGTACACATCACACTGTTTACACCGTTGGGGCACTTTTAGGCTTTCGCGGATAAAGTTTTTGGCCGTTTCGCTGTTTTCCATGACTGTGAAATCGGTCTGCATGATATTGCCTAAAAAGTAATCATCCGTACAATAAAAATCGCAAGGATAAATGTTGCCGTTGGCTTCGGACACAAACTGATGCGTGCAATGCCCCATGATCCCGCACTGTTCGGTGGCGTGTCCGAGATACGAGCGCACCCAGTTGTCAAACTGACGGATGCTGACGTAATCATGCCGCACATAGT
This sequence comes from Clostridia bacterium, assembly GCA_017396895.1. Taxonomy (GTDB): domain Bacteria; phylum Bacillota; class Clostridia; order Oscillospirales; family Acutalibacteraceae; genus RUG806. Next base: position 42,277 of record JAFQKN010000059.1, read on the forward strand.
CTTTGACATAGAGATTGAACACGCGGATGAGAAAATCGGCATACTGATCGGCGGTCATATACAGTTCACTCTGTTCGTTTGAATCAAACGGACGCAAACAGGGAATAAACTGCAGATAGCGAAACCCTTTTGAACGGAAATATTTATAAATACGTTCTCCGTTTTCGGCACAAAACCCGGTAAGCACCGTCAGAATGTTAAAATCCACATTGCGTTTTTTGAGCAGTTCCGCAGTCGTCAGAATTTTGTAAAACGCATTCTGTCCGTTCGGACGCTTACGGAATTTATTGCCGTCAAAATCTCCGTCCAGACTCAATCCTACCAGAAACGAATTGTCACGCAAAAACTCTGCCCATTCGTTGTCTATGACCGTGCCGTTGGTCTGCATACCGTAAAAGATCTTGCTGTTTTTTTCGTTGCGACGATTGACTTCCGACACAAAAAAGCGGAAGAAATCCAAGCCTGCCAAGGTCGGCTCACCACCCTGAAAAGCAAATGCGACCGTTTCTCCGTTGGCATAATCCAAGGCTTTTTGTATGAGCACTTCGGCAACATCCTTTTCCATGATGCCAAACCCCAAGTGTTCGCGGTGTTCGGAAACATCACGGTAAAAACAGTATTCACAGGACAGATTGCAAAGGGATGATGCAGGTTTTATCATCAGTGAAAGCGGCGGCATAAGAAACACCTCTTTAAGAAAAAGGGCTGCTATTTACAGCCCTTTTTGTTTATTCTATAATTCCGCGTCTGTTGGCCTTGAAGGTATCCGTAATTTCGTGCAGTTTTGCTTTGAGCTGTTCTGCAATTTCGGGATATACGGACGTGCGGTTGTAGTTTTCCGCATAATCGTCGGTCAAAATGTGCAGCCAGTTTTTACGGTTTTTATCCCAGAAAGCGGAGTTATCGTTCTGGATCTTTTCAAAATACTTGAATGTGACGTAATCTTCATTCAGCACATCAAAGTCATAATCGGGATACATGGCGGCCACTTCTTCGGTGGGAACGGTGTACTGCACGGCCTTGACGACTTCGCGTTTCATGTGCAGAATGGGATGTTCCTGCGTGTGCAGCACTGTATCGTCCTTGAGAAGCGAAGTCATGGAAACACCGTCAATGACACGGTCGGAGGGCATATAGTTTTCCTGACCGCCGTTGCCGGTGATACCGCAAAGATCGACCAAAGTCGGATACAGGTCAACCAACACGGCACTACTTTCGCGTTCTGTGCCGATCTCACCCAGTGCACCGTCGGCATTGTCCCAACGGATCATGAAGGGCACCTTCTGGCCGCCTTCGTAGGCAAGGTATTTGCCGCCGCGAAGATCGCCCACGGAGCCTTCGAGTGCAGGGCCGTTGTCACTTGTAAATACGATCACGGTGTTTTCGAGCACGCCCTGTTTTTCCATGGTGTCGAACAGAAGCCCGAGATAATGGTCGAATTCCGTCACGCAGTCCACGTATGTACCCATGCCGGAAGTACCGTCAAAATCATCCCCTGCAAACACGGGTGCGTGCGGCCAGGGAGACGCATAATAGGCAAAGAACGGTGTGTCGGACTGTGCCTGTTCTGTGATCCATTCGGTAATTTCCTCGTGGATCCATTGCGTTGCCATACTCTGGTCTTTGAGTTCGTCCGTACCGTGAACGATCTCCCATTCGCCGTTTTCTTCCGTCACATGGTAAAACGGTGTCATATCATTGACGTGGTGACTGCCGTAGAAATAATCAAAGCCCTGGTTGGTGGGCAGATACTCACCGTAATCGCCCAGATGCCACTTGCCGAAACAACCCGTAGCATAGCCTGCGGCTTGGAAGGTTTCGGCCATGGTTATCTCATCCCCGAGCATACCGTCGGCATTGTTGCCCATTTCAATGGAGTTGAAGATTCTTGTCTGTGCAAAGGGTGTCAGCGTATCCACGGTGGGATAAATGACGTTATCCGCATAGCCGCGGTAAGGATATCTGCCTGTGAGTGCGGCAAAACGGGCAGGAGAACAAACCGAATATGCGGAATAGAAATTGGTGAGATTTAAGCCCTTTTCACCGATCGAATCAATGTTGGGGGTGTCGTAAATGGCACCGTTGAGCGAAACATCACCGTAGCCGAGGTCATCCATAAGAATGAACAGTACGTTGGGAGATTCGCCGTTTGCATTCTTGTCCACACCGTTGAGATAATCGTCATGACCGTCCCACAAACGCTGTGTGTTGGGCTTGGAACGCAGATTCATAAACAGCACGTAGCAAACGCTTGTGCCGAGCAAAAGAACACTCATCACAGCCGCAAGAGCTTTTTTGAGTCCGTCCTTATTGATCTTTGCTTTGGCAACAAAGAACAGCCCCCAAAGGGAGACCGCCGTGGGAAGAACAAGCAGAATATTGCCCAACAAACGGGTAAAGAAACTGCCTTCGCCCGTCAAAAGCGGATGTTCCGCAGAAGCGAAACCTGCAAGTCCCGATGTGAATGCACCGAAACCGGCATCCGCACCCCAAATGATGTAATACACAGCCACACCGATGCTTGCCGCCGCATAAGCGAATATCATCGGCGCATATACTTTTTTCTTGATGATCAGGCTCAAAGTAATCACTGCCGCCATGATGCAGTTGAATGCCACGCAAACGACCGTGACGATATTCAAGCGTGCGATCCAAGTTGCCAGCATCAAGCCGATGCCGAGCACCATGAGAATCAGCGGAAACACTTTTTTGCCGGTGTCGAGTTCAATCTTCTTTTTCATACCGTTCCCTCCTGTTGTCAAACACTGTTTCCATTATATAAAAAATACAAAAAATGTCAAGCGATTCCTTACTTCGCCGCTTTCAGCAAAGCCTCCTGCGAAAAGGACGGAATTCGGCCCAATGCATCGGGACCGACATTCAGCAGATAGTTGATACCCAGCTCATTCAGTTTCTTTCTTCTCGCAATGATCTCCTCTGCGGTGATCCAGTTTTGGTCGTAATATTTATATCCCCATGAACTGTTCATCGTGCCTGCTGTTTCATACAGACCGTAGGGCGAATATTTCATCCCGTCAAGGCTGTTCGGATCGGCATTTTCATCCACCGCAAACGAGGTCGGATATTCGTTGTCCCCCAACGACACATAATCGTATGCCCCGTTGCCGATGCGGGAATTGATCAGACAATCGGGCTGATAGTGTTTGACCAGTGCATTCAGTTCCAGACTTTGCGCAGGGGTGATGGTGTGCGGTACATCGAACCACACAAGGCACAGATCACCGTACTGCGTCAATATTTCTTTCACCTGCGGTTTGATCTTTTCTTCAAAGCAGATCGAAAAATCCTTTTGACTGCGGTCGGGATAATCCCAACTGTTGTCCCACGAAACACCCGAACAACCGGCTGCATTGTCATAACCGCCGCCGTGCGGATGATGCCAGTCGAGTTCCTGCGAATAATAAAGTCCGAACTTCAAGCCGTGTTTGTAGCACGCTTCGCCCAGTTCCGCCACCACATCACGTCCGAACGGAGTGGCATCCGCCACGTTATACGCATCCGCTTTGGAATGAAACATGGCAAATCCGTCATGATGCTTGGAGGTGAACACAAAATACTGCATTCCGCTTTCCTTGGCAAGACGGATCCACGCATCGGCATCAAAATACACGGGATCAAAAATCCCCGCCAGTTTTTCGTACTCGGCATTGGCAATGGGCATATAACTTTGTATCCATTCCGCATAATCACGCACGCGGCGTCCTTTGTATTCACCGCCGAGCAGCGAATACAGCCCCCAATGCGCCATCATGCCGTACCGGGCCGACTTGAACCATTCCCTGTTCGTCATAACGATCCCTACCTTTCTGCATCCATTATGCCACAACGCGCTTCGGCCGTCAACGCATTTTTGCGAAAGCAAACCCGCCCATTTCAAAACCAAACGTCTTTTTTCTAAAACCGCACGATCGGTTTACAAATCAAACGGACTTTTTAATCCGGAGCACCTGACAGCGATCAAGCGTCCTTTTGAGCAAGCCAACCGCCCTTTGCACAATCAAAACGGTTCACAGGCGCAACTTAAACAGTGAAATCTGCCCACCCGTAACACGCACGAGCCCCGCAGAATTGCCATTTTTCAAAAAAGGTGTAAAAAAGAACCGCATTTTTTCAAATTCCCTCTTGATTTTGCAAAAGAATTGGTATATAATACTGCTACACTTAAATAGCGGGGTGTGGCGAAGTTTGGTATCGCGCTTGGTTCGGGACCAAGAGGCCATGGGTTCAAGTCCCGTCACTCCGACCATCTGAAAGAAATCCGAACCCTCACTTAATCGGTGACGGGTTCGGATTTTTCATTTCTATTACTTATCCGTATTAAATTGATTCTTTTTATAACATTTCTTTTAGATTGAAAATTAGAAAAGCCACTTGCGTACGTAAATTATGCAAGTGGCTTTTTAAATGATATATTTGAATATATAAAATCTTTATAATAAATACTTTTCCTGAACATATTCTCTTTTTTAATTTGTAGGATTAATTCTGAATGCCCTATCCATGAAATCAAGCATTGCATCATACATTTTGATAATATCACTATACTCAAGATAAAGTTGATGATCTTCCTCTCTATAGCCAATGTCAAACTTATCATATTTTTCAAAATCCTTATTGATTCTACCACCGTTATGCACAACCATATTTCGAGCATCACGGATAGCTGTTATATATTCCCACTGTGCGTCAGAAGTAAAACCAACTATACCGACAACATCCTTTAAATATTTAGCTGCACGTTCCAAGCCCCGACCTTTAATGTCTGTTAATTCTTTGTCTAGAGTATTCATATTATAATATGCTCGGCAAAGTGTATTTACTGCTTCTTCTAATAATGAAACCATTGTTAAAAGCAATGAATATTGTGTTAACAAATCCACCCTACAAGAGTGCAAGGTTCCGCTTGTCATTGCCCATTGCTCGGTAACAAAGTCGTTTTTTGCTCTTGCATCTATTGCCATTTTCCTGTAACTTTTATCGATTACTTCGATGGCTATCTTATTATTCTCAATAACACTTCTAAATGGATAAAAATCACAGTGAGCTAAGTATAACGCCATATCACTTGCTTTACTCATATCATAGTATTCCATATCTGGAAATTTAACATTGCTATCAATACTATTGATGTTCATAAATTATTATCCTTTCCTCTTCAAAGATAATTTATTATTCTAAATATTAACTTTTGCCTATAATTTACTCAGAAATCAAATTGTTGATTAACATATCATTAATAGCCTTTTCAACTCTACTTTTTATAATTCTTACATTTTTGAATCGATGGAGATTATCTTTGTGTCACTCATAAATATCGGAATTATTTACGAGTGTTTTCTCTTCTTCTGAAAAATTTTCGAGATATGTAGTATATATTCTATCTAAAATAGTTTCTTTTTCATCAACAGAAAGATACTCAAAATGAATAAAATCATCAAAACGAGAAAATATCGGCATCCCCATACTTTTAATTACATCAGCTTCTGACATAAAATTTGAAGTGCATATGATAATACATCTTGATAAATCAACTTTATAATTTGTATCAATATATACACCTTCATCGAACATCTGATAAAATGCGTTATAATAATTCGGATTAACTTTATCAAATTCATCAATGAGAACAACATTTGATTCCCTTGACATCAAATCCTTAGCAAAAGAACTTTTTGAATGTTCTGCTCCAAAGACATAATTGTATCCTTCTGCTGTCTGCATCATCGAAAATTGAACTCGAAGCAAGTTACCGCCTAAAACATTACTGATCGCTTTAGCTGTTTCTGTTTTACCAATTCCAGAATCTCCAAGAAACATAATCACTACTGGTTTATTATAAGATAAATTAGTTAAACGAAATAAATTTGAAACAATTGATTTCTTGGCTTTTTCCTGTCCTACAATATCAGTGCGAAGTCTTTTCCATATTTCTTTCAACACATCTCTATTTATTTCTTTATAGTCTGTATAGACATACTCTATATTGTCAGGAAAAGAAACCTGTAGCGAATCCAAAACTCTTTGAGGTGGATTATGTAAAAATGTTGTATCTACATCATGATTGGTTGTTACTATTGTAATAAAGTTTTGTATTACATGCTCGTATACAGATGCGTAATCATCTGCATGAACTACAAGATTTTTTACATCAATAGTTCCGTGTAAATATGCATGTTGTTGGCGAAGATTTGCATTATAATCTTTGATTAATTCCATAAAGTAACATATTTCTTCGCCTTTTGATATCTTTTTATCAAGAAAAATTTCGAAGTCTTTTTTAGAACCAATAAAAATATATATTTTATTATTCACTCTGAGCCACCCCCGCCAAGAGAACATCATATACAGTTAGAATATCTTCGGGAATTTCATCTTGATCTTTATCACCATATTGGGGATTATCATAAGTTGATGCTGCTTCATTTGACGTAACTGCATCTATTTCAGAAACAATAGATATATTTTTTCTGTTAATTTTTCCTACCGGAACAGCATAAATTGTGAGATTCATCTTTAATAAATCAGATATTTTATAGTTGTTTTTAAAGCTATCGATATTAAAACGAAGAATAACAGAAACATCATTAGATATTCCTTCAAATTCGAAGTAACCTTTTGCAAGCTTTATGCTTTCATCCATTTTTACAATATCAATACTTAAATCCAAATCAGTGTCAAGATTAAGCGCTTCACCTTTAAACATTTTCATGTAGGGCGAAATCATAATTACATAGCTCAAAGAATCTTTAAACACCTTAATTTTTATGTTTTTAAAAACTTTAACAGATGTTGACTCTTTATCCACAATATCCAAAAAGTCTGTAAGAATTGTATTTTGCAATATTGTTTTTACAAGAGCTTCACTCTTAAAAGATGTCTCTAAATTTGTATCTATTTTCGTCTTAGCTCCAAACCCAATTAAACTCTTAAAAAGACTGCTTATACCTACGGATACCTCAGTCACCATCTTTCCTTCAGCACTATTAGTATCATCACTTAAAAGTTCGGTTGTTTTTGTAAGATTTCCACCTTCAATTATTTGAATGTAATCAGTAACTGAACTTTCATCAAAATATATTATCTTTGTAAGTTTTTGTGATAGTTTTTTCTGCTTTTTTGACATTATTTTATTCCTTTCATTATTAGAAATAAGATCTATAAATATTTGAATCAAAACATAACTATTTTATAATAACTCTTATTTGTACAAAGCGTAACAATAAATTTGTATTTTATAAATTATTTTGTTTTCACACATTCGACAAATTCCACGCACCCTTGTACAATGGTATTATCAAATACAAGGAGGCTATTTTTATGGCAAACAATAATTCAATCACATATCGACAAGTTGGAGATTTTCTTATTCCAAACCTCACTCTGCCGCCTAAAGAAGCAACCATTAGGCTCGGTAACTGGGGAATGATGCATAAGAATCACCTTATCAAACACAAGAAAGTTCAATTTAATATTATGCTCACTAAAGGTACACTTTGGACATGTCTCGCAGATGTTGACAAACAGGCTGGTGAAATGTTTGATATGCTCGTGGAACAGATGAAAGTATCAGAGGGTGTTACTGAAGAATTGAAAAAACAAAACCAAATGGATTGGGTGCAGAGAATGTGTGACATTCATGCACGGGCGAGAGAAATTGTCTATTCTGATTTGATTTATAAATAATTTGTTATAAGACTAAGTGCAGTGTGTATTTTGTTCACTGCACTTAGTTAATTGGTAAAGTTTAATCTTTTGATTTTACTTGTAAAGTTGGAAAATTAATTATTTTAGTAGTTACAAGCGTGCCTCTAGGTAAATCCAACAAATATTCAACTTCAGATGCATTTATGCTTAGACCATACTCGTCTGAAAGCTCATTCATAAATTCATCAGGAGTGAACACCTTTTCTTGCAACAACATCATAACGGACATTTTTAATAATGCCGGTTCTGCTGTAAGCAAAATATCGTCCAAAGGTTCTTCTTTTCTTTGTCCTCTTCTCTGCATTATTCTTATAAGATTTTGATATTCTTCTGTAGTCATTACTCCTAACTTTTCAGCTCGTCGAATCATTGCTGCAATTGAAACTTTCCACTTCTTTTTTAAAAACTTATAATAAGGTATTGTTTGAGGTCCATTTTGGGCATCTCTTTTAAAAGTTTCTTCCGGTAACAAAAATTCAGCAGCAAAATCATTAGCTTCTCTTTCTCTATTCTTAAATTCATCCTTCAGAAGACTTTCAATATCCTCGCTCCAATCATGCAAGAAAATATGACCCAATTCGTGAGCAATATCAAAATGAATTCGAGCAGCAGATGTTTTATTATTTGAATATGCAATAAGAAACGTAGGTGTGTCACCAAGGTTTACCAGTTGACTAAAAGCATCAACATCATCTGTAGTTGTAGCAAAAGATGTTACTAATATGCCATGTTGTTCGACAATTGAAATCAAATTATCAATGGGTTCATTTCCCAACTCCCACAATTCTCTTAACTTTTTAGCTGCTTCTTTCGGTGATAATTCACTTGAAATGTTAAGTGTTTCAAACTGTGGGAATTCGATGTAATCTTGCAATAACATATAGACCTGAGATAAAAATTCCATTTTCACAATTTGCTCATTGCGATACTTTTTATTTGTAGTCAGCAAGGAACGGAAGTATACTGTTTCTGATATGTTTGAAATAGTTTTTTCGTAAAAATAATTAATTGGAAAATCAAGTTCATGAGAGATGCGTTTAATTATATTGTTATCGGAAGGAGAACTTTTGGATATTTCATACATAGAAAGTGTTTGACGTTGACAGCCGACTTTTTCAGCTAATTCTGCAACTGTCAAACCTCTATAAATTCTTGCTTTTTTTAATCGTTCTCCGTTAAAAACTTTGTTCATTGTTGTACTCCTCTTATAAAGCGATAAATAATATTTGATAATACACAGATATAACAATAAAAATATGGGAGGGGTATTTGACATTACAAATGTGGTTTATTCCATTGTTATGCTTTTCCGATATTTTCTTTATCTGCTTCTTTGATTTTTGAATTACTCTTTTGACGATTAAGTGCTTTTGGTTTTAACGACAAACCACGTGAAGGCTGATTTGACGGAGATGCTGGTGCTTCAATTTTTTCAACAACAGCACTTTCATTACCTGAAATATATTGTGACCAGTTTTCATCACAATCCTTGGCGATATCAAGTGAAGGAGTAACCATTACCGCTCTAATATGTGTTAGTTGATAACCTACAGCTTCAAAAAGTACTAAAACGTGATTCTTTACAATATCAGCATCACCTTTTAATTCAGAAAGAAGATTCTGTACTAATTCTGAAAGCCTATCTTCATCGGAAAAAGATACTTCAAACAAAGAGAGTTGGTTTTCTTCCGCTATCAAGTCACTATTGAATTGTTTTGACAACATATCAACATAATGCATATTTCTTCGCTTGCATTGCTGTTTTTTAAGCTCCTCAAATCTTTTTTCTCTCATAAAAGTGAACACACATTGGGTAGTTTTCTCAAAAATAACAAGCATTTCCCAAGGGCCACGTTTAGTCTTTGCGATAGTGCATTCATCTATATCCAGTTCGTTAATTAAGTTAGTGTTAAGTAAGTCCCACACTCTTGCAGGAACACTATTTCGGGTTTGCAAATTATTTTTTTGAATATCAATGCGAATATCATTGCCAGTGGCTTCCTCAACACAACGAACAATTTTTGAAATAAGTTCAGGGGGAAAGTTAATTTTATTTACGTTCATTCAGAACCTCCTAAATGTATTTGACATTATTATAGGCGTTTCACTCTAAAATGTCAAGGGATTTGCAAAAAATTTATTGTAGTTTTATTATTAAAATATTGGAGCTCATGTAAGAGAAGATGTAAATAGTGAATTAATATTAGAATAGTTAAGTCGGTGACAGAGATAAAGTTCCACGTCATCATTCATTTTCTGTTTGGATTGATTTTTTATTATTGAAAGAGTATAATTGTTTTATAAAACTTCACTTGGTGATTTATATGTTTGAAAAGCTGAAAATCAAAAAAGAACTCCAAAAACTGAATACCCCATACAGTACAATAGATTTAATTCAGAATAAAGACGGGGTTATCGTTGCGAGAGTTCAGAATGTCACAACATCATACATAATCAAATATTTTCAAAATGATGATTATAAGCGTGAAATTAAGAATTATCAACTTTTGAAAGCTTTAAACATTCCGACTGTTACGGTGTTTGGTTTTACTGATTCAGGTATTCTTATGGAAGACGTTTCACAAAGTGATATATTCAGGCTTGCCATAAAAGAAGATTTGGATGATGTTACTATTGCTTCAAAGATTGCTAAATGGTATAAGCTTTTACATACACGCAGTAAAGATTTTGCTGAAGGAAATATCACGGAACTTTATGATGAAACAGATTTTATAACAAGAGATAATATCGAATTTATCAAAGAAAAAACAGGCACACAAAGCCTGCCAGTTTGGAAAATTATTGATGATAACTTTGATGTTATAGTTTCAAAAATCAGGAGTTTGCCAAGGGTTCTCACTTATAATGATTTTTATTACACAAATCTTATTGTAGCCAAGGACAAAACATCTGCATTTATGTTTGATTATAATTTGCTTGGTAAAGGCTATGTTTATTCTGACATTCGCAATGTGTGTTCATCTCTCGGTGAGAATGCTAAAAACGCTTTTCTTGAAGCCTATGGAGAATTTGATAAGAAAGAAATCATAGTTGATGATGTCGCATCGGTGTTGGTTACGCTATATCACGCTTGTCAAAGAAAAACTTTCCCCTGTTGGGCAGACAGTGCATTAAATACCTTGAAAACAGATTATGAGAATACAGTACGAATCTTAATTAACCAATAAAGTGGTGAGATTTATGAATATTACATATAAAATAATCAAAGATTTGCCGAATGAACAACTATATAAGTTATTTGTTGCTGTTGGTTGGGCAGATGAAGAATCAACTACACAAACAATGATTGATAAATTTAATAAACCTTTTCTCAACTCAACAATTGTTATTTCTGCTTGGGATGACGGTGTATTAGTGGGTTGTGTTCGAGTTTTGAGCGATTTAATGTTCAGGTCTGTTATTTATGATTTAGCAGTGTTACCTGAGTATCAGGGTAATGGTATTGGTAAAGAGCTTGTCAGAAGATGCAGAGAACAAGTTTCAAACTCTGAATGGCTTGTTGGTACTACAACTGAAAGAGCAAGTTTTTATGAGAATATAGGCTTTAAGCTATGTGATGATGTATTTTTTAATGTTCCTTGCAAATGGTGTTAAATAAACCGTTTTTGTTCAAGAAAACATTTCTGATTACAGATATAATGGTGTTGTAAAGGTCGATTTTTACACACTATTATGTTCAGGAGATGTTAATATGGAAAATACGGAACTCATTTTCAATGCGGTGAATTTTGCAAAGCGAAATGCTACCGAAAGCGGTATATCCGTTGAAGAGGTCGCAAAGAATGCTGGCTTTTCAATTGATTATTTCAACCGCATTTTTCTTTCTCACACGGGCTTTACTGTTACCGCATATATAAATTATATCCGTTTGAAGCAGGCAGCTTTCCTTCTTCGCACTACAGATAAATCGGTACTGGATATTGCCCTTGAAATCGGTTACGATTCCCACGAGGGATTCACAAAATCATTCAAGAAAAAGTACGGTGTTGCACCGAGCGAATATCGTGCCGACAACAAAAGCAGAATGATGTATATGGGTGAGATAACAGACAAAACTGTTGCAACACGATTTGTGCATGACAATCCCGATTTTAAGATTGTTGATTCTTCGGAAGCGATTGATTTTCTTCTCGAAAAGGATGCGAAACGGTATGGATATTTCTGCACAACAATAAAATACTGCGGTCTTACAATCGTTGCACCTGATGGCAATTATGAAAACGGATTTATAGGTATCGGTGATGATTTTAGCGGTAGTTGTTATCTTGAAATACAGACTGATGATTTTAAGCTGTTAGCAGACTGGATAGAACGTTTTCCGCAGAAAAAGACATTTTATTCAGATAAGAATGAAGCAGAGATAAAAGAAATTCTTTCTTCTTACGGTATTTCGGAAAATCTCAAGGTCACACCGCAGGCATTATATTTCGGTGAACCTTTTGATTGCTTGCTTCCCGAGTATATCACAATCAGACTGCTTACACCGAAAGACAAAAAAGCAATCACAAAATGGGCAAACGGCAGAAAAGACGGCTATGTAAAACACTTGCTTAACGAGAAGGATTATCTCGATGAAAACAATCTTGAATACGGTGTTTTTGAAAAAGATAATTTGATTGCCATTGCAGGTTGCGGTATTGACGAAGTTTACGGAATGAGGCTCAATAACTGCTGTGCAATCCGTTTTGCTGACGGCAAGGAAAAAGACAAGCTTTATAAATCAATTTTTAAGTTTGTCACCAACGATATTCTGATAAAAGGTGCTCTGCCCTTTGATGACCTTCAACTCGGAGAATATGCAAAAACACATGGCAATTTCACATCTGTAGATTTGGGATATACAGTTGTAAACAGAAGATTTGATATTATGTAAAGTTTAATTATAATCATTCTTTACATATACACCTAACAAGCCACCGTGATACAATAATAAAAAAGGAGAAAAACACTATGAAACCTACTAAAAAATTACCTTTGTTCTCCATCACGGGAGCTTCATGTGCAGGTAAAACAACTGTTTGTAATGAGCTTTTTAAAAATGAAACAGATTATATTGTTCTTGAAAGTGACATAGCCTGGAACGATGTTTACAACACACCTGAAGATGATTACAGAGAATATCGCAGAATGTGGATGAAGCTTTGTGCCAACATTTCACAAATTGGTAAACCCTGTGTTGTGTGTGGAGCTTGTACACCAAAGCAGTTTGAAAATCTGCCTGAAAGAGAATTGTTTTCTGATATGTATTATCTAGCTATAGTTTGCGATGATGAAACTATGATGCACAGAATGACAGTCGGCAGAAAAGTTACCGATGAAAACTGGATTAATTCTTCAAAGCAGTTCAATAATTGGTTGAAAGAAAACCACGATAAAACCGAGCAAAATATTGATTTGCTTGATACCTCTAATCTTACTCCCGAACAAGCAGCGAAATATGTTGATAGGTGGATAAAATCCAAGCTCACAAAGGATTGAAAACAATGAATTACGAAAAC
>JAFQKN010000060.1 GCA_017396895.1 Clostridia bacterium
AATACGCCGCAGGTTCTTTCGGTGTCATTCACGAAAATCCCTGTCCCGGTGCGGTCAACAACCACTTCATGGACGTTGTAACCGATCTCGGCAGCACGAAGAACATGATCTTCGGTCATGACCACGTGAACAACGCTTCGTTCGTTTACGAAGGCGTCAGACTTTCCTACGGTCTGAAACTCGGCAGAGCCTGCTACTATGAAGAAGGTCTGCAGGGCGGCTCCACGTTGTGCATTCATTCCGACGGTTCGGCAACCTTTGAACATCATTTCTGCGATTGATCTCAAATAAAAGATTCCCCGTAAGGAACGCACGGTGCGAAATCCTTACGGGGATTTTTTTGTGATTCATGTGTTACAGCGAACGGATCTTGCCTTTGTATTTGTCGATGAATGCCTTATTGATCGCGTCACCGCCGTCAACATTGCTGCTGGAGAACACTTCGGGCAACACACCGTCAGCGAGCATGGTCTCAATACACGCAACCACGGCCGCATTCAGCATGGCGGCTCCGGCTGAAGTGGAGGTCGGTGCGGCTTTTCTGCCGAGGGCGTCAAAATATACACTCGCATCCCCCACACAGCCGCAGTTATCCAGTACGATATCGGCAAATTCATACAATTTTTTACCGCTCGGATGGCGGGAAGCACTCGACTTTGAATGATTGAGATTGGTAAGGGCGACTACGGTCAGCCCTTTTTCTTTTGCAAGTTGCGCCATATCCACGCAGACACCGTTCCTGCCCGAATTGGAGATAATAACGATCACATCCCCTGCCTGCATCCCGTAATCGGCAAACAGAATATCGGCATAGCCCTGCAAGCGTTCGATCTCCGTGCTTTTGGATGCGGATTCATGCAACATCAGTGCCGTTTCCAGCACGGGATGCAAATTCACCAGACCGCCTGCTCTGTAAAACAGTTCTTCGGCCAACATATGAGAATGTCCCGTACCGAACAGAAAAATACTATGCCCGTCTTCAAGTGCTTTTGCAAATGCCTTGCCGCAGGCATCAATGGCCGGCAACTGCGTACGTGTGATTTCCTCAAGAATGTGAAGCAGATTATTCATATAAAAGAGTGACTGTTGCATGGGTTTTCCTCCTTTTCGGGTGAAACCGTGTTTTCTTTCATAATACCCGTAAAATTTGATTGTGTCAACAAAGGAATTCAAAAACCGAAAATACTTGCCTTTTATTGCAAAAGAGAGTATAATTTTACATATCTATTCGGGAGACGATTCTATGGATCAATTTGCTGACATTCAGTTCAAATGGACATTCCGTAATTATCAGCAGGATGTGCTTGACAACGCGCAAAAACACTTAAAAGACGGGCGCATTCATATTGTAGCCGCTCCCGGAAGCGGCAAAACGGTATTGGGCTTGGAGCTGATCTGTCGTCAAAAGAAACCCGCACTTGTACTCTCCCCCTCCGTTACCATCCGACAGCAATGGGGTGAACGCTTTGCGGAATGCTATCTGCCCGACGGTGAGCAGACCGAAAAATACGTATCGTATTCACTCAAACAGCCGAAACTGATCACGTCCGTCACCTATCAGGCTTTACACGCGGCTTTCACAAAAACCGCAGTGGAGGAAGAAGCGGACGATGATTCTTTTGACTCGGAAGAAGCACAGGATTTCAGCGAATTTGAACTGTTGGATGCAGTAAAAAAAGCAGGCATTGCAACGGTGTGCCTGGACGAAGCACATCATTTGAAAAGCGAATGGCAGAAAGCACTTGAAAAATTTATTTCGCTTTTGGGCAACGAAGTCTGCGTAATTGCACTGACCGCCACACCGCCCTACGACAGCACACCGCAAGAATGGGCACGTTACACAACGCTTTGCGGTGAAATTGACGAAGAAATATTCGTTCCGCAACTCGTGGCGCAGAAAACACTGTGTCCGCATCAGGATTTTATTTACTTCAATTACCCGACCGAAAAAGA
This sequence comes from Clostridia bacterium, assembly GCA_017396895.1. GTDB lineage: Bacteria > Bacillota > Clostridia > Oscillospirales > Acutalibacteraceae > RUG806. The sequence continues at coordinate 1,954 of JAFQKN010000060.1, forward strand.
AACACAAACCCTGTCTGCCTATAAGGAAAAAGCAAAACAATGCACGGAAGTGATCCTGCAAAGCGGTGTGCTTGCAAATGCGTTACAGGCAAGCGGTGTCGGCACGGCAAGCGAACAGGCACAGGAAACACTATACGATCATTTGTCCGACTTCGCCGCCTTGGTCTGTGCGGTAAAACACAGCGGTGCACCCGTTTCTCCGTCTTTGGAAAAACTGGTTTTTGAGGGCAAAAAGCCGCCTGTTTATTCGATAAAAACAGCAGAAAAAGCATTTCAATTCATTATAGACAATCCCGACATTTTCACGCAGGAGATCTCGGATGCTCTGCGTGAAAATCTTTCCCGCGAGGCACTCATTGAAAAAAGAAAGGTGCAGTTGTGCTCCACCGACAAGATCGACCGTATGTTGCTCGCATCCACGGGCAAACTGGAAAGTATAAACAAAATTGTTGAAAGTGAGATCGCTTGCGCAGGCGAAGAACTGCGTATGCTGATCCTGACCGACTTCATCAAAAAAGACATGATGAAACTGGTCGGCACGCAGGAGGAAATTCATGCATTGGGCACCGTGCCCGTGTTTGAATCCATTCGCAGGGCACACGGTGAAAACACAAAAATTGCACTTTTATCGGGCAATCTTGTCATTCTGCCCGTTCGAGCCGTGTCTGCCGCGGTTGCGGTTGCCGCACGCGAAAATGTCTCCTGTTCGGTGCGCGCAATCGGAGAAACAAGCCACAAGGAAGTCATTTTCGGCGGCTCAAACAAGAACAAGGTCAAAATCATCACCGAAGTTTTCCAACAGGGGGAGATCAACATCCTTGTCGGCACAAAATCCCTGTTGGGCGAAGGTTGGGACTCCCCCAACATCAATTCGCTGATCTTAGCCAGTTTCGTCGGCTCGTTCATGCTGTCCAACCAGATGCGCGGCAGAGCCATACGAATCGACAAAAACAAACCCGAAAAGGTGTCGAACATCTGGCATCTTGCCACGGTGGATCCGACCGATGAGCAAGCGGATGCAAATACCGTCCCCGGTAATGATTTTGCCACCATGCAACGCCGTTTTGCCTGTTTCCAGGCACCTGCGTATTCGAGCGACACCATCGAAAGCGGCATGGACAGACTGGATATCATCCGCCCCCCGTTTAACGCAGAAGGCATTGCACGCATCAACGAACAGATGCTCACGCTCGCGTCCGACCGCACCAATACGGTCAATCGATGGAACGGTACGGTCAAAAATAACGCACGAACGGAAATTGAAGAAGTCAGTGAAATTCCCGCAACCGTTCAGCCTGCGCAGGCGGTTTACAAGAATAAGATTAACGCCGTCATTCTTGCTGTAGTCCTTGTTCTTGCACTGATCGTCACGTTTACGGCAGGTGTTTTGGGCGGTATCATCGGCATTGTCATTGCGGCACTTGCAGGCTTTGCAATGGTCAAAACCGTGTCCGTCGTTACCAAAAACGCTTCCCCCGAAAAAACCGTGCAGACGCTTGCAAACTGCGTGCTGAGAGCACTCAAACAGACAGGTGCCGTCGAAAGCGACCGCGCAGGTGTTCGCATTACAAAATCCGCAAAAGGAGACAGTATTTTCTGTTCGCTGAGCAATGCAAGCGCAAGAGAAAAGAAGGTGTTTGCCGATGCTGTTTCGCAGATGCTCTCCCCCATTGACGATCCGCGCTATCTGCTGATCGCAACCAAGCAACCCGGCAATGCCGCAAAACGCAACTATGTGCAAAGTTTTGCCTGTCCCGCCGTGTTGGCGGCAAACAAAGAGACTGCCGCCGTGCTTGCGCAACAATTGAGGCAAAGCGGCAGTAAATTTGAACTTGTGTTCACCCGCAACGAAGCAGGCAGAAAAGAACTGTTTCAGTGCAGAAAATACTCTTACATCAACGCAAACGGCAAGACCGTAAAAAACAAAAAAACAGTAGTATAAAGGAGAGAAAATCAAAATGGCATCCAAAGTATATTTTTCACGTACCATCACCCCCGAAACCGTGCCTGCACTGTACAAAAAACTCGGGAAAGATCTGCCCGGCAAAGTGGCGGTAAAAGTGCATTCGGGTGAAAAAGGCAATCAGAACTTTTTGCGTCCCGATTTCTGGAAACCGATGATCGAATATGTAAACGGCACCGTGGTTGAATGCAACACCGCCTACAACGGTGAGCGAAACACAACGGAAAAACACAGAAAACTGTTTGCATACCACGGTTGGTCAAAATATTTTGACGTAGATCTACTGGATGCGGAAGGCCCCGACACCGAACTCCCGATCCCCGGCGGCAAAGTGATCCAAAAAAATTATGTGGGCAAAAACATCGCAAATTACGATTCGGTTCTGGTGCTTTCCCACTTCAAAGGGCATCCCATGGGCGGCTACGGCGGCGCACTCAAGCAACTGTCCATCGGTTTTGCCTCCTCTTACGGCAAAGCCTATATTCACGGTGCGGGCGATCCGGATCTGCTCTGGGAATCCGACCACGATTCTTTCCTTGAATCCATGGCGGATGCCGCGTCCTCGGTCACGCAACTGTTTGAAGATAAGATCGTTTATATCAACGTCATGAAAAATATGAGCGTGGACTGCGACTGCTGTGCGGTGGCGGAGGATCCCTGCATTGCCGATATCGGCATTCTGGTTTCAAGCGATCCCGTTGCGATCGATCAGGCTTGCATTGACCTTGTGTATGCGTGTTCCGATCCCGGTAAACCCCACCTCATTGAACGCATCGAAAGCCGCAACGGCATTCACACAATCGAAGCGGCATAACAACTCGGCATCGGTTCAAGAGAATATGAACTGATCGAAATGGATTAAAAGGTGATTTTCATGTTTGAATTTATTTGCTACCCCAAATGCACGACCTGTCAGAAGGCAAAAAAATGGCTGGAAGAAAATGACATTCCCTTTGTTTTGCGTGACATCAAAACACAAAATCCGTCTGCGGAAGAACTGGCAAAATGGCACACAAAAAGCGGTCTGCCGCTGAAAAAGTTTTTCAACACAAGCGGACTTTTGTACAAATCCATGGAACTCAAAGACAAATTGCCCGCCATGTGCGAAGAAGACATGATCGCCTTGCTGGCAAGTGACGGAATGCTCGTCAAGAGACCGCTTCTTGTCGGGGATGATTTCGTGCTCGTCGGCTTCAAAGAAAGCGCATGGGCGGAACAACTCAAATAACAAAGAGGGCTTTGCATGAATGACAAAAAACAGTTTTTTCTGAGCACACAGTTGCCGTTGACCGTTCTGTTGGTGCTTTCCTTGATCACCTGCGTGCAAAATGCGCGTATTGCGAAAAAAGTTGAAAATATGCAGATGCGGTTAAATTCCGTTTACAGCGATGTGGACGCACTTGACAACAAATTTTCAACTTTTGAGCACACCGTGGACGAAGCGCTCAAAAAACAGAACAGTCTGCTGAGCGAACTATCTTACGAATACGGCGCATTGAACAAAGAGGACAACACGGTAGCGGTTACGCTGACCGCCGTTCCGAAAACCGTTACGCAGGATATGCAGTTGTCGGTCTTGTTTGACGGACAGACGGCTGTTTTTGAGAAAAACGGAAATGAATATGTTGCAACCTTGCAGGCGGAGCTGTTTGCACAGTATGACAGTTTTCCCGTGTTGTCAGCAACAAGTGAGGGAATCACAAAAACGGAAGTTTTGACCTCGGTCAATCTTTCACTGCTGTGCAATCAATACTTGCCTTCCCTTTTTTGCAATTTATCCGGCAACGAAACGGATGCAGACGGCAATTTGAACGTAGTATTCGGCTTTTCGGTATCGGATGCACCTGCATCTGACATTCCCTTTGAACGCTTTTTTGCAACGGAAGAAAGAAACGGCGTTAAAGGTGAACCGTATGAGATCACCCGGACGGTGCGCGAAATGCAGGCAGACACACAAAGCGAACATCCCGAATGCGATTTTTCCTTGCGTTTGCCGCTTGCAAAAAATGAATGCTTAAACTTACACGTCAGCGCAACGGATGCTCTCGGTTACGTGCACACGGTTATTGTAACATACGAAAACACGGAAAATGACGATGTTCCGGCAGACATTTCGTTCGGCAATGAAAAAATTTACGATGCCGACGGCCGCTTGCTGTTCGGAATTGACAAAGAATAAAACGGAGGATGCGACTATGAAGAACGGCTTTCAGGCATTATCAAAACAAGATCGAATTTTGACCGTCATTCGGCTGATTGCCTCTTCCCTGACCATCATTTTTTCATTGCTGCGTCTTTTGCACGTCTGGGATCAGGCAACCTTCATAGCAATTCCCATGCTGGGTGTGCTCATGCTGACAATGGGCTTGCAGGAATGGAAACGCAACCGAACGAGTGCAATTCTGCTTCTTGTCGTTGCATTGTTCATTTTCATCGTCAGCATCGTCAATATCTTTTCAAAATAAGCAATATCAAAAAAAAGGAACACATCAACTTTTCTTGCGAATGTGATGCCGTTCCTTTTTTTGTGTCCGCTATGCTGTTATTCCTGCCCGATCAGCCAGTTTATTAAATGACACGACTTGATTCCTTCATAAACTGAATCCAATCCCGGTTCCATTGAAAGGATGATTTTTTCATAATTGTCATTGATTTTCTGCAAAGGTGCAAGTTCTCTTTTTCTCACATCCTCACTCATCATGGACTGCGTTACCTGTACATATATTTTTTCATCTGCTTTTGTGGCAATAAAATCAACCTCAAGGGCATCCACCTTGCCGATTGCAACATCAAATCCGCGGCGGAGCAATTCAAAATATACAATATTCTCAAGAACATGACCGTTGTCACGGTCTCGAAAACCTAAAAGGTAATTGCGAAGACCGATGTCCGCAATGTAATACTTTCCGAGGGTTCGCAGATACTCCTTACCTTTCATATCAAACCGCTTGATGTCATAGAAAAAATAGGATTCAATCAAAGCGTTTACATAAGCCTGCACTGTATGCACACTCGGATTTCCTTTTCTTTTGTCGTCATTAAGCAACCCCTCATTAACAAGTGTATTGCCGATCGATGAAACAGAAATATTACTGCCGATATTATCCGCAAGGAAAAGAATGATTTTTCGAAGCAACACAGGGTCCGTTATATGTTTTTGCCCTCTGCGTTTTTCCCGTTCAAGAATATCACGGACAACAACGGTTGAATAAATACCGTCCAGTAACACCATGGCTCTTTCCTGATTGAATCCCACATCAGCAATACCGGGCATCCCTCCGAAGCGCATATAAGCCTCAAAAATCTCACGAAGTTCATATATTTCTCCGTTTTCGGCAATTACCCGAAGACTTTTGCCGCCGAGAAGATTGTCTCTTTTTTCAACTCTGAAACCGTGAAAATAAATAAACTCACTGAAGGATAACGGCAGCATTTTAATTTCAACACATCTACCTGAAAGATAAGTAGCATATTCAGAAGACAGCAAATATGCATTTGAACCGGTGATATAAATGTCGCAATTGAAATCCACCCGAAAGGAATTGACGGTCTCTTCCCAGTTTTCTATGCGTTGCAGTTCGTCAAAAAAGAAATACATTCTCTTGTCGGGAAGGACTCTTTCTCTGACATAGTCATAAAAATCATCTGCCGACATTTTATTAAACGCATGGGATTCAAAATTCATTTCAATGATTTGATCCGCTGAAATACCCGTTTCTTTCAAATGTTCCACCATCAGTTTCAAGAGACTGGACTTTCCGCAACGGCGAATGCCCGTAATCACCTTCACAGGCTCGGTGTCTCTGAATGCGACCAATTTGTTCAGATAAACGTCTCTCTTTTTCAGTTTATGTGAATCGATCAAAAAAAACACCTCCTTGTACTATTTAAGTATAGCACAAAAAAGGTGTTTAAGTCAAGTTTTTGCACTAAAATGCACAAACTTTTTATTTTCAAGTAATTTTTGCAATCTTCAGACAACAAAAACAGCTGTTTTACATTTTAATTGCAACTTTGATAACTCCGTCGCGGCGATTTTCAAACAGATCGTATGCTTCTTCGATTTTTTCAAACGGAAAAACGTGCGTAATCAGCGGTGTCGTGTCGATTTTTCCGCGTTCGATGAGGCGAAGGATCTCCGCGCAGTCACAACCGTCCACACCGCCTGTCTTAAACGTCAGATTCTTGCCGTACATTTCGGGCAGGGGCAAAAGTTGCGGTTTATAATAGAGTGCAACCACCGTGACAACCGCATTCGGACGGGCACATCGCCATGCCGTTTCAAACGTATTCTCCCCGCCTGCGGCTTCAATGACAACATCCGCACCGCCGTTGTCGCTGACATCGCGCACAAAGTTTTCCACCACTTCGGGTGTCACGGTCAAAACGGACGGATAATGCTCGTTGACAAAGCGAATTCGGTTTTCGTCCGTTTCACACACGATGATGCGTTTCGGTTTTTTGAGCATCGTGCACAGTAAGGTGCAAAGTCCCGTAGGCCCGGCACCGAGAATGAGCACCGTGTCTTCATCCGTAATATCGGAAATGCGTGTCGCCCAGAATCCCGTTGCAAGCACGTCACCGACCAGCAAAGCCTGCAAATCCGTCACGCGGGCGGGAATCTTGTTCAGTCCCGTATCGGCAAACGGCACACGCACATATTCTGCCTGACCGCCGTTTATGCGGCACCCCAAAGCCCAACCGCCGTTTTTGTCGGTGCAGTTGTTGACGTAGCCGTTTTTACAGAAAAAGCATTCACCGCAAAATGTTTCCACGTTCACCGTCACACGGTCACCGGGGCGGACGTTGGTAACGGAGCCTCCGACTTCTTCCACGATCCCGACCGTTTCATGTCCGACCGTAACCCCTTGTACGGCACGCGACACATGACCGTGTTTGATGTGAATATCACTTGCACAGATGCTTGCCATGGTAACTTTTACAATGGCATCACGCGGATGCTGAATCTGCGGTTTGTCTTTTTCGATGCATTCAAAAAATCCTTTATCGGCGTAAGAATAAGTTTGCATAACACTTCTCCGTTTTCAATTAAACTGAACTGAAGTCAGTATACCACAAAACTTTTCTTAATACTACCCGAAAATACAAAATTTTCCATATACTCCGATTTACAGTTCTGTCTTCCACAGACCGTGCAGATTGCAGTACGCATACACGGCAATCGGTTTTTCGTCATGCAAAGCAAACTCGGCTTTCGGTTCATCGTCGGGGTGCAGATATTTCATCTGTCCGCCCCGATCGGTCTGCAGATACACCCAAAGGATGCTGTGTTCGGGGATCATGGGATGTTCGACCTCACCGATCTGCACCGCGACCGTATTCTTTTGCGTTTGCACTGCGGGAATGTGTTTTTCGTGAGAGGCCTCCACGGTGCCCGGTTCCAACAAAGTCATTTTTTTGCCGCAACACATGATCGGTGCGCTCAAATGATGAATGGCCTGCACCATATTTCCGCAATTCTCACAATAATAAAACTTGACTTCTTGCATAATTCTCTCTCCGTTCATTTTTTTCTGTCTTGTCAACAGTATACCGCACTTCACTCGTTTTGTGCAATGTATTCTTCCGCATAATGCACGGCTACGGCTCCGTCACCGACCGCCGTTACGACTTGTCGCAACACTTTTGTCCGCACGTCACCGACAGCATACACACCTTCCACGTTCGTTTTCGTGCTTTCATCGGCAACAATATAGCCGTTTTCATCGAGTTGCAGCACACCTTGCACCAACTGCGTTGCAGGGCTTCTGCCGATGCTAACAAACACCGCATCGCAAGTCAGTTCTTTTACTTCACCGTTGTGCACATTCTGCAAAACGAGACCTTTGAATTTTTCATCCGCAAGCAGGGAGCGCACCGTGCTGTTCCACACAAACTCCACATTGGAGGCTTTGAGCAAGGGCTCGTGATAGATTTTCGTGGCTCGCAGAGAATCTCTGCGGTGTACAAGGTAAACTTTCTTTGCAAGTCTTGACAGATACAGCGCATCCGATACAGCGGAATTGCCGCCGCCGATGACAGCCACCGTTTTGTCCTTGTAGAATCTGCCGTCACAATGCGCACAGTAATGTACGCCGCGTCCGGTGTATTCGTTTTCAAGCGGAACATTCAACACTCTCGGATTTGCACCCGTGGCAATGATGACCGTTTTGGCATAAAAATCACCGTTTGAGGTCTTCACTTCTTTGATCTTCTGCGAAAAATCCACCGACAGCACATCCGCATATTCCGTTTTTGCACCGAAGCGTTGCGCACCCGTGTGCATCTTCATTCCCAGTTCAAATCCGTCTATACCGTCCTCAAAACCGGGATAATTGTCTATATCACTCGTCAGCGTCATCTGTCCGCCGACCGACATTCTTTCGATCACAAGCGTATCGAGTCCTGCCCTCGCGGCATACAAAGCCGCCGTATAGCCTGCAGGACCGCCGCCGATGATCAGTGTATCATAAACGTGTTTCATTTCGGATACCTCCTTTTCTTTTCTGATTACAGTATACACCCGTTGCGCACCGCTGTTCCGTGACTGTGTCACAAAACAAGGTTGACATTTGGGGGAAGTTTTTTTAATATAGAATTATTATCGGCACCCAAAGGGAGGAAACGATCATGCCGCAAGATTCGTTCAGGCAACTATTTGAACAGATTTTTCCGTTCTGGACTTCCCTCGAAGAAACGGAACGCGACCATCTTTGCAACAGCAGCATGGCATTTGCATACAAAAAAGGAGAAACCCTGCACGACGGCAACGAGTGTTCGGGTGTTTTTACGGTGAGAAGCGGCTGTCTGCGTGTATATATTATGTCCGAAGACGGTAAAGATATCACATTGTACCGCCTGCACGCGGGAGATATGTGTATGCTGTCCGCCTCCTGCGTTTTGCAGACGATCACATTTGACGTACACGTGGATGCGGAAGAAGACAGCGAATGCGTGGTCATCAGCGGCCCTGCTTTTGCCGCACTCTCCGAACGCAACAAAGATGTGAAGATCTTTGCACAGGAAACTGCGATCAGCCGTTTTTCGGATGTGATGTGGGTCATGCAGCAGATCTTGTTTATGAGCATGGACAAACGGCTGGCCATCTTTTTATCCGATGAAGCGGCTCGGCTTCAGACGAATGTGCTGACATACACACACGAGCAGATCGCCAAATACATGGGATCTGCCCGTGAAGTCGTTTCAAGAATGTTAAAATATTTTGCAAACGAAGGAATCGTGGAAGTTTCCCGCAAAGGAATCAAAATCCTTGACAAAAAACGCTTGCGTGAATTAACCCTCTAACATCTGCAAAATCTGCGGTTTGGGTTTCGCACCGACGGATTGATTGACAATTTTTCCGTTTTGCATCACAACGAGCATCGGAATGCTTGCAACACCGAAACGGGCGGCCAGTTCAGGCTCCTCATCCACATTGATCTTACCGACGAAGTACTGTTCATTTTCTTCTGCCACCTGATCGACCAGCGGAGAAAGCATACGGCAGGGGCCGCACCAATCGGCGTAGAAATCAAGAAGCACCTTTTTTTCACTGTTCAAAGCGAGATCGAAATTATTTTTACTTAACTTAACAACTGACATAAAATTCATTCCTTTCATTCAAGAGTGTTTTTTCTTTGTTGGTTTCAGTATACCCAAAAAACACTTGCTTTTCAGTGACAAAGTCACAAAAAACAAATGGGAGACAAAAACATGGCAAAAGGTATTATTGAACTGGAACTGTTTTTGGTTCGCCACGGAGAATCCATGGGCAACGCAGGTCTGACGGACGGTCTTGACGACGATCATAAATCCGATCCCCCGCTGACCGAGCAAGGTCAGCAACAGGCACAACTGCTGGGAAAATATTTTGCGGAATATCCGCTTGATTATCTATTCGCAAGCGGAATGCGCAGAGCCTTGCAGACGGCGGAGGCAGTACGTGCACAGCAACCCGATGACGGTGCAAAGCAGATCGAAGTCCACAAAATATTCACCGAATGCAACACGGGAACGGATTGTGCAGGCAAAACCATAGCCGAGATAAAGGCTGTGCTCCCCTTTGCCGTCAGTGCAGCTGAAACGGATGCAGACGAACGTATTATTTTCCACGGTGCGGACGATACCGACGAGCAATTGCTGTGTCGCGGCAAAGAGGCAATTGCCTACCTTCGCAAACGTTTTCACAACGGCGAAAAGGTCATGGTTGCCGCCCATGCCGCATTCAATACATTTATGCTGTATGCGGCGCTCGGTCTTTCGCACGAACAGGCTTTCGATCCGTCCTTTTTCAATACGGGCATTACGAAGATCGTATTTTTCAAAGAAGGCACAGGCCCGTTTGCGGATGTACATCTGGTGTACATGAATGCCGTACCGCACTTGGGAAAAGAATTTCCGTATTTCGGAACATAAAAAAGATAAAAGCACACAGGCTGACTTGGCTTGTGTGCTTTGGCTTTATATGACAAGCGTCTGTCCGCAGGACAGATAATGCAGATTCGGCATCTGTTTTTGCATATATTCGTACTGCTGTAATCCCGTGCAATGACAGGTGTAATACTGCGTTTCAAAGCCATTCAGAATCGAAACTGCGTTATCAAGTGTTTTTTCATCTTCAATTTTTGAAAAGTGAAAACCGCCGATGAGCACATCCGGTGCAAAACAGGATACAATATCCATAATACCCTTGTGCGAACAACCGCTGATGAGCACTTTTTTTCCGTTTTCTTCCAGCAAAAGATACTGTTCATGCAAAAACGGATCGGGCTTAAAAATGCCGTTCTCCTTTATTGTCAGCCCGAACGCACCGAGACCGTGCGCACGGGGCATACCGTTACAGGAAAACAAACGGGCATTTTCCGTAATGAGAAATTCATCCCCGACAAAGATCAACCGGTCGCTGTTGAGCAAAGAAACATCCAAACCGATGTATTTTTCGGTTCCGTTATAATGTGCACCGAAGGCATGGCGGCTGACATACACGGGTGCTGTTTTATTGATATCCAAAAATGCTTTCAAACCGCCGCCGTGGTCATAATGCCCGTGTGAGAGTATTGCAAAATCAACCTGCGACAGATCGACCGCAAGTTTTTCGGCATTGGATAAAAATGCTTCACTCTGCCCCATATCGAACAGGATTTTGCTTTCTTCGGTTTCAATATAAAGGCTCAGCCCGTGTTCGGCGGTCAGTTCTGCATTCTGCGTCGTATTTTCAAGCAGACACGTAATTCTCATATTTTTTTACCGTCACAGAATGCCTGTCCGACTTTTTCACCAAGGGAATAATACCCGTGTGAACACGGCTCGTAAACGATCGGAAAAAACTTGGCGAGATCCACTTTTCCGTCCGTCAAAATGCGTTCATCTGCGCTGACATTGACGATCTTCCCTACCAGACGGCAGGTTTGGGGATCGTAAGAGATCAGTTCACATTCCAGCGCAAACGGCAACTGCGCAAACAAGGGAGCGTTGATTTTTTCGCTTTTGACAGCCGTCCATCCTGCTTTTTGGATCTTGTCGGGTTCATTGTTACCCGAAACGATCCCCACGTAATCCGCCGCAACAAGATTGTCAACATCCGCAGGGCTGACGGTAAACGCACCGCTTTTTACAACATTGTATGCCGTTTTATGGGTGTCGCTGATGCAGACGGAAATTTCCCGATCTTCGCTGATGCCGCCCCAAGCCGCATTCATGGCATTGGGATTGCCGTTTTCGTCGTATGTGCCCAAAATCAGCACAGGCATGGGATACAGCATGGATTTTGCACCTAAATCTTTTCTCATAATGACCTCCATAGGGTGTTTGTTTATTATATAACGTCAGCAATTGTTTTTCAATTTCCGATTTGATTTTATCAAACAAAAATGCAACATGCAACTGTAAAATAAAAGAATGATATTCAATTGAAACGGACATTTTCGGTTTGCTGAAAAAATATAGTTTTTTTACCTGCAAAACAAAAGGCTCGTTCTTGCTTTTTTGCATATACTGTCATTGAGGTGAACAGTATGGATAACTTGCAAAGCAAGAAAAAGAAAACCGACAAAAAACGGGATCCGATCATTACCGAGCCCGATATTCCCTCGTTGGAGTTGTTCCATGAAAAACTGCTTGCCTCTTCGCAGATCGAAAAACCCGTGACGGACGTATACGACGTTTTCGACAACGATCTGGCAAGAGACAACATGGAGAATGATCTGACCGCGGCAGAGATCGAAGATCTGCGCCATCTCTGGCCGTAAATAAAAACAGCAAGAGGTTTTGCATTTTCGCAATGCAGGACCTCATTTTTTCACAAATTGACATGATTTTTATATTTTGCTATATTTGAATGAGAATATGTGAGACTTTTTTTCGTTTTATTCGTTTATAGTACGTAGGGCAATGCGTCGAAAGGAGGGCCGACATGGACAAGGGCAATGATTATTACAATCGGTTTTTGCAAGGCGATAAAGATGCGCTGGGACAACTTGTGTCCGTTTATAACCAACGGCTGATTCTGTTTTTATTCGGCTTGGTGCAGGATTGGGAAACTGCGCAAGACCTTGCCGCCGATACATTCTGTTATTTGCTTGTCAAAAAACCGTCCTTCCGCGAAGAAGCCAAATTTAAGACATGGCTGTTCCGCATTGCAAAAAACAAGGCGATCGATTTCTTGCGCAAACAAAGAAGATATCCGGAGATCTCCATTGACGGCACAGAATTCGATCTGCCGCATTTTGATCTGCCCGAAATGAGGCTCGAAAAAGAGGAAACCAAGCGCAAACTCTATGCAGCCTTACAGACCTTGCCGCAAAATTACCGTTCGGTACTCACTCTTTTATATTTTGAAGACATGAGTTACAAGCAGGCGGCTCAAGTGCTCAAAAAAAGCGAAAAGCAGATCAAAAACGACGCCTACAGAGCAAGGCAGGCACTTCGAACCGCCTGTCAGAAGGAGGGCATTGAAAATGCGTTCGAATGAAGAACAGACTCGATTGATTTTAGAAAAATACACCGTTCAAACAGTTAAAAAACAGAAAAGAAAAAAACAGGCCGCAGTCGTTCTGACCGTTTGTCTATGCATTACAGCGTTTGCATGGTTGGTTGCCGACAGCGATCGAAACCTTTTCGTCCCCGTTGAACCGACACCCGATCAAAACGATTGCAGCGGTTTGGTTGAATCGGATCCTACAACTGCACAGAGCGTACAAGATCCGACCGCTGATTCCGCTTATCAATCTTCATCTTCCAAGAAAGGGATCTACATTCCCCCCGTTGCGATCCCCGAAACGGATGACGAGAATGTGGTGATGGATATGCTTGCCATGGTCACGTACAACGGACGGGTATACGTGGGTGAATACGTATGGGATCCGTACACACTTTCATACAACGATACAAATAAAGCCTTACTGGGTGAATATGTCGGTACAGGCAACGGAAAAATCACCTGTTGGTCGGACGAATCGGACTACGAGGGGAATTTTGCCTCCAACACGACATGGGATTTTTACACCGTCAACGGCTATGATCCCGATTTCCGTCTGGCGGCGGTCATGCACTTCTCCGACGGCAGTTACATCGGTCTGTTTGATTGTCTGAACGGCATATATCTCGATAAAGGTGCCGATCTGTACGGCACACTTTTACATCTTTCGGGAAATTACGTTTCGGTGTTTTATCAGTTGCATGACGATTGGGATTACGCCAAAGGCAATTACAAAGCCCTGGACGGCGTAACGCAGGAAGAACTGCAGGCATTTATCGACAAACTGTATGAAAGTCCGTTTACCGATCTTTCGGACACAGAATCGGCAAGTGCGATCTTCAACCGCAAGCAGGCGCACATCTTTTTCGGAATGCATGACGGCACCACGCTCGGCATACGGTTGTTTGAAGGCGGATATGTCGGCTTCACGGGCATGGCGGGACGTGTATATGTGTATATGCCGTCAGCGGAATTCGATGCGGTTTTTGCCGCCGCAACAAAGTAAAAACACATAAAAAAAGGTTCTTCACGGAAAGTTGGGGGATCGGAAAAAAGATAAATTATGATTTAGCGGTGAGTTTGTGGAGTCAATCATGGGGACGGCTTCTGTGATTGACCATACAAGAATAAAAAAAGGTCAATCACATGAACTGTCCCCTGATTGATGATGTACGCAAAGCCAAAAGATACAAAACGCAA
>JAFQKN010000061.1 GCA_017396895.1 Clostridia bacterium
CAGCACAGGAGGTATCAGCCGTCAAATTCTGGGTAGCAGCAGACAGGTAGTACCATTCCCAAGCAGTGGTGGTCCGGACAGAGTGAACATCTGTACCGCTGTTGGTGACACAACCGTCTTCGGTTTCCCAGTTGCTGTTGTAGGTGCTGTCCGCATTGGTTGTTGTGTAACCGACAGAGTTGGTGTAGGTGTACACAGCCTTCGTGTAAATGGTACCGATGTTCTTATAGTCCGTGAAAGAACTGATGTAAGAAGCAACGGATGCATTCAGGGTAACGGTCTTGGTTACCGAGCTCAGACGACCGCTGTAGGTGATCGCAGGAGTCTGATAGCCACCAAGCGTATCCGAATAGCCCGAACCGACGTTCTTTTTGTTGTTAACATTGTAGCCGCCGAGACCTGTACCGCTGGGATTCGTCAGGCGACGAACAGCCGCATTCTGCGTAAGACCGCCGTACAGATTGTCAGTGTTGTAAGCACTGTTCTGGCTGGTGTTCTTGTATGCATTCATAAATGCATACGCTTCATTCGCAGCCGCGATGTCGGCAGCAGAAGCAGAACTCGTGCTATAGGAATTGCTGCCTTCCGAGCCACCGCCACTGATGAAGGCACTGACCGTGCCGCCACCGACCTGGTGTGCCTGTGCCAACTTATTGTCGATCGAAGTTCTATCCGCTGCCAAGGCAGAGATAGACAGACCGAGTTTGGCCGCGATGTTCGGGGCACTCATCTGGAAACCGCTGAATGCCATGATGATCGCCAGGAACACACACAATGTGTTTCTGAGAACTCGTTTCATAGTCATTTCTCCTTTTCTGACTTGAATTGAAGATTGATCTAAATGCACAACCTTGTCTGATTTTAGACATAATTATACCTTTAGACACTATCATACGATTGTCATTATACACGATATCTGTCAAGTTTTCAAGTTCTTTTCAGCAAAAAGTCTGCACAAATATGAGAGGGTTATTTGTGCAAGTATACAAATGGTTTATAATTACCCTCATATCACCGCAAGATGGTGTACAACACGCAGTCTGAGAACACAAGAGGGGAAACCCGAACAGCCAACGGCCGCAAACTGCATCGGCAATGCTTCGCATAGAGTATATATATTATAATGTAATGTACGCTGTTTTTACTTTGTAAACACAAAATAAATTATGTTGACAATATGTTTTTCTTTTTTTATAATATAATCAGAAATATCAAAAGGAGAATGCGAACATGAAAAGCAAAACAAAATATTTGCTCATGTGGTACATTTCTTTACTTCTTCTCACCCTCTCGTTGATCTTCTTTGCACTGTTGCTTCTTTGTCGGTGGCGATACCCTGTTTTGGGCATTTGTGCAGTTGCTTTTGCAGTTTTGTTTGCCGCCCTGTTTTTATTTTGCAGAAAACCGTTGCAATGCGATGACGGTTACAGTCTTGTGCAGGCAATCACATATTACAGGGTTTGCTCAAAAGCAGGATGCACCGTCAACACCCTGCAGCAAAACGATCAAATTCTGCTCAAACATGCAGAAAAAGAGAATATGGAAGATTTTGACCTTGCACAACTGCAAAAATGTTTTAAAATCGGTGCAAAAGCCGTGCGGGAGATCAGGAATCCGTTTCTGCAGTTCCTGTGGAAAATAAATAGATGAGGTGTTATCCATGCTGTCAGACTTTGTTTTTCCTAAAACATTCAGCCTTTTCGGAGTTGAGATCGGTTACTATCTGACTTTTTATGTTTTGGGCTTTCTAACGATCTTTGTGTTCAACACATTTTACGGTAAAAAATTCAACATCAAACCCTCAAAAGGTTTATTGTTGACCGTTTCTTCCTATCTGCTGATTTTTGCATGGGCTTACGTACTTTCATGGCTTGAAAGCCTGTTTACGGATTGGGGGCACCACAATGCCGTGCGTGTTTATATATGGATGCCGTTGCTGTTGTTCCTGCTTGCAAAACCCATGAGACTGAAATGGCGCACCTGTTGTGATTATATTGCACCTTCTGCCTGCATTGTATACGGTATTGCAAGGCTCGGCTGTCTGTTCCCCGGTTGTTGTTACGGCATTCCCTGCGAATGGGGGCTTTTCAGCAATGCGGCACAGGCTGTTGTTTTCCCGGTTCAGCTTTGCGAAGCATTAACAGCGTTGCTTCTTGCAGGAATCACGTTAATTATGAACAAAAAGAAGAATTATGTCAGCGATGCAAGAACCTATTTCATCATGCTCATCCCTTACGGCCTCACCCGTTTCGGCTGGGAATTTCTCGCAGACAATGAAAAGGTGTTTTTGAACATTTCGTCTCTTGCTTTGCACGCATTGCTCATGTCCGTGGTCGGGGCGATCATGCTCGTTGTGTTGCATTATAAAGACAAAAAGCAGCCGCAGGCACTGCAAACAGAAGCCCTCCGTCAATAACTGCATCAACCCCCTATCCCCCAAACCCGAGGGCAAAAAGGTACTTTTTGTTATATGCAAACTGCTCACGATCGCGAGCAGTTTTCTATATAATAAAAAAAACACCTTAAAACGGGTGTTGACAGATAATCAAGATGTTGCTATAATAGAAGTGAGATAAGGCAAACCGATAGACGGTTAGCCTTCCTTCAAGGACGAAATAGCCGCCTTACTTTGGAAGAGCAGGGGCGGTTATTTCTTTTTTGCGCTGAATATATGTTTGCATATATTGAACACAAGATTTGCAACAGCAATCAGAAGACTTAATAACATAATAAGTTCTTCGTATGACACCATGCGCATCCCCTCCTTTCCGGAGGGAAAAGAAAGATCTCCCTCCTGATACAGGAAGGAAGGTAACCGCCTACCGTTATGGTCTGCCTTATCCGTGTGTTATTGTAACATATTCCGACAAAATTTGCAACAAAAATAACACCTTAAAACGGGTGTTGACAGATAATCAAGATGTTGTTATGATAAACACATAAAGGATGTGAAAAACTTGACTGCCAAAAGAATACAAAAATCGGATATCTGCTTTCTTGTTTCCATGATCGGTTGCGCCGTTTTACTGTTTTCCTGTCTGCGCGGCTACGCAGGATACATGGACGAATCATTCTATCCGACGATTGCATTGCGATTGATAAACGGTGACAGCCTGGTTGCGGATGAATGGCATATGTCGCAGTTCTCGTCCGTTTTTTTGTACTTACCCGTTCGGCTGTGGCTTGCAATCAAAGGTTCCGCTGACGGCTTGGTGGTCTTTTTAAGAGCCGTGTATACCTGCATTCACTTGTTGTGTGCAACGGGTATTTATCTGTTTTTCCGAAAACACGGAATATGGGCGGTGCTTGCCGCCGTGTTGTTCTGCACACAAACCCCGATGCAGATCATCAATTTAAGTTACAATTCCCTGTTTGCGTTGTTTTTGATTGCGGGCTGTCTGCTTCTGCTGACTCTTTATGACAAACAAAAGCCTGTTTTTTACATTCTCACGGGTATCGTTTATGCCTGCGCTTGCGTGTGTAATCCTCTTTTTTGCATCATTTTTGCGATTTACTGTATAATGTGGATTGTTTTTGCCTACCGAAACAGCAATTTTCATCGACAAAATCTGATCGCGATCAACAAAGAACGAAGAAAAAGACATAAAAAAGAACGGCCACTTGCACAAAAAGGAATTCTGCATAAGGTCTATTTCAGCAGAAAAGCGTTTTTGTTTTTCACCCTCGGCATCGTTGTTGTCGCAGTTCTTTGCCTTACTTTCTTCTTTGCAACAGGCGGTACATTGTCTGCCTTTGCACAGAATTTCAAGCATCTTCTGACCGATACCGAGCACGGAATATTCAAGTTTCCGCTTGAGGGATTACAAGATAAAGTACAGGAAGTGGCTGAGGCTTTCAACACGATCAGTTTCGGACTGTTCTTTCTTCCGATTCCGCTGTTCATTGCCTTGATTTTTGACAAAAAACGCAAAGAACCGTCCCATTGCCTTCTCTATCTTGCGGCAAGCCTTGCTTTGGCTGTTTTCTACACCGTCGGCGTCAGCGTTGCGGTCATGAACGGCGAAGGCAACGTGCATTTTTTCTCATTACCTCTTTTCCTGTTGTCCTCCGTGTGTTATATTTTAACGCACAATAAGAACAAAAAACTGTTTTACTGTATATGGATCCCGTCCGTTGTCGGCGCATTGACACAGCACATGGCCTCCAATCTTGCCTTGCTTGCCATCGGATGGGTGCTTGCCGTCGGCAACATCGCGGGGGTTTTCTTTATAAAAGACCTGCTCGGTGAAATCAGCAAGGCTGACTGCAAAAAAGCGTTGCAAAAAATCACCTGTGTGCTCCTTTGTTTCGGCATCGTTCTGCAGATCGCTTTCCAGAGCATATCCCTGTTTTACCGCTACGACACAGACAGCGAAGACCGTCTGATCGACTACGGCCCGTATGAAAATATGCATATCAACAACCGCTACTACGGCACCTACCGACAGAGTTTGGACGATCTCGACAAAATCAAAGCAAAAAGCAATGAGGACGATCCGGTGCTGATCTTGTCCGACATGACGTGGCTTTACTTATACATCGACCGTCCGTTCGGCACGTATTCCGCGTGGCAGTTGAGTTTTGAGCCACACCGCTTAGAGGCTTATTATGAACTGAATCCCGAAAAAATACCGAGATACATTTACATCAGTGCCGTTGTTCCGCGTTCCGATTACGGCGTGAGTTTCAAAATGGCGGAAGACAAGGCCTTCGTGATGCAGGAAATGTTTGATTGCAAGCAGGAAAAACTCTCCAGAGGAATTCTGCTGACGGTCAACGGTATAAAAGAATAATATAAACCTCCGCGAACAGCACATCGCGGAGGTCATTTCTATTAAGACTGTATCATATTAAAATTAAGCACTTTCCTGTTCCAGCGGATCAGCAACACACGGTTGCTCAAACAACACAAACGGATCCAAATCTACACATTTTCGGGGATCTGCATCTCCCGTCAAATCCCAGGCAACCGTATCATTGATAATGGTCAACCTGTCCTTAAAGAACTGCAATTCCATCATCGGCTCAAATACCGTGCCTTTTCTTAACAACGGTCTTACATCAAAAAAACGAACGGAACCGTCATTGAAATACACAAAAATACCAAAATTGTCCGTCGGGACAACCTGCAAAACCTCCGGCCAAAAGTGATTATAATCAAGATTATCCATAGCAATCCCCTTTCTCACATCAACGGAGCAATGCTGTTCATAGGTTTTCCACTTGCAGAAAGTTCCCAGTTTTGCATCAATTCGTCACGATGGATTTCACACCATGCCAAAACAAGCTTTAATTGTCTGCTCGGCAAAAAACCTTTGTCAATCCTGCCTTGTTGAATTAGAACCGTTGCTCTGTATCCGGCATATTCAACATGAAAATGCGGCGGATTGTGTTCATTCCAGTTCATGGTTATACGAATACCGAAAAACAAACTGATTTCAGGCATCAATCATCACCTCATAAATATTATACATTATAAACGATAATTTAGTCAAGTTTTTTCCTTGCAAGCAACAACCACACCGTACCGACGGCGACGGTCAACACCGAAAACAGTTGCCACACGGAGAGAGTCAAAAAGATATTCCCTTCCACGGCAAACTCATAATGCCGCAGAAATTCGAGAAAAAATCGCGGCACGGAGTATGCGATCTGTGCAACGGGAAAAATGCGACCGACGCATTTCCCACGGTGAATGAGCACCATCAGAACGGCGGCCAAAGCAAAGCAGAATGCCGTTTCAATGAGTTGTACGGGCACGACCGTGTTTCCCGCCAGGCGGTTGACAACGCCGTGCTCACAGACAATGCCGTAACAGCATCCGTAACCGAAACAGCCGATCTTGGCAAAACCGAGTGCAAGAACGGTACCTGCGGCATACAGATCCAACGGAGTATCGGCATTCTTTTTTCCGACAGCATAAATCCCTTTGACGAGAAACGGAGAAAACAGCAGCACACCAAACAAACGGAAACGGCTTGCCGCTTGCACGGCACCGTCACTTGCAAACAGGATCACCGCATTGTACAGATGTGCCATCAGCATTGCGCCGAACAGCGATGCGCAAAGTCCGAGAACAGACGACATGACAGCCTCGCGTATGCTGATTCCGTGTTTTTTGCGAACAATAAACAAATACGCCGTCCCCACAAAAAAACCGATGCCGATACACGCGTAATAGAAAACCAGATATTTGTCCATACTAACTCCAAATAAGCATTTTCATCAATCATATTGTACAAAAAACAGAAAACAAAGTCAATGGATTTGACAAAATGAATAATTTGTGCTATGATATCATATAATTATCTTTGCGGAGGTTATTTGCTATGGATATTTCACAGATCATAGATCTGTTTCATGTGCACGCAGGCGAATGGTGGGAACTGTTGCTTCGACTGGTCGTGGCCTGCCTTTGCGGTGCGGTGATCGGATATGAAAGAAGTTTACGCCAAAAGGAAGCGGGACTTCGTACGCATATCATCCTTGCATTGGGTTCGGCCTTGGTCATGATCGTATCCAAATACGGTTTTACCGACGTTGTGCAGATGTATGCCGACTATAAGATTCAAGCTGACGTTTCACGTGTGGCCTCCAACATCATGACCGGTGTCGGTTTTCTGGGTGCAGGCGTCATCTTCGTACGCGGCGGCACCATCAAAGGTCTGACAACGGCCGCAGGTATCTGGGCGTGTGCAGGCATCGGCATCTGCGTGGGCGCAGGAATGTATGCCATCGGTGTCATTGCAACCTTACTGTTGCTTCTTGTGCAGATCATTCTTCACAAATTTCTGCCTGCCAGTGAAACCATGGAGAATAACATCATCACATTCACAGCCACCGACCATGAAGTATTGGAAAAGGTCAAAGATTACGTAATCACAAACGGAATCAAAGTCATCACCATTGAAACCAAACAAAAAGCCGACAAGTCCGTTTACGTTGCCATGACAATCAAAATTGCAAAAAATATGTCGCTTGAATCGGTGTTGACCATGATGCACGACATTGACGGTATCAAAGAATTTTCATTCAGTGCATAAAAAAAGATGTAAAAAAACAACCGCTGTCCGAGGACAGCGGTTTTGTTATGCGGAAAATTTGCGGTCAAGTTCTTACAGTTCAGCGAAGTACTTGATGGTGCGGACCATCTGGCTGGTGTAAGAATTTTCGTTGTCGTACCAGGAAACAACCTGTACTTCATACAGATCATCAGCGATCTTTGCGACCATGGTCTGGGTTGCATCGAACAGGGAGCCGTATCTCATACCGATAACGTCGGAAGAAACGATATCGTCGGTGTTGTAGCCGAAGGATTCGGAAGCAGCAGCCTTCATAGCGGCGTTGATGCCTTCCTTGGTAACGTCAGTACCCTTGACAACAGCGGTCAGGATGGTGGTGGAGCCGGTAGCAACGGGAACTCTCTGTGCGGAGCCGATGAGTTTGCCGTTGAGTTCGGGAATAACAAGGCCGATTGCCTTTGCAGCGCCGGTGGAGTTGGGAACGATGTTTGC
>JAFQKN010000062.1 GCA_017396895.1 Clostridia bacterium
CCGGCGATTTTTGGAAGCCTTTTACGTTACGCTACGCTCCACTCCAAAGGCTTCCAAAAATCATTGTACTATACTTTGACTTTATTTTTTACAGAAAATGGGTCACATCTATTTACAACGCAGATTTCCGCAAAGGAATTATTCTCCTGCCGCTTGCATTTTTCTGAGGTATATGTTATAATGAACGGGTATTATTTGAATTATATTCGCAAAAGGAGTTGAAATAAATGAAAAAAGTCATCTGCAAGGTTGAATACGATACCGACAATGCCGAACTTGTGGCAAAGTTCACCAGCGGCAATTTCGGTGATGCGGACGGTTACGAAGAAAGCCTCTACAAGACCGCAGGCGGCAAATTCTTCCTGTACGTCAACGGCGGCGAAGAATCCCCCTATCCGACGGAAAACATCACGCGTATGTCGGCAGACAAAGCAGAAGCATGGCTGGCCGCCCACGCGGAATAAGTTTTTCACCCAGACCGTCCGTAAAGGCGGGCTCACAGAAGTGTTTATACACAAAAAAGGACACATCACTGCGATGCGTCCTTCTTTTTATGCACTTCATTTACAGCGGCATCACGAACAGCGATGCAAAGAAATCGTAAACATAGGAAAGAACATGGAATACGCCTGCATAGAGATTGAGCATACCCGTAAAGAGTTTTGAGATCTCAAAATCCTCACCCTTGGTGGCGATCACGGGTTCTGCCGTTGTGCCCAAAGACAGTTCCTGCAGCACTTCCAGCGTTGCGACGGCAATTTTTTCATTGCCCAATGCACTCGGATGAATGCCGTCGTCGGCAAAGTTATCCATGGTGTCGGACAATGCAGCGGCCACATCGACGATCACGATCTCGCCCGGATTTTCCGCGTCATAGCGTTCAATGGCGGCATTGATGCGGTCTGCACCGCCCTGATACGGGGTGCGAAGATGGCCGCTTTGCGGATTGTAAAGCGTTTGCATGAGGATCACGGCATCGGGATTGAGTTCGTTGATGATGTCCACAATGCGGCTGAAGTTTGCATAGAAGTTTTCGCCGATGGCGTCAAAATCGGAATAATCCTTTTTGACAATGGCATCGAACATCAGACCGACAAGATTGTTCATCAAAAAGTCATTGCCGCCGATGGAAACAGAGATGATGTCCGCTTTTTTGACGTCCTCTGCCACGGATGCATCCGCAAGGCGGTTGATCAGGTTTGTCGTGGTGTGACCGGGCACGGAACGGTTGATGTAGGTGTAGCCGTTGGTGTCGGCCACGATCTTACCGTACACCGCGTCCACGGGATTGCGCAGTCCCGAACCGTAGGCAATGGAATCACCCAGCACAACGTACACGGGGGCTTGGGCTTGCTCCTGCGCAAAAACAGACAGGCCGAAACAACCGAGCAGAAGCGTGACGGACAAAATGACGGACAGGATTTTTTTCATTTTCATCTTTTTTCCTCCGTAGAAAAATATTTACTTTTATTATATACCTCTTTTTTCCGATTTGCAATATTCTGTGCCGTAAAAATCAGAAAAAAGGTTCTTCACGGAAAGTTGGGGGATCGTAAAAGAATAAATTATGATTTACCTTACCAACGGCACCCCTCAAACTCCTTGTCGCCCCTGAAAGGGGAGATGCCCGCAGGGCAGAGGGGTTCACCAAGTTTGCACAAAGTCGGTCATTAAAGTCTGATATTACCGTCTAAACCCCTCTGTC
>JAFQKN010000063.1 GCA_017396895.1 Clostridia bacterium
GTCGCTTTTAAGCCCTACGGTGTGCTCCTCACCCGCACTGACGGCGACAACATCCGTCCAGCCGGTGACATCGCACTGGCCGTCATAATTTTCCCCTGTTGCAACCACCGTGCCGTCGCTTTTCAGCCCGACGGTGTGATAATTCCCCGCACGGACGGCGACAACATCCGTCCAGCCGGTGACATCGCACTGACCGGAACCATTATACCCTGTTGCAACCACCGTGCCGTCGCTTTTAAGCCCTACGGTGTGCCTGCGTCCCGCACTGACGATTTCTCTTACAGCAATATCCTCCCACAATGCAAAGCTTTTTGCTTTTGCATCCTTGTAATCGCCGAGTGCACCAAACAGCATGGCGGACTGTAAAATATCTCCATTCTCTTCTGCTGCAAGTGCATCGTTGTATTTTTCTTCAGCAATATAATTTTCACATTCTGTAATTTTATCCGCACTGTCCTTGTAGCCATCCATTGCTTCAAATGCTGCAATGGCTTCGGTGTAGCTACCAGCATCCATCAAAGCAACTGCATCGTTGTATTTTCCGTTGGGAATGATAACGGAATTTTGAAGAATAGCAACAATAACGGCAACGGCGATAACAGCGCCCGCAATGATTCTGATTTTTTTGTTGCGTTTTGCCGCTGCTGCGGCAGCAATGCGTTTTTCTTCTGCAATGCGCGCCTCTTCTGCAATACGCTTTTCTTCTGCGATTCGCTTTTCTTCTGCAATGCGTTTTTCTTCGGCTATGCGCTTTTCTTCCGCAATGCGGGCTTCTTCCGCACGTCGTTCGTTTTCTGCACGAATAACTGCAATTTTCTGCTTGCAGATCACAATCTGCTCGTCGGCATCCTTCCAACCGGGAATGGATTCAAACAGGCGGATCGCGGATTCGTATCCGGTAACCGTTTTGCTTGTCATCTTTGACTTGCCTTTTGCAAGAATTGCATCCTTGCGTGCAATTTCGGCTTTTTCAAGACAAGTTTCAGCAAGGGTTGCAGAGTCTTTATAGTCAGGAATGGACTTAAACTGCTTTGCCGCTTCCCTGAAATCGTTTTCCGCTTTTGCGTTTTCCATAACAGATTTTGCACGGGTGTAAATGCTTTCCTTGCGTGCGGTTTCGTTGCGGTCTTTGATAAAATCAATATATTCGGCAAGTGTGGTTTTCAGTTTTTCATCACCAAAACGGCACACTTTCTGATAATTATTCCTGCCGTCAAACGGTTCTTTGCAGTTCTTGAGATCCGCCTGCTTGCGGCAACGGCATTCTGCCATGAGCTTGCCGAGGTAGGCTTCGGCACATTCGGGATCGATGTCAAGCACCTTTTCGCAGTATTCGTTGGCAGAATTCCAGTCGCCGTCCTCAAGGAACATAAAAGCACGCTTGAGCAAGGGGGCTGTGTTTGTGCCGCCTGCTGTCTGCACAACGGTTTCCTTGACTGCGGTCGGAGCGGGTTCATCCTTTACAAGCACCTTTTTAATGCCTCTGACGATGTCGTTGATAAAACCGATCTTGCTCATATCCTGTGCCTGCAGGTGTGAGAATTCCTCGGGCAGATCATAGGCATCCATGTCACGGTAGCACGGAATGAGGAGTTTTTCACGCTCCGATTTCATCAGATTCAGAAAACGTGCCCATTCGTTTTTCACCCAAACGGCATTGAAGTATTCGGGTTTTGTGCCGATCACAAGCATCACCTTTGCGGAATTGAGGGCTGCAAAGATGTAAGGCTCATATTCAACACCGAGTTTGTCCTCAAGGGTGATCGCAGAATAGAACACGCGCAATCCCTCTTTGGTAAGCTGATAATAAATATCATTCGCAAGGGCACTGTCTACGGTGCGTTTGCCGTTTTCATCCGTTTCCTTGTAGCAGATGAACACGTCAAACGGTTTTTCTCCCTTGACGATTGCAAGAATGGACTTCTGCAATTCGGCAATTTCGTGTGCCTGTGCGGTATACACATCCCGGCTTACAGCATCGGCGTTTTCAACGGCAGCAAGGTAGTCTGCATCCGAAAGCACAGAGGTATACTGTGCTCTGTGACAGGTGGGAATGCGTTTGTATGTTTTGGGATCTTCCACATATTCGATTCCGTACTTGCACAGCACCATGCCCCAGTGGGCTTCTGCATCGGAATCATCCTGATTGAGGATTTTGCCGTAAACCTCGGCGGCTTTGTCGAACTCGTTTTTCAATCGCAGATTGTTGGCACGGTTGAAAAGATTGGTTACAATCTCGTCCTTTTGCGTGGGAACGGTCTGCTTTGTTCCGCAATATTCACATTCAACAACGGTGACACCTTCTGTTGTCTGCAGATCCCCGCCGCACATTTTGCATTTCAGAATTGCCATATTGATCTCCTTTTCTGGATTTTATGTAAGAATTATTCAGGGAGTTTGATATCGGTCCAATCTGTAACATCACATTGATGCTTATCGTTTTTACCAACAGAAACCACCGTACCGTCCGATTTCAGTCCGACAGTATGATTGCTCCCGGCACAGATTGCAACAATGTCCGTCCAACCTGTGACATCGCATACACCGCTTTTATTTTCACCGACAGCCACCACTGTGCCGTCCGATTTCAATCCCACGGTGTGATTTCGACCTGTTGCGATTGCCGTTATATCCGTCCACTCGCTGACGTTGCACCGACCGTATTCAGAATCCCCGACAGCGACCACCGTGCCGTCTGCTTTCAATCCGACCGTATGCGTCGTTCCCGCACTGATTGCAACTATGTTCTGCCATGCTGTGACATTGCACTGACCACCGGCATCCGCACCGATCGCAACCACCGTTCCGTCTGCTTTGAGCCCCACGGTGTGAGCATTTCCTGCGCTGATTGCAACTATGTTACTCCACAGGGGAACATTGCATTGTCTGTTTGCATTGTCGCCGACAGCGACCACCGTGCCGTCTGATTTCAGTCCGACTGTATGCGAGGTTCCAGCACTGATTGCCACTATGTTCTGCCACCCGGAAACATCGCATTGACCGTATGTATTGGAGCCGACCGCAACCACCGTTCCGTCCGCTTTCAGACCGACAGTGTGCGTATAACCGGCACTGATTGCAACCATGTCCGACAGACTGTCAACTTCGCGTTGACCGAAATTGTTTGAACCAACCGCCACCGCCGTGCCGTCCGAGTGCAGTCCCACAGTAGTGTACCGTCCTGCACTGACGGTTTCTCTTACTGCAACAGTATTCCAGAGCGAAATACTGTTTTCCCGTGCATCTTTATAATTGTCCAAGCTGCCGAAAAGAACTGCGGCTTCGGAATATCTGCCGTCATTCATCAACTGCACGGCATTGCTGTAATTGCTGTTAAGATTGATAAACATTGTCAGCACTACGGCAACCGTTACAATGACCGCAACGGAAACGGCAATTATACATAGCGCTTTTTTCTTTGCTTTTGCCTTTCTGCGGACTTCGGCAAGGTGTTTTTCTTCCGCAATGCGAATTTCTTCCGCTTTTTCGCGGCAGACTTTAGCAAGCATTTCGGCATCCTTGTAGTCAGAAACAGCATCGAACTGACGTGCCAGCCCCATGAACTCGCTTTTCGATTTGGCTTGCTGCATCACGTTCTTTGTACGAACATAAACGGCATCCTTACGGGCGGTTTCATTGCGCTCGTTGATAAAAGCAATATATCCGACAAGGGTACGTTTCAACTTATCATCGGCAAAACGGAGAGCTTTCTGATAGTTATTGTAATGATCGAACGGTTCTTTGCGGTTTTTCAGTTCTTCCGGGTTACGGCACCGTAATTCGGCAAGGAGTTTACCGAAATATGCTTCTGCGCATTCGGGATCAAAGTCAAGCACTCTTTCACAGTATTCGTCTGCGGCAACCCAGTCACCTTCTTCAAGTGCCATATGGGCACATCTGAGACGTGCGGCAATTCTGTTGTCACCGAGAACAACATCGTCCTGCATAACGGTCGCGGCACTTGCTTTTTTAGGAATGATCTTCTCAATTCCTCTTAAAAGATCCTGAATCGCACCAACTTTGCCCATGTCTTGTGCCTGCAAACGGGCAAACTCCTTGGGCATATCGTAAGCATCAATATTTTTATAGCAAGGAATGAGTGTTTTCTTTTCGCCTTTTGCAATAAGCTGCAAAAAACGGGACCATTCGTTCTTGACCCACACGGCATTGTAATATTCATAATCCGTGCCGAATGCAAGCATCACTACGGCAGAGTTCAAGGCTGCAAATATATAGGGTTCATATTCCTGTCCGAGTTTATCCTCAAGCGTGATTCTCGAGAAAAACACACGGTAGCCTTTTGCGGTCAGTTCGGTGTACACATCCTGTGCTATAACACTGTCAACGGTGCGTTCGCCGTTTTCGTCCGTTTCCTTGTAGCAAATAAAAATATCATAGGGTTCTTCTTTACTTGAAACTTCAATAATGGCTTTGCGAAGTTTTTCAATCACCTTGGCTTCTTCGCGATAGACCTTTTTTGCCACCACATCGGCATTTTCAAGAGCCTGTTCAAAATTGCTGTCATCAAAAATGCTCTCAAAGGATGAGCGATGGCAGGTGGGAACTTTTTTGCCGGTTGCAGGGTCATCGACATATTCAATGCCGTATTTGCACAGCACAAGTCCCCAGTAAGCCTCGGATTCCTGACGGAAATCCGCCACGATACTTTCGTAAATGCCGGCTGCCTTGTCGAATTCGCACTGCTTGCGCAGGCGTTCTGCACGTTCAAACTGAATGAGTTTTTTCTCGTCATCCTGCTGCGGAACGGTCTGCACGCTGCCGCAATATTCACATTTTACGACGGTTTCACTGCCGTTGATCTCCAGATCACCGCCGCACATTTTGCACTTAAAAACAGCCATCTCTTTTCTCCTTCTGTTTTTGCCGGGTTATTTTGTTTTATAGAATTTGCATTGCGCGTTTCTGTCCTCAAAAAGATCAATGATCTGTTCGGCCAGTTCTTTTGCTTCCTCAATGCTCTTCTTGCGTACAAGCGTATCCAGCTCACCGATTTTCTGTGTAATTTCGCTTTCGATCGCAACAAGTGCATCACATGAAGCGGGATCGCTGTATTTTGCAATATCGCTGAGTTTTCTGAGAATTTTAAGCAGCTGTGCATCCTCTGCACGGCGTACGATGCTGTCAATATTGATGCGGAAGATCTTTACCTGTTCGGTTTTGCGTTCATGCTCCTCTTCAATTTTTATGACCTCATCCTTTGCCGTATCGGTGAGAAGAATAAGCACAAGGAACACGCCCAGAACGACGGTACTGACAATGTATACGATCCATGTCGGAATGTTATCCGCAAATGTGGTTGCAATTGAAAATGCCAACGAAACGATAAGCTGCACCGCCAGATAAAGCAGTCCCATTTTGATAACAGGAAACGCATACAGCTTTTTACGAAGGGTTCTTGCCCCGTATGCGGCAAGGAATACAATACCGATCTGCAGAAGAACGGCAACCAATCCGAATGCATAAGCACCCCAGAAGATGCTTGTGTGACGGAAGGGAATTACAAAGCTGATGATATTGTAAAGAATGAGTACAATTACAAAAATTGCAATGTTTTTGATGCCCTGTTTTGTCAGTTTTTTAAACATAAATTATTCCTCCTTTGCTTTTCCGCATTCGGAACAGAACTTGCCCGTAATGCCCTTGTTGCCGCAGGTGCAATCCCATGTTGCCGCAGGTTCGGGCTTCTTTGCACCGCATTCGGAACAGAACTTGCCCGTGATGCCCTTGTTGCCGCATGCACAGTCCCATGTATCGGCAGGTTCGGGCTTCTTCGCACCGCATTCGGAGCAGAACTTGCCCGTGATGCCCTTGTTGCCGCATGTACAGTCCCAAGTATCGGCAGGTACAGGCTTCTTTGCTCCGCATTCCGAACAGAATTTACCCGTGATTCCTTTGACGCCGCAAACGCAATCCCATGTATCGGCAGGTGCTGCTGCCTGAACGGCAACAGCGGCACCGACACCTGCACCGATTTCACTTCCGGTGCCCATGATCGGACCGAGTGCTTCCTTGGTCATGCCGATAACGCCGCCCATGGTGCCCAGGGCAATGCCCAGACCTGCAACATCACCGAGTGCACCGGCTCCGCTTTCACCGCCTGTAATGCCGTTCTGCATGGCCTCCATACCGACCATACGTGCGGTTTCCTGACTGTATGTATACCCCTTTGCCTGCATTTCGGCGGCTTCGGCCATTGCCTGTGCTTTATAGGCCTCTGCCTCTGCCTGTGCTTTGATTCTGATTGCATCCGCTTCGCCCTGCGCACTGACCATTTTCAGTTGTGCTTCAGTCTGTGCTTCCACGATTTTTCTGCTCTGTGCGGCTTCGGCTTCAGCCTGACGGATGCCTTCTTCACGGACCTTGAGCGTTTTGTCGGCAAACTGCTGTTTCAGACGTTTGAAATTCGGATCGTTTTCCGGCAGTACAATTCTTGTGACATAGAATTCGGGAATTGTCAGACCGTATTCTTCAAATGCTTCGTTGAGAACGACTGCCATCCTCTCGGAAATAACATCCATATATTCGTCAATTTCAAGAATGTTGATGCTGTTTTCCTTGATGATCCGTGCAAGGTTGGATTTGACCTTATTCATCACAAGAGCCTTGAATTTGCCGACCGCAGCATCAAGACCGAACTTTTCACCGCCCGTAATCTCATCCCGCGTAAGCAGACCTGCCGTACCTACAATCTTGAGCACAAGCTTTCTGGAATTGCTGACGCGCAGATTAAACTGACCGCAGGCAGCAAGCTCAATATGCAGTCCGGAAGCGGGATCAAAGAAACGCACCCTTGAATCCGTTCCCCATTTAATGCCCATCTGTGTTGTCATATTGATAAAATACACTTCCGAATGGAAAACCTCATCGGGGTTGGTGGGCAGTTTATAAAGTGTTTCAAGAAGAGGAATATTCTGTGTTGTAAGCGTATGACGACCGGCACCGTACGGTCCCATTGCCTGACCGTCGCGGAAGAACAGTGCCTCCTGGCTTTCGTGAACGATCAGCTGTGAACCAAGGTTGAAGTCCTCAATGGGATGCTTCCAGACGAAAACATCGTTGCCGCCTTCATATTTGATGACGCTTGCAAGCCCTTTGTTTTTGACATCCTCTTTTGCAATCTGCTTCTGCACATCAATTTCGGTTTCGCAAAGAGGACAAGTATATGTAGCTGCATTTTTGGCAACAATCAGCGAGCATGCACAAGACGGACAATGCATTTCGACCGCATTTTTCATGCTTTCGGTGGTATTCACAGGCTCTTTACAAACGGGGCAGAGTGCCTTATCGCCCTTTGCCTGATCGAAAATAACGGTATTGTGGCAATGAGCACACTCCTTGGCGGACATTCTGTCACGCTTGACGGAGATCTCATAACCGCAGGTGCACTTGACATGGCGGTTGAACACATGAGATGCCACGGTGTAGTTATGGCATTCGGGACATTCAATTACAAATTTGGACATTTTTCATCTCTCCTCAAGTTATTTATTTTTATTAGGATAATATCAAATGCTTAAGATTCCATAACAGGGGGGGTTCCCTGTTTGTATCAATAATCTTTTTCTTTACCGCAGTTGGTGCATTTTTTGGTGAACAAGCCTTTGAAACTGCCGCCGCAGTGTTGGCAAAGACCTTTTGAACGATATGCAGCCTTTTGTTTTTCAATCGCCACTCGCTTTTCTTCGGCAATGCGTGCCAATTCAACACGCTTTTCTGCCATTTTCTGTTTGCGTTCTTCTTCAAAATTTTCAAAGCTGTCAAAGAGTTTCCAGCCGGTGACATCGCACTGACCGGAAACATTAAACCCTGTTGCAACCACCGTGCCGTCGCTTTTCAGCCCGACAGTTTGATAAT
Organism: Clostridia bacterium; assembly: GCA_017396895.1. Classification (GTDB taxonomy): domain Bacteria; phylum Bacillota; class Clostridia; order Oscillospirales; family Acutalibacteraceae; genus RUG806. Next base: position 7,876 of record JAFQKN010000063.1, read on the forward strand.
AATCGGCAGAGATTGCGACAACATCCGTCCAGCCGGAAACATCGCATTGACCGTGATAATATTTCATATCACCGGTATATTTTGTTGCAACCACCGTGCCGTCGCTTTTCAGTCCGACGGTGTGAGATTCACCCACACTGACGGCGACTATATCCGTCCAGCCGGTGACATCGCACCGACCGTCATAATTCTGACCAGTTGCCACCACCGTGCCGTCGCTTTTCAGTCCGACGGTGTGTTCATGCCCCGCACTGACGGCGACAAGATCCGTCCAGACGGTGACATCGCACTGACCTTCA
>JAFQKN010000064.1 GCA_017396895.1 Clostridia bacterium
CAAACGGTTTCACCTTTTAAGAACAAAACGGCGATAATGGGCACCATAATGATGCGCAATGCCGACAGCAAATTCGGAATCGTCCAGACATTATCAAAAAGATCGCCTGTTTTCTTGTGTTTTTGTACATTCGTGTTTTCCATATCTTTCAACCTTCCTCTTATGTATTATTTTGCGATTGTGCGAGTGTCTGCTGCTGAACATCAGCAAAAAGATCGGCAGATGCAGTTTCTACCCACGCGCAAATTTTAGAATTTTCAACAGCGACCGTCAACGTATCGTTTACATTGTAATCAGCCGCAAAATTCAGCAAAACGGTAGCGATTGCAACCGGAATAACCGCGCGTACAACACCGAGAGCCGCACCGAGAAAACGGTTGACCGGCTGTTTTTTGTTTTTATAGATAAGCGTATTGAGCAATTTGCAGAACAAGCGCAACACCACAAACAGCACATAAAACACAACGACCGTTGCCAACAGGGAAATTGCCGTTATGCAAAATGGCTTTATGTAGTTGACTTCCAGGTTGTCAATGTTGAAAAATGCAACCGCATCTCCCGTAAATTGCTTCGCACCGTCAAGAATTCCGTAACTGTCAGCCAAGGACACAACGCCTGAAGGCAACTGCTCCAACAAACCGTCCAATACTGCCTGCGGATCGTTCCCGGCAAGACTTTCGGGCAACATGGCTTGCACTTTTGTCAAAACCGGATTGCGAACGAACGAGGAATACAAAAATTCCGCAATCGGGTTGGCAAGCACTTTAGAGCCGATCAAGGCTGCGACCGCAGATACAATGCTCATCAGTGTCAGAAAAAATCCTTTCTTGGCTGCAACAACAGCCGAAAGCACGACCACGGCGATCAGCAGAATGTCAACAATGTATTTTTCCATTGAAAATACCTCCAACGTGTTACAATGTAATTGTACAAAACAATTATTGCAAATATATAAACATCATTTGAATCATTTGGTAATTTCGGGTTCTTTCGCAAGGCGGGCATGAACGGAAAAAGCAGTAAAGCCGTTTTCGTGCAAACAGAACACCTGATTGCCGACCACCTGCAGAACTTCTATATTATACCCCGTTTTTGCTTCACCGCTGAATGCTCCTTTGCGATCATAAACGGTAATGTTTTTTGCATCGCATACGGCAAAATGTTTGGCTGACAAACTCAAAGACATTGCTTGCGGTGAAACGGGAGAAGAATTGAGCATCTCATGACCGTCGTCATTCCACATATATATGCGGTGATTCTCTTCGTCCACGTAACCGCTTGAGAGCAAAACGGCAACGCGTTCTCCGTGAAGCAGATCTACCGAGAGCAAGGCTGTCGGATTATATTCAAGTTTTACATCCTGTTCTCCGTCCTCAACAAAAGCGACGAATGCATCGGTTACAAAACACAGCGTATCGTTTTTCATATAATCCAGTTTCAGCACCGTCAGGTCATTTTGTTGCCATGTAAAAACAGGCTGCGTTTTTCCTTTTTCAAAAGCCTGAATACTGCTGTTATAAACGGCATTTTCAGAACCGGCCAAAGAAACGGCATAATGTTTACCGTCATCCGACAGAGCGATTCCCGTGATAAAATGTTTGGCACTTCCCCATTCAAAAAGCAACGTGCCGTCCTGCGCATACACATACAGTTTGGATTGATATCCGCCGTCTGCCAGCGTTGCAACGGCATAATTGCCGTTTTTTCCGACCGCCGCGGTCAAAAGATCGGCATCGGTTGTGTATTCATCAAACACAGCGGCATTGATCTCCATTCTGTAATTACGATTTCCGCGGTCATACACCAGTACCGAACGGTCAAATGCAGCCATGCAGGGATTGCCGTAGGAGTGGCGGTCACTGCGTGTGATGCTGCCTGCCGCATCAAAATAAAGCATTTCACTGTCCGTTAAAACAGCAATTCCGTTTTCATAGGCACAAACATCGGCAACGGATTCAGGGGAAACGGCATATAAAACATCGCCTTGCGTGTCCACGGAAAGCACCTGCTGATTCTCCACATTCAATGAAGAACCGATGATAACGCGGGCAACCGCAAAAACAAGCACTCCGAACAACAGCAGCAAACCGATCGCCCTGAAAACAACAACACTCTTTTTTTGATTGTTTTCCTGTTGTGCAGCCATATCTGTCTCCTTTCAATAAAAAATTCTGTTCAGATACAACCCGTCACCGGGTACTGTGATCCCCGCCTGTAAACGATCTTTCGACTCAATGATAGCGGGAATCGAATCCTGCTCAATCTTTCCGCCACCGATATAAAGCAATGTGCCTGTCATGATACGGACCATATTATACAGAAATCCGTCCGCCGCGAAGGTGAAGATCACCTTATCACCTTCTCTGCGCACATTGGCTTTGGTGATGGTGCGCACGGTGGTTTTGGCATCACTGCCTGCCGCCATAAAACAGCTAAAATCGTGCGTACCGAGCAGATCCTGCGCCTGTTTGTCCAACAGATCCGCATCCAAGGGGTACTTATAATGATATGCCCGTTTTTCAAGAAACGGATCACGGATGGGAGCATTCCACACCACGTATTCATACTCTTTTCCTTTGCAGGAAAACCTTGCGTGAAAATCATCATCGACCGTACGACATTCCAATACCGCGATGTCATTCGGCAGATATGTATTCAGTGCCGCAATGACATTTTCGATCGGATATTCCCTGGGGGCTTTGAAATTACAGCAAAAACGGTTCGCGTGCACACCTGCATCCGTCCGGCTGCAACCGTTGACCACAGGGGTTTCACCGAACATTCTTGCGGCGGCTTCCATGACCTTTTGTTGCACGGAAACTGCATTTTCCTGATATTGCCAACCGTGATAACGGCTACCGTCAAAGCGGATCGTCAAAAGGTAATTCGTCATCAGATCACCTTCTCAAACAGGAAAAAGCCGCCCATATCAACAACCGACGTAACGATTGCTGCGGCAAGACACACAAGTGCAATTGCAAGCATCGCAAAATCTCTGCCCTGCAGTTTCATCACACGAAGTCGGGTGCGTTTGCCGTCTCCGCCGTAGCAACGCGCTTCCATGGCAAAGGCAAGTTCGTATGCTCTGCGGAAAGAATTGACAAACAGCGGCACAAGGATCGGCACAAGTGCTTTTGCTCTTTGCATGAGAGAGCCTGTTTCAAGATCGGCCCCTCTTGCCTTTTGTGCAGACATAATAATGTCAATTTCTTCGATCAGCGTCGGAATGAATCGAAGTGCAATGGTCATCATCATGGCAAGCGAATGCACTTTGATATGAAACACTTTCAAGGGAGAAAGCAAACGTTCAATGGCATCGGTGAGCAAAGTCGGTGAGGTCGTATAAGTCAACAATGTGCTCAAAAGAATCAGTGCCACGATGCGCACGGCAATGAAGATGGCGGAAAACACGCCTTCGGTGGTGATCTTAAAATCCCAACTCTCAACGGGATGCCAAAGCACAGTTCCGCCGTCGTTATAAAAAATCTGCAAAAATGCAGTAAACAGCAAAATAACAAGAATCATTTTCAAGCCCTTCAAGATGGTCTTGAACGATATGCGGGAAAGCAACACCCACACGACTGAGATTGCCAACATCAGCAAAAGCGAAAAGAAATTTCTGCACAAAAAGAGGGATGCAATGTTCAGCACCGTCAGAATGATCTTCATACGGGGATCCAGCTTGTGAATGACGGACGTACCGGGAAAATACTGACCGATGGTAATATCACGAATCATGCCGTCCCCTCCTTTTTGCCGATCAATTTCAAAAGCATGGAAACTGCCTGCGGAACCGAGTAAACACAGGGATCAACCGGCAATCCTTTTTCTTTCAACCGAACAGCAATGCGCGTTACAGCAGGAACATCCAGTCCCATGGCAATGAGTTCATCCGACCGGCTGAACACTTCGTCCACCGTGCCGTCCATGGCAATGCCGCCTTTATTCAGCACCAGAATACGGTCGGCAACCGCCGCCACGGTCTCCATGCTGTGCGAAACCAAAAGCACGGTCGCCCCCGTTGCAAGGCGGTATTTTTCGATCATATCCATAATCACTTTGCGACCGATGGGATCCAAGCCTGCCGCAGGTTCATCGAGAATGAGAACTTCCGGTTTCATAGCCATCACACCTGCAATGGCGGCTCTGCGTTTTTCGCCGCCCGACAGATCAAAGGGAGATTTGTCGAGCAATTCAGGCGGCAAACCGACGATCTGCGCAGATTCCTGCACACGCTGTTCTATTTCTTCGGCAGAAAGCTTCATATTGGTCGGTCCGTAGGCAATATCCTTGCGCACGGTTTCTTCAAACAATTGGTATTCGGGATACTGAAAGCACAGACCGACACGAAAACGGGTATCCCTTGCCGTTTCCTTATCGGCATTGATATCTTTTCCGTCGAGCATCACCGTCCCCGAATCGGGTTTCACCAAGGCATTGAGCATCTGCATCAATGTCGATTTACCGGATCCGGTGTGTCCGATCACGCCGACATATTCACCTTTTTCAACCGAAAAAGAGCAATCGTGCAACGCAACGATTTCAAACGGCGTTCCTTTTGAATAGGAATAGCCGATATTTTTTACTTCCAGAAAAGCCATATCAGCCCTCCATTTTCCGAATGAATGCTTCCACAAAAGCATCCTCTGTCAAAATATCCCCCAAGTCACATCCGTTTTTGCGCAACATCGCAGTCAGTCTGGCCACCTCAGGAACATCCAACCCTACCTTCTGCAATAATTCAACTTCTTTGAACACTTCGGCAGGTGTGCCGTCGAGAATGATCTTTCCGTCATCGACGACCATCACGCGGTCTGCCGTTGCGGCTTCTTCCATAAAATGCGTAATGAAAAGAACGGTAATATTCTCGTCTTTGTTCAGGCGTCTGACGGTATTCATCACTTCGCGCCTGCCCTTGGGATCCAACATGGCGGTGGGTTCATCCAATACAATACACTGCGGCCGCATGGCAAGAATGCCTGCAATGGCTACACGCTGTTTTTGCCCGCCGGACAGTTTGTGTGTTTCGTGCATACGGTATTCATACATTCCCACACTTTTCAGTGCTTCATCCACACGCGCACGCAATTGAGATTGTTCCACACACAGATTCTCGGGGCCGAAGGCCACGTCTTCTTCCACAATGGATGCAACGATCTGATTGTCGGGATTCTGAAACACGACACCGACCGTTTTGCGGCATTGCATCTCATTCTCCTCATCCTGCGTGTTCATGCCGTTGACATACACATTGCCTTCGGTGGGCAAATAAATGGAATTGGAGAGTTTTGCTATGGTGGATTTGCCCGAACCGTTATGACCGAGGATAACCACAAACTCACCTTTTTGCACGCTGAAACTGACTCCTTTCAGAGCCTCTTCCCCGTCCTCTTCATAACGGTATGTTACATTTTCAAATCTTAAAAGTTTTTCTTCCACGGTTATCTCTTCCAACATGCGGTAGAGCCGCACGGCAAAACCATGCCGGATGCGGTTACCGGTAATCCGATCTCATCGGCAGACGTTTCTCCGCCGAATTTCTTTTGTATGGTAGCACCTAAAATATATTGCATAACAGAGGGGGATAAGCCTGCGGTATAGGAATTGAGCAAAAAGAGCAACGAATCCTCATGCAACAATTCGGCGCAACGTTCCACAAGTTTATAAACTTCTTCTTCGAGTTTCCAGACTTCACCGCCCGGTCCTCTGCCGTAGGACGGCGGATCCATAACGATGATGTCGTATGTATTGCCGCGGCGGATCTCTCGTTCGACAAACTTGATGCAATCATCCACCAACCAACGAACACTTTTATCTGCAACACCGGACACAACTGCGTTTTCCTTTGCCCACTGCACCATGCCTTTGGAGGCATCTACGTGCACGGCGGCGGCACCTGCAACCATGGCGGAAACGGTTGCTGCTCCCGTGTAGCCGAAAAGATTCAGCATTTTCACAGGCCGACCTGCTTCTTTGACCGTACGGGCAACAAGATCCCAGTTGACCGCCTGTTCGGGAAATACACCCGTATGCTTAAATCCCATGGTCTTGACACGCAACTGCATCTCACCGTAGGCGATCGACCATACATCGGGTATTTTTTTATAGACCTCCCAACGTCCGCCGCCGGAACTGGAACGGATGTATCTTGCATCTGCTTTTCTCCAGAGGGGATGCTGTTTGGGAGTTTTCCAAATCACCTGCGGATCGGGGCGAATAAGAATAACATCGCCCCAGCGTTCAAGACGCTCACCGTCCGAACAATCCAACAGTTCGTAATCTTTCCAATTCTCTGCTTTTCGCATCAGATAAGCCTTTCTTTCACAACTTGCGCAATTTCCTGTGCAAGGGTTTCGGTTAATTTTTGATCGCGACCTTCAAGCATAACACGCACAAGCGGCTCCGTTCCCGAGGCACGCACGAGCACTCTGCCTTCGTCGCCGAGTTGTTCTTCGGCATAGGCAATGGCATTACGGATCTCTGCATCTTCATCCAGCCGCAGTTTTCCGAGTGCGGAAACGCGGACATTGATAAGAATCTGCGGATACAGTTCAATTTCATCAGCCAATTGTCCGAGCGTTTTGCCGCTTGCGCGGACGATATTCAATAACTGTACGGCTGTCATTTCGCCGTCGCCCGTAGTAGCATGATCAGAGAAAATGATGTGACCTGATTGTTCGCCACCGAGATTACAGCCGGTTTCAAGCATTCTCTGCAACACATAACGGTCACCGACGGCGGTCTTTTCATAGCGAATACCGTTGCTTTCAAGATATTTGAGCATACCCATGTTGCTCATGACGGTCACGGCAACGGTGTTGGCTTTCAGCGCACCTTTTTCTTTAAGGTACTTTGCGCAAATGGCGATCATTTTATCGCCGTCCACCTCATTGCCGTTTTCATCACTGCACAGCAAGCGGTCTGCATCTCCGTCAAATGCAAGTCCGAGATCGAATCCGTTTTCGCGTACGTATTCACACAATCTGTTCAGATGCATCGAACCGCAATCGGCATTGATATTGATTCCGTCGGGATGACAGTGAATGAGCGTGCATTCCGCACCGAGACGGCCAAACAGTTCACCTGCCGTTTTGGAGGCCGCACCGTTGGCACAGTCAACAGCAATGCGCATTCCGAAGAAATGAGCATCTGCCGCATTTTCAAGGTGCTTGATATAATCATTGACGGCGGTGGGAGAATAGGTGACCGTGCCGACCTGTGAACCGACTTTAGGCATGACAGGCGAAACATCGTCAAGAATATAGGCTTCTATTTTTTCTTCCGTTTCATCCGGCAGTTTATAGCCGTCAGGACCGAAAATCTTGATCCCGTTGTATTCAAACGGATTGTGTGAAGCGGAAATGACGACACCTGCATCGTAGTTGTATTGTTTTACAAGAAATGCAACCGCAGGCGTGGGAACGACACCGATGTTCAGCACATTGCATCCTGCGGAGCAAAAACCCGAAGCAATGGCATTGGAAAGCATATCCGCAGAACGTCTCGTATCCGTTCCGATCAACACACGAAGCGGTTTGTTTTCTTTTCCTTCACCGAGTACCACAGCTGCAAATCTGCCGATCTTCATGGCGAGTTCGCAACTGATCTCTGTGTTTGCAACACCTCTGGCACCGTCTGTACCAAACAGTCTTCCCATTCAAAAAACCCCTTTATTCAAAAATTACAGCATGGATTGCTGTCCCGGCATGGGGAGTCCCAAATGCCGATAGGCGGCAGGCGTTACCATACGCCCGCGCGGTGTGCGGCTCAAAAAGCCGATCTGCATTAAATACGGTTCATAAACATCCTCAATTGTGACGGCTTCTTCACCGATGGCCGCCGCAATGGTCTCAAGCCCCACCGGGCCTCCGTTGTAATTGCGGATCATGGCGGTCAGCATGAGTCGGTCAATGTTATCCAAGCCCAACTGATCTATTTCCATTCGTTCCAGTGCCAGTTTTGCATCCTGTACGGTAATGACACCGCTTCCGACCACCTGTGCAAAATCGCGGCATCTGCGCAAAAGACGGTTGGCTATACGCGGTGTTCCGCGGGAACGGGATGCAATTTCCAATGCACCGTCGGGTTCGATTTCGATTCCGAGAATATTTGCACTGCGGGTTACAATCTTTGCAAGTTCCTCGTGTGTATACAGTTCCAAACGAAGAATCACACCGAAGCGGTCACGCAAAGGCGCTGTCAACTGACCGGCTCTTGTGGTAGCCCCCACAAGGGTAAATGGTTGCAGATCCAGACGGATGGATCTTGCAGACGGCCCTTTGCCGATGATAATATCGATCACCTTGTCTTCCATAGCCGGATATAACACTTCTTCCACGGCACGCGACATTCGGTGGATTTCATCAATAAACAAAACGTCCCCCGCATTCAAATTTGTAAGCAATGCGGCAAGATCCCCCGGTTTTTCGATCGCAGGTCCCGACGTAACACGGATCTGCACATCCATGGTGTTGGCAATGATGCCCGCCAACGTCGTTTTACCCAGACCGGGAGGTCCGTAAAGAAGAACGTGATCCAAAGGCTCATTGCGCTTGCGTGCGGCCTCCATGTAGATACTCAGATTCTCTTTGACCTTTTCCTGTCCGATGTATTCGTCAAGCGTGTGCGGACGAAGGCTGATCTCCGTATCCGCGTCAAATGATGAAAATTCGGGTGACGACAGTCTGCCGTCCATATCATGTTCGTCAAACACGCTTTTATGCTCCTCTCATCAATTCTTTGAGTGCCAGTTTTATCATTTCTTCTACCGTGAGGTTTATGTCCAGTTTTGCAACCGCACGGGCGGCTTCCGTCTGGCCGTAGCCGAGCACGACCAGTGCGTTGACGGCTTCTGCGCTTGTGCTTCCCTGCTGTGCAGTCTGTGCAATGTTCTCAAGTTGTGCATTCGATACGCCCGACGGTGCGATCTTTGTGATCTTGTCTTTCAGTTCCAACACCACACGCTGGGCGATCTTCGGACCGACACCGTTTGCACGGGTGATGCTTTTCACGTCCCCCGAAGCAATGCTCATGCTCAGTTGAGACGGTGTGAGTTCGGAAAGAATGGACAGGGCGGCTTTCGGACCGACACCCGATACGCCGATAAGAAGTTTGAAAAAATCAAGTTCTTCCCTGTCAGCAAAACCGAACAGTTCCATGGCATCTTCACGAACGGACAAATAGGTATACACCGTGACCGTGGAACCGATCTGTGCAGTGCGCTTGAGCGTATTCACGGTTGCAAAACAACGGTATGCGACACCGCCGCAATCAATGGCAAGGCAGGACACATCGGCAAAAACGACTTTTCCGGTCAGGCTGTAAAACATATATGCACCTCTTCAGTTTACTTTCTTTTTTTTGTTTTTATGCGTCAACGTAACAATCTGCCGAGAGCAGAACCGCTTGCATGACCGTGACAGATCGCAAGCGCCAATGCATCAGCGGTATCATCGGGTTTCGGCACGGCATTGAGATTCAGAATAACGCGTGTCATTTCCTGCACCTGTTTTTTTTCGGCTCTGCCGTAGCCGACAACACTTTGTTTGACTTGCAAAGGGGTGTATTCAAACACTTCCACTCCCGCTTTTTTTGCGGCAAGCAAAATGACACCTCTTGCCTGTGCCACATCAATGGCGGTTTTTTGGTTTGTATTAAAAAACAGTTTTTCGATGCTCAATGCATCGGGCTTGTATTGAGACAACAAAAAATCGATTCCGTCATATATTTTTTCAAGACGGTCGGCAAAATGCATTCCGGCAGGTGTGGTCACAGCTCCGAAATCAAGCGTTTTGAAACGGTTGGATTCATACCGTACAACCCCCCAGCCAACGATTGCATAGCCGGGATCGATCCCGAGAATGACCATATTGCTCCTCCGTTACATATTTTTGTCAGTATATTATAGCACGTAGCATTCCGCTTGGCAACATATTTTATAAAAAAATTATATATATTAACTTAAAATTATTATTAAAATAAAAAGGTGATCACTGTGATCACCTTTTTTACTGCATATTGATTCAATCAAAAAATTTCAAACGTGCCATCCGATTCACTTTCGGAAGGGGCATTGTTTTCGGAGGGCTCTTCATTTTCAGAAGGCTCATTATTCTCGGAAGGCTCTTCATTTTCAGAAGGCTCATTATTCTCGGAAGGTTCTTCATTTTCGGAAGGCTCATTGCTCTCGGTGCTGTCCGTAGCATCCGTAGCATCCGTAACGTCGGTAGCATCCGTGGCGTCCGTTGCATCCGTGACATCGGTAGCATCCGTGGCGTCCGTTGCATCCGTGGCGTCGGTAGCATCCGTGGCGTCGGTAGCATCCGTGGCATCCGTTGCATCGGTAACTTCCGTTGCCTGCGTGGCTTCTGTGGGTGCCTGCGTTACACGTTCGGTTGTGGTTGTTGAACTGCTGTTGCCGTAATATCTGTTTGTGGTCGTAGTCTGACGGCGTGTGGTGGGTTCCTCGGTCGTCGGTTCTTCGGTGGGGACCTCTGTGGGCATTTCCGTAGCGGTCAATTCAACCGTCGGTTCTTCGGTCGGTTCTTCGGTCGGCAATTCAACATTCGCATCGTACTGCGCGTCATTTCCGGCGATCACAATACCCGCCGCATCCTCAGCGTGCTTGCGATCATAAGAGATCTTATACGATGCAAAAACCGTAATTCCCATCACAACGATCAAGCCGAGAATCAACAGCACATAGATCCACGGACGTTTTGCTTTTTTCGTTTCTTCAGTCTGTGCAAACGGAACCGCACCTTCGGGAATATAGGTCTGCTGTGTGTGCGCTTCGGCAACCGTCTCGTTCTCATTGCGGCTTTCTTCCTGCGTTGCGGCAGGAGCAACGGCCGCAACAGGTTCCGCATTCGCAACAACTCGAACAACAACAAAACTGACAGACGCATCCGGACAACGCTTTGCGGCTTTGCTTGCCAGCATCTGCACAGCCTTCTTTTCATTGCCGTCACAAGCGGCGAGCGTAACGATGATTTCCCCTTCCGTTACGGCAGAGAAAACAGCATCGGAGCAAAGAACATACAGGTCGCCGTCCATGATATCTTCGATGAGTTCACAACTGCAAAGCGGACGCTGTTCACCGTCTTCCTCGGGCACATAACCGACACTTGTCAGTTCACCTTCCGAATAACGCAAAATCGTTACATTGCCCATACGTGCGGCAATCAAGCGGTTTTCATAGCCCAACAGTACCGCAGTAGACAAACCGCTGACATCATTTCCGCTTTTTTCAAGTGCATAACGGCTGTCGGCAAAATACTCGTCCAGCACCGTTGCAAACGCATCCGGATTTCCTTTCAGATTATCCAGACGGTCATTCAAAGCGGTCAGAGCCGCACCCGCAAAACCGTTGTATTCGGAAACGGACAGCGCAATGGCAAAGGGCAGATTCATTTTGCCTGCGCCTTTGAAGCCGTTGTTTGCCGCATCCATGGAAAGCACGCGACCGTTCAGGTTCAGATTATCTCCGTTAAAACTGCCGTTTGTCGCCTTTTGTGTAACAGCGGCAGTGCGAATTGAATAAGTCATTGAATCACATCCTGCTATTTTTCTGTGCGCAAGAACACAATATTTGCGCATAATAATTATATTTTAATAGGTATTGCTGAATTTGTCAATAAGAGAAATAAATATTTGCCTTACATCTCCTGCCAAATACAGTGAACCGCAAACGACAAGCGCATCGTAAGCGGTTAACATTTGCAGACTTTCGGTGACTGCGGTTTCAAAATCGGCAAGAGCAATGGCTTTCGTTCCGCGTTTTCTTGCTTTTTCTGCCAGTTCTTCTGCGGACATGGAACGAGGATTTGACGGTGTCGTTGCAATGACACAGGAAAAACAGGGTAGCAAATGCGCAAGTGCCGCATCTACTTCCTTGTCAGCCATCATCCCCATGATCGCAAGGATTTTTTTATTTGCCAGATTCTTTTGCAACACTTCTGCCAATGCCGCAGTGGAGCCGTCATTATGCGAACCGTCCAACACGATCAAAGGTTTTTCACACAGGATTTCCACACGCGCAGGGATACGTGCGCAGGTGATGCCGTCACGGATGTGCTGTTCGGTAATGTGCCATTTTTCAGCACAAAGCAAGGCCGTTTCGATCACAAGGCAGGCATTTTCCACCATGTGTGCGCCCGCAAAGGGGACGTGCAATTCGCCGTTTAGCCAAGATACGACCGTACCGTTGATCGTTTCACGCAGAAGCGGCAATGCACCTTGTGCGAAATGAAGATCGCTTTTGCATTCCGCGGTCTTACGCATCAACACACTTTTTACTTCTTCGGGTTGATTTTCACTTGTCACAACAGGCACTCCGGGTTTTATAATTCCCGCTTTTTCACCTGCAATTGCGGCAAGGGAATTGCCCAATATACCGACATGATCAAACGAAACAGACGTAATAACACTCGCTTCGGGCTTATTGATGATATTGGTAGCATCAAAACGACCGCCCAAGCCGACTTCGAGAATCACGATATCACATTTTTTTTGCTTGAAATAATAAAACGCGGCGGCGGTAACGACCTCAAATTCGGTTGGAAATACACCGTTATCATTGCACTTTCTGACCGCATCACTGACCGTTTGCGCAAGATCTGCAAGTTCATTTTCGGAAATCATTTGTCCGTTGACCTGCATACGCTCGCGAAAATCAAGCACATAGGGAGACGTGTACAGCCCCACGGTGTAGCCTGCTGCACGAAACACCTCCGACAGCATGGTACAGGTAGAACCTTTTCCGTTTGTGCCGGCTACATGAATAAATGACAGATCGTCTTGCGGATCACCCAAGAACGCCGATAAGGCGCACACCCGATCTAAGCCGGGTTGTACGCCGAATCTGTCAAAAGAATGAAAAAACTGTAGAGCTTCTTCGTATTGCATCAGTTGAGTTTTTCAAGTTGAGCGCGAATATTTGCCGCTTTTTCAGCCAGTTTTTCGCGATTTTGCTTTTGCTGTTCAACAACGGCGGCAGGTGCTTTTGCAAGGAACCCTTCGTTGGAAAGTTTGGCATCGATCTGTGCCAGTTGCTTTTCGGTGGCTTCCAGTTCCTTGTTCAATCTCTTGCGCTCGGCTTCAAAATCGACCAGTTCACGCATCGGAATATAGACCGTGCAAGCATCGGTGACCACACTGACGGCACCTTCGATGGCAAAATCAGCGGCGATCTGCACATCGGATGCAGAGGCAAGACGCTTGAAGAAACCGGCACCGAGATTGAATGTTTCAACATCGGCCGTAGCAATGAACAGTTCCGCCTTTTTGGAGGGAGCGACGTTCATTTCGGCTCTGCGGTTACGAACGCCTTTGATCGCCGCCATGATCTTGTTCATCTGTTCTTCTTCTGCGGCAAAGTTGAGATCTTCTGAATATTTGCACCAATCGGACAGCATGATGGTTTCGCCGTCATGCGGCAAAGTCAGCCAGATTTCTTCGGTGATGAACGGCATGAAGGGGTGCAGAAGTTTGAGCGTATTGCTCATTACATACACCAACACACCGCGAACGGTCTTCTTTGCTTCTTCGTCTTCCGCATTCAGGCGGATCTTGGCAAGTTCAATATACCAGTCGCAAAGAATATCCCAAATGAAATCGTACAATTTCTGAACGGCAATACCCAGTTCGTAGCGATCCAAAGCATCCGTAACGTCACGGACGGTCTTGTTGAATATACTGAGGATCCACTTATCCTCCAGTGCAAGGTTAGACGGAATATGCGGCACCGGTTCGTTTTCGTCCAGATTCATCAACACAAAACGGGCGGCATTCCACAGTTTATTTGCAAAGTTACGGCTGGCTTCCACTTTTTCGGTGGAGAAACGCATATCGTTTCCGGGGCTGTTGCCGGTGGCAAGGGTAAAGCGCAAAGCATCTGCTCCGTAAGTTGCAATAATTTCAAGCGGATCAATGCCGTTGCCGAGGGATTTGCTCATTTTACGTCCCTGTGCATCACGCACAAGACCGTGAATAAGTACCGTATTGAACGGCTCTTTGCCCATATGTTCCAAAGAGGAGAAGATCATTCTGGATACCCAGAAGGTAATAATATCATAACCCGTCACGAGGGTATCGGTCGGGAAATAATGCTTGAGGTCTTCGGTGTTATCGGGCCAACCGAGGGTGGAAAACGGCCACAGTGCAGACGAGAACCATGTATCCAACGTATCGGGATCCTGTTCAATGTTTTTGGAACCGCACTTTGCACAGGCGCAGGGCTCACCCGTGGAAACGGTGATTTCACCGCAATCCGCACAGTACCATGCGGGAATGCGATGTCCCCACCACAACTGACGGGAAATGCACCAATCACGGATATTTTCCATCCAATGGAAATAATTTTTGGAGAAACGGTCGGGAATGAAACGGATGGTACCGTCGCGAACGGCTTCAATGGCAGGTTCTGCGAGGGGTTTCATGCTTACGAACCACTGCAGAGAAACACGCGGTTCAATGGTGGTATGACAGCGGTAACAGGTGCCGACATTATGGGTGTAATCTTCGGTCTTGATAAGATATCCGCCTTCTTCAAGATCCTTGACAATGGCTTTTCTTGCGGCAAAACGATCCATGCCTGCATATTTCGGATAGTCCTCGGTGATCTTTGCGTCCTCTGTCATGCAGTTGAGAATGGGCAGATTGTGACGGGCGCCGACTTCAAAGTCGTTGGGATCGTGTGCTGGTGTGATCTTAACAACACCCGTACCGAAATCCATTTCAACATATTCATCCGCAACCACGGGAATTTCTCTGCCGACGAGGGGAAGAACCAGCATCTTACCGACTTTATCGGCATAGCGTTCGTCTTTGGGATTGACGGCAACAGCCACGTCACCGAGCATGGTTTCGGGACGGGTGGTAGCCAATTCAATATAGCCGCTTCCGTCTTTGAACGGATAGCGAAGATGCCAGAAATGACCGGCCTGATCTTCGTACTCCACTTCCGCATCGGAAATGGTGGTACGGCATTCCGGACACCAGTTTATGATGCGATTGCCGCGATAAATAAGGCCCTTTTCATACAGACGGACGAAAACTTCTTTAACCGCTTTGTTACAACCTTCGTCCATGGTAAAACGCTCCCTGCTCCAATCGCAGGAAGAACCTAACTTTTTGAGTTGTTCGACGATTCTGCCGCCGTACTGTTTCTTCCAATCCCATGCACGTACAAGGAAACTTTCTCTGCCGAGATCATCCTTCGTGATGCCTTCTTCGCGCATTTTTTCAACGATCTTGACTTCCGTTGCAATGGACGCATGGTCGGTACCGGGCAACCAAAGGGTGTCAAAGCCTTGCATACGTTTGTAGCGGATAAGAATATCCTGCAGAGTATTGTCAAGCGCATGTCCCATGTGCAACTGTCCGGTGATGTTGGGAGGCGGAATGACGATGGTATACGTCTTTTTGTTCGGATCGCAAGGGGCTTTGAAATAACCGCCGTCGATCCATGCTTTGTATGTTCTGTCCTCAACGATCTGAGGCTCATACTGTTTTGCAAGTTCTTTATACATTTTTATCTTCCTCTCAGAAAATCTATCATTTAATTATTGCACCAATACAAGAATTTGTCAAGTTTTTACAGCAAAAACAAAAAATAATTTTCATCATTTCGTGTAATCGGCGCAAACTTTTTCAAGTAAAATAAAATCATTGCATCGCCTGGAGAGAGCTGAACTTTCACCATCCTTGATTTTAATCCTGTAGACATTTTGCGCATTCTTTCTGATCTTCACTTGAATGGATTTGATATAACGATATTCTGCAAGCAAAAGAGCGCGGTAATGCGCATCCCGTTCACTTTTAATGTCTACATACCTCGCTTCTCCGTGCGGCACAGGGAACATATTATTCAAATTGATAACAGCATAATCTTTGATTTTAATAAAGTCAAGTCCATCTTTCATATTCCTGTGCTTGTCCTTGAACGAAGAAAGCGGGGCAAAATAATCAAAACCGTTGATCTGCAAAACGACACCGATGTATTTTCTTTCATTCTTC
>JAFQKN010000065.1 GCA_017396895.1 Clostridia bacterium
CACCGAAGTCACTGACAACAGATTTACAGTCTGCCCCCTTTGGCCGCTCGGGAACTCTCCCATATTCAATTAAAACGCTACACCCTGTATGAAAAAGGTGGAGCTGGTGGACGGACTCGAACCCCCGACCTGCTGATTACAAATCAGCTGCTCTACCAACTGAGCTACACCAGCGTGTAGGTTTTGCGCTGAACGCAAGTGATAATATAGCATAATTTTTTACGTTCGTCAAGTCTTTTTTTCAGAAAATTTAAAAATTTTTTATTATATAGGAAACTGCTCGCGCTTGTGAGCAATTTGCATATAGCAAAAACACCTTTTCACCCCCAAAATTGGGTGGAATAGGAGGTTCATGCAGAATACTTTTTTATTTTTTTGAACTCCGCTTGCGTTTTTTCGTCCGAAGGATGATTTGTATTGATTTATATTGAACAAAGAAAACGGGATGTGCTATAATAAGAGCAGTAAACAGAAAAGGAGGATGCTTATGTTTGTTCGGCAAAGTGAAGACCGCATCGTTTTTTCCAATGCATTTTTGCGTTTGTGCCTGCGTAAAGACGCGACGGTAGAAAGTCTTGTTTGTATAGAAAGCGGGAAAGAGATCCTCGAACCGGACTGCACAATGCCGCTGTTTTCGGTCACGCAGCAGCGGTTTTACAACAACGAACAAAAACTCATGCACCCGTGCAAACGAACCACACGCTTTGCCGATGCCGTCCGTTGGGAGAACGGCCTTTTGCGCGTGCGGTTTGACGGTCTGCCCTATGAAGCACTTGTGCGTGTCGAAGACAGGGAACGGTATATCACATTCACCTTTGACGGTTTTGCGACGGACGAAAACACATACCGCGGGCTTTCTTTGCCCAATCCGCCTGCGGATTCATTTACGTTGTTGCAGTTGCCTGTAAAAAAGCAGTGTCGGTACGGCGAATGGATGAATACCGTGTCCGACGGTGATACGGCCGTTTGTGTCATGGCCGCCCGTTGGAATGTGTGCGCAGACACGCAGGAACAGGATACTTTCTGTCGGATGTATGCCCGTGTGAACCGTGAAACAGGCATGAAAAATGCAACAGCGGCTCTGTTTGTGAGTGCGCATGACACCTTGCTTGAAAAAGTGCATTCGTTTGAGTGCGATTATCATTTGCCGTGCGGCGTGCAAAACCGTCGTGGGGAACTGATCAATGCATCCGCCTATTGGGTGAGCGATGCAACACCGCAAAACATCGACGAGCACATTCGTTTTGCCCGCCGGGGCGGATTTCGCATGATGCTGTTTTACTATACCTGCTTTTTCCGTGAAGAGGGCGGCTATGCGCTGAACGGGAACTACGATTTTCGTGACGAATATCCCAACGGGCTTGCCGATATCCGTGCCGTGCTTGCAAAGGTGAATGCGGCAGGCATAACTGCGGGATTTCATTTTTTGCAGACGCACATCGGAATACGCAGTCGTTATATGACGCCCAAAACCGACCACCGTGTTCTGCACAGGCAGATGCTGACACTGCGCAAACCCATTTCCGCTACGGACACGCAGATATTCACCGATCAATGTCCATTGGATGATCTTCCTCCGAATTGCCGACTTCTTCGCATCGGAACGGAACTCATCCGTTATGAAGCCATCCGCACCGAACCGCCGTTCGGATTTATCGGGTGTGAACGCGGATGCAATGCAACAACGGCACAGTCGCACGACTGCGGCAGTGCCTGCGGTGTGGTGTGGGTGAGCGAATTCGGCGCATCCAGTGTTTACATCGATCAAACCACCGATCTGCAGGATGAAATTGCAGATAAGCTCAGTGCGGTTTACAACTGCGGATTTCGATTTATTTACATGGACGGTTCCGAAGGGGCCAATCCGCCGTTTGAAAACTATGTTCCCCTTGCACAGTGGCGCGTTTACAAAAAATGCGAACCCGAGCCACTGTTTTGCGAAGGCGCGGCAAAGGGGCATTTCAGTTGGCATATGTTTGCCGGCGGCAACGCGTTCGACGTGTTCCCGACTCATGTGTTCAAAGATATGATCGACCGTTATCCTCTTACGGAAGCACCGCAGATGCAAAACGATTTTACACGCCTGAATTTCGGTTGGTGGGCACTTTATGAAGATACACAACCCGACACGTTTGAATACGGCACGTCCCATGCCGCAGGCTTTGATTGTCCTGTTGCCATTCAGACCGATCTCGATTTACAACACAAACATCCGCGCATGGCAGATATTTTTGAAGTGATGCGCCGTTGGGAGGACGTACGGGCAAAAAAACTTTTGACGCAGGCACAAAAGGAAGCGATCCGTCAACCGCAAAAGGAACATACTTTACTTTTGAATGCGCGTGAGGAATATGAACTCGTGCCCTGTGAACGAATCAAAACAGCCGTTTCCGATGTGACTGCCTACCGTTTTGAACGAAACGGCAAACAGTGGATTTCGCTGTGGCACAACAAAGGCAGTTGTGATCTGTTTTTGCCTGCCGATGCCGAACGAATTGCATATTTTGAAGAAATCGACCGCAATGAATTGCCCGTCATCCGAACCGACCGGGGTTGTGTGATCCATGTATCCGACCGACGGTATTTGTGCACCGACATGACACAACAGGAAATCGACGGGATGTTTTTGAATGTAAAGGAGTTGACTGTATGAAAAAAGCGATCTCTCTGTTCATTTGTCTGCTGCTTCTGCTTACCTTTGCCGTGCCGTCATTTGCGGCGGTGAAGCCGACGACGTGGGCGGCCACGGATGCCCTCGGCAGAACGCTGTCCGACCGTTCGACCGTCGGCGGTGAAAGAGAAGAAAAATTTGTGGGTATGTTCTACTGGATCTGGCATTATCCGTGGGTGAATGATTGGGCGCCGCTGACAACGGGCAGTGTGCTGGATGTTTACCCCGAAGCGGTAAACGATTGGTCACATCCCGCTTGGGAGCAAAGCATTGACGGCAGACCGTATTTTTGGGATGAACCGCTGTACGGATTTTACACCAATACCGACGAGTACGTTCTGCGCAAACACGCGGAACTGCTTGCCGATGCCGATATTGATGCGGTGTTCTTCGATGCAACCAATCCTCCGCAGGTATTTCCCGACGGCTACGAAACCCTTTGCCGTGTGTGGAAAGAAGCAAAATCGCAGGGGGTAAACGTACCGCAGATCGCTTTTATTCTCGGTTTCAGCGGCGATGAGGATGCCCGCGCGCAATTGCGTGATATCTACACAAATCTCTATTCCACGGGACGGTATGACGACCTGTTCTTTTTATGGGAAGGCAAGCCCCTTGTGATGGCAGACCTAAAATCTCTGGATATCAAAGACGATCTCGACCGTGAAATATTCAACTACTTCACATTCCGTGACAATGAAGCGACCTATTTTGCGGACGATACCTCTTTTGTGAAGGACACTTGGGGTTGGTGTTCGGATTATCCGCAGACAAAATTCGGCAAGAGCATCGGCGGCAATGTGGAGCAGATGTGTGTATCCGTGGCGCAGAATGCCAATGAATTCGGTCTTGCCGCTATGAACAGTCCTGTGGGCACCGTACAGGGCAGAGATTTTACCGACGGTGATTATTCCTATTCTTACACCTTCGGCGGCAAAACCGTAACTGTGGATAAAACCACCGAAAATGCGCATTATTACGGCTTGAATTTTCAACAGCAATGGGATTATGCCATTGCACAGGATCCGAAAATGATCTTTGTCACGGGATTCAACGAGTGGATCGCAGGCCGCTGGCAGGAATGGACGGGCACCGAAAACGCCTTTCCCGATCAGTACGATCCGCGTTACAGCCGCGACATTGAGCCCTCGGCAGGCGAATTGAAAGATCATTATTACTATCAACTGGTCGAAAACGTGCGCCGCTTCAAGGGTGTTGAATCGCTTGACACAGCCGATGCCGATCAAAGCATTGACATTCACGGCGATGTTACGCAGTGGGACAGCATTTTTCCGTCCTACGATCATTATGAGGGTGGAAAAAACCGCGACAGCCACGGTTGGAAAGGTTATCACTACACCAATGACACGTTCCGTAATGACATCGTGCAGGCAAAGATTGCGTATGATAGCGAATATGTTTACTTCTATGTACGCACCGCAGACGATCTGACGCCCGAAACCGATCCCGACTGGGTGCGCTTGCTCATTGACACCGACACCACCGGTTGTACCTCCAATTGGGAGGGCTTTGAGTTTGTTGTCAACCGTGAAAACCCGAAAAACGGCAAGGCAACGCTTGAAAAAGCGGACGGACTTGCTTTTGAAAAGGTGTGCGAAGTCGATTACAGCGTACAGGGCAATTGCCTGCAGTTGCAGATTCCCCGTTGTGCACTGGGGCTGACAGCCGATACGGTCAAATTTAATTTCAAGTGGTCGGACAATCTGCAAGGTGCAGATGCATTGGCTTTTTATACCAACGGTGATTGTGCCCCCGGCGGTCGGTTTACCTTTGTGTTTGACAGCAGTGCGGTGGCAGATGCCGACGCCGATACCGACCATGCCGATGAAAACAGTTTGCGGACACGCATTTGCGCATATTTCAGCCGCTTGTATGCCGATTTCAGGAAATGGATGAACTATTTGTTCAGATAATAAAATGGGAACATTATCTCGCATTTGCAAATAAAAGATAAAACTCCCCTTTTTTGCTCATTTAGCGTTTAGCACTTTGCATTTAACGTAAAAAAGGCTTGTAGCAAGATCTTCCGGTCGGAAGTTTGATACAAGCCTTTTTATTTTTACGTGGCACGAAAAGCCGATCGGATTTACTTCAGACCGACGGCTCTGCGCAGGATGGTACGTGCATCGGCAGGAGTGATCTCACCGTCCGATCCCGAAAGATCGGCGGCAAGTACCTGTGCAGCGGTGAGCGTGTCGAGACCGACTGCAGCTCGAAGTGCGATTCTTGCATCGGACACGGAGAGAAGTCCGTCGCAATCCGCATCACCGAATACAACGACAGTAAATGCCTGTCCGTTGTCGGTGATCTTTACGCCTGCACCGGTGGGGACAAGTTCCGCGTTGTCCAACGAAGAACCGTTTGCCTGTGTAAGAATGCAGTTTTCTTTGTTCTCGACCGCATTCTTAAACTGTTCGGCGGTCATTTTTTCCTGTGTAATGAATACGATCGACTTGTCAATATCGACCGTGATGTGATCGGAAA
>JAFQKN010000066.1 GCA_017396895.1 Clostridia bacterium
GTGACAAAATACACGAATGTTTTGTTCGCGAACTGGTTGTCCTCACGCGTCAGTTGGTTGGAACTGTTGTAGGTGTAGTAAACCGATTTCGACTGCCCCGAACCTGCGGGCGTAAAGGTGAAACTCGTGATGTTGCCCACACTGTCGTAGGTGTAGGCATAAGTGCCGAGTTTGTTGGAATGCGAACTGACAAGAGACGTGGTGCGGGTGGAATCCACATCCTTGTACGTGTAGGTGCTGACAAGGGAAGGATTGTTGTAAATGTTCGTTTCTTCTCTCGTCACCCTGCCGAGATCGTCATATGAGTACAGCAACTCCGCATGGTCTTTCATATTAACGATCTTGTACACCTGATCGGGCATCTGCCCCAAGGCGGCATCACCGTAGGTGTAGGTGGTGTTTAAGGTACCGGTCGGCAGGATCGATCAAGACAGGAGAACGTTTCTTTGTCCCGCATATTCTTGTACTCCCCATGGTAGGCTAAATGCAGAACCATCCATGTTCTCCACAACTGTTAGTTTTTATTTTTTTGTCCATGTAACAGAAAAAACCAGATTGTCAAATGAATCAGAGACCGGGGATTTGCAGTGGTAAAGATATTTATTTTCTGAAATGATTTCTCTTTTCATCACGAGTGCTGGACCACTGTCCGAATTTTCTGTTATACGCACTCGGGGGCTGTGCGGGCACTGATACTTACAGGAAAAACAGACCTGCAACAAGCCTGTCTCGGAAAGACAGCGAAAATCTGAGGATGTGCTTTGTTGACTTATTTGCAAACACAAACATGTAATTGCTTTTCCGATGCTTGTTTTTCCTTTCAAATTCGTAACAGGAAAATCCGTCAGTAAAAAACCTTTTTTTGCCGGAATTGTAAACATCGGATATATCTCATCATCATAATCTGATTTTTCAACACTAACAAAAACTTCGTATTCAGCATTTTTTTCAAGTTCAATCAAATCTGCATTTAAAAACGGATATCCTAATACCGGATGATAAATTCTGTGTGTACACAACCATTCTTTTTCCGATTCCGTAAGTTTTCCGCATATCTGTCTGTTGTTCATTATCGCTTTTCTTTGCTGAATCTCTTGTTCTGCAATCATTTTATCTTTGTCCATAATGTATCTCCATATGACAGGGTATGGTTAGCGTTCCTTGTCCTACTTTGATTGATTTTCCGCTTGTAACACTGGATTAAAAATCTTAACAATTGTGGCATAGCCTACAATTCGAAATCCTTCTTGAATATTGATTTTTTTTCCAATCCACAAACAATGCGGATATGCTTCAGGAGTAAGAAATGTAATCGTGCCTTTGGCACATCCATTCGGTTCTACTGATTCCACATTATAATAATGATGAATTCCTGTTGTCAAATAATCATCATTAACTAAATGTGCAGGACGATAACCATTCTTTATTATATTCTTTTTGATACCATTAAAACTGAAAATTACCTCAATATCCGGAGGAGTATCAAAAATTGTTGTTGTGTTGTTCATAACCAACACCTCACTATTCATCAACAGGCAAAAGTTGCAACTGCTTTAAGCCTATGAATTCCATCTCTATCATAGAATTCCTATCGAATTGCCGCTGAATAATAACCCGCAAGGTCCTTCGATTGTTTATAGGATACATAGAAAGATTACTTTCGATATATGCCCCACTTAAATAGTGCATTTTTTTATGCAACTATCATGAAAATGAAACATTTCCTTCATAAACATTTTTAATTCATTGCTGTTTTTAATTTCACACCACATATACCAGAGCCCGTATGCACTGCATCATACAAAAAAACTATATTAAAAAACCAATTAGCATTATTTCTCCTATTGAATTGTATTTTAATTATACACTTTTTCATTATTCACTTCAATTCGCATTTTGCATGGAATTTTCAAACATATTTATACATAGTTAATAATCATTTTTTTCAAAGCGTGGTTTCATAAAATCTGTTTTTTTCATTCAAAAAAAAAAACAGCAAAGGATTCTTCTCCTTCGCTGTTTGGAATTTATTCTTGATTTCCTGTAACGTCATCCGTTGCATTCGGTGCGGTATCGTCCGTTTCTTCGGTTGCAGGAGCAGTATCTTCTGCGACAGTTGCGGTGTCCTGCGGCTGTGTATCTTCCGTTTGCTGCGGCTGATCGGTCTCAGTTGCGGGCTCATCGTCGAAGCCCTCTCCTGCTTCAAGAACTTCAAGAGAGTTCTTTTGGCGGTTGTCGCGAGGCATTCTGCGCTCTCGCTGTTCGTTCGGATCGATCGGATCACGTTGCGGACGCATGGCGGATTGAGGAACGGGATCGGTCAGTTTCAGGAAGTCGATCTTTGCCATTTTGGTTCTCGGGAAAGCATCGAGAATAACGATCTTGCGCGGTACGGAGAATTTATCGAGCGTTTTTTCGCAATACTCACGGATCTCCTCTTCCACCTTTTTGGGATTGGCGGCAGGCTCACGCAAGGTAACATACAATTTTACGATCGGTTTCTCATTGGCATATCCTTGTACGGCACAGGCTTCGGATATGTATTTAAGTTTGAGCACTTCGGTTTCAATATTGAAAGGATAGATATTATAACCCGAAATGACGATCACACGCTTTTTACGTCCGGTAAAGAAGATGAATCCGTCTTTGTCTTTATAACCGAGGTCACCGGTGAGAATCCATTTCTTGCCGTTTTCATCCGTGTAAATGCCGTCATCCACAACGGCATCGTCCTGGAAATAACCGTTCATCAGCGTATCACCGCTGACTACGATCTCACCGATGGTATTACGGGAAAGGTTGTTCTGATTTTCATCCCAGATCTCTATTTCGAGACCTTTCAAGGGTAAACCGATGGAATTTTCACGGTAGGCGTTGTAGTTGTTGACACAGCATACCGAGCACACTTCGGTCAGACCGTAGCCGCGCATCAATCTGCCCATGCCGCCGTATTCGGCAAGGGTTGCATTGAACTGTTCAACAAAGCCTTCGCTGACAGTGTCACCGCCGCTGAACAACAAACGCAGACGGCGCAGGTGCGGGCCTTTGAAATTGGATTCCTGATGCATTTTCTTGAACATATTCGGAACGCCGACAATAAAAGCAACAGGATATTTGCGCACCATTTCATTTGCTTTTCTGGCATTGAATTCGTGCATGGTGATGCAACCGTAGCCTGCACACAAACTAAAGTGCATGGCAACTGCCAGACCGAATGCATGGAATATGGGCAATGCAACCAAAGACAGTTCCCTGCCGACTTCATGCGGCACATCAAGATCATTGATCTTGAAGGCCACTGAGTTGATGGCATAAGCGGAAAGCATGATGGTCTTACTCTTACCCGTGGTTCCGCCGCCGTGCAGATACACGGAAGTTTCCTTTGCATTGCAGGGGCAAACGGGAACATCTTCGATTTTATAAAGTTCGTTGATAATATCAATGTAACGGATAACCGTATTCTTCTTGAGCGTTTTTGCAGGACGTTTGCTGACAGCCGCCAGTTTATACAGCGGTCTTTCATGCAGTTTTGCGTAATCCGCCAAAGAGCAAAGAATAACATGGCATCTGTGTTTTTTGATCACGCTCTCATAAGGAGAAATGAGCATATCCAACACAAAAATAAATTTGGAACCGACATTCGTAAGAATACGGTCAATGGCCTCGGGAGGCAACAAAGGATGAACAATATTGGCAATGGCACCGATCTTGCTCAAAGCATAAAAAGCAACAAAGGCCGCACCGCAGGTTGGCATAAATATGGTGCAGACATCGCCTTGTTTTACACCTGCGGCAGACAAATAAGCCGCCAGAAGATCAACATCTTTGATAAATCTTGAAATTCTGACATTCCCGCACGTGCCTGTTAATGCGACAAAATCACCGATACGATCGGTATTTTGCACAAGATATTCATAGCAAGATTGATTCAAGGGTGTTTCCATGTTTATCCGTACGGCAAGCAAACCGTATTCCTTTCTGTTAATTACCAGTCAAACGAAGTGTAATCTGCATGATGAATGAGTGTGCAGGTAAGTTGTCCGTCAAGGTCGGTAAAAACCATATCGACAGCCACCTGCAGTTCGACATCTGCAATCATTTTGTGCGACAGCGAAACCATCTCTCCCGTTTCACTGTCAAGCGTACAACGGATCTCGCAATTGTAATATCGCAACATTGCCTGCGTGTTGCTGCTGTTGAGAGCAGGAAGATATGCATTGAGCGATTGCAACAGTGCCGAGTCGGTAAAAGGCGTCATGATCTGTGCAAAGGCACTGTTTACGGGATCGGGATCGATTTGTTCTTCAAAAAGAATCAGAATGTTATATAATGAACCGTCTGCGTAGCAGGTAGCACCCTTTACAATGCTGTGATCCGACAGCAAACATCCGTAGTCCGTATGAAAAACAGGAAAATACGTTCGGCAAGCAAGGTCATCCCCTTTTTGCACGGTCGTTGCGGTATCGGCCGATTGATCGTTCTCCATCAAAATGCTTTGCGCAACATCAAACAAACCGTTTTCACCCGCCGTACTGCGAAAATTCGCCGCATGATTTTCAATTGTACAGACAAAGCCCGGACAGCGAAGTTTTACGAGATCTGCCGCCTCTTTATACATCTGCAAAACATCAGCTTTGCTCCGCGGCAACGGTCCGCTTACAGGCAAAGTGATCGCGTCACTTGCTTGTGTTCCCTGCGTTGCGGGCGGCAACTCGAAAATCTGCCGCACGGTGGGATGCTCTGCGGGCAACTCTGCAAAACTGCATGAAGAAAACAAAACAAGTACAGTTAATAATATGATGCAAACAAATCGCTTATTCAGTTGTGAACGCCTCCGCAGACGGCGTTACTGTATTTTTCCCTTTCCGCCGTCTCTGTAATAATTGGTATGTGTCAGCGGATGCTTCGTGGTTGCCCAAAGTTCGTCTGCAACGGGTTGCCATGCAAGTGCAAACTCATCACAGCGACCGCAAAGCGTGTCTACATCTTCCTTGACAAGGAAATCGGTTGACTTTGCGCCTGTTTCTCGGATCATCTGACGCAGTTTGTCCGGGTTTTCAAGCATCGGACAGGGGCGCAGATGATTCTCGTTAAACGGTTGTCCTTTATAGTATGCCGTGAACAGAGGACTCTTTAAGCCTTCAAGAAGCGTATGTGTACGTATATTGGCATCGGAATAATGGATAAAAACACAAGGTTCCATATCCCCTGCCGAATTGATGTGGAAATAGTTTCTGCCGCCGGCAATGCAGCCGCCGACGTATTCACCGTCATTCTGGAAATCAAACACAAACAGGGGTTTACCGGTTGTTCCGTTTCTTGTCTTTTTGATCCAGAAGTACATATATTTACGGTCGGCAGGTGTCGGGATCAATGCTTTATCCGCACCGTGACCAACGGGCATATAGTTGAAATAAAATGCAAACTTGACACCTTTTTCAACCATACGATCCATAAAATCATCGCTTGTAACATAAGGGATGTTATCATGCGTATAACAAACGGAAATGCCGAAAATGCAACCGTTGCGCTTGAGAATATCCATCGCCTTCATCACTTGATCATAGCAACCTTCACCACGTCTGGCATCGGTAGATTCTGCATTACCTTCGACACTCAAGGCAAACGTCAGATTCCCGACTTCTATGACCTGTTTACAGAAATCATCGTCAATGAGTGTTGCATTGGTGTATGCAAGGAACACACAGTCCGGATTGTTACGGCAAAGCGTGAGAATTTCATTCTTTTTGATCAGCGGCTCACCGCCCGTCATCATGTAAACGTGCGTTCCGAGTGCCTTACCCTGTTCAACAATGGACTGCATTTCTGCCGGAGAGAGATTCAAACTGTTGCCGTATTCCGCCGCCCAACAACCTTTACAACGCATATTGCAAGCACTCGTAGGATCAAACAGCAAAAGCCACGGAATGTTGCATCCGTATTTTTCACGGTTTGCGCGCACAGCCTTCGTTCCGTAGAGACCTGCGTCAATACCGGCGGTAAGAAGCAGATGTTTGAGTTGTTTACGGTGGACATCTTTAAGGATATTCTTCCCCAATTTCACATAAGCATTCTCAGGATCAGCCGCGGCTTCCTTCATTTTTCTGAGATTTTCCGCAGGGAAAAGCCGATCCGCGAAATATTTTTCCGCAAATTCAAGAATGTTATAAAATGCCTTTTCAGGATCTTTATCCGCATAAGAGATCACGCGGTCGAAAACCACACCGGCCGCTGCCTTTGTCAACTCATTCTTAATAGCCATCCTAACTCTCCTAAACAGCAATATACTAATATACAAGTATAACAAATATTTTACGATAAGTAAATAGAAAAATTACATAATATAAGCAATTTTACCAAATTGAATTTTGTTCTTTTTTGCTTTTTGTATACTTGCGTTTGTACCTATTATATGTTAAAATTTTAATTAAAGTTTAACTATTCATATTGAAGGAGAAAGGCATTATGGTATTCAAGATTGCATTTGCACTGTGTGTGATCGGCAGCATCATTCTGACTCCGTTTTATTTGGAAGCACAAAAGAACAAGGGAATAAAATCTCTGACACTGAAAATGCTTGATTCTTCCTGTTTCATGGGTGCCGGAATTCTGTCCGTTTTTATTGCAGACAATCATTCGGAGTTTGCAAAATTCATGCTCATCGGCCTTGCTTTCTCCTGGGTCGGTGACTTTTTACTGCATGTGATCAAACCGAAAATCCTGAATGCATTCGGTTTTGTTTCATTTATGGTGGCACACGTGTTTTATATTATTGCCTATAACACGGCCGCACAATCAATTGAACCCGGCAGAGCATTTTTGCAACCGTGGGGAATCCTTGTGCCTGTCATTGCAATTATTATCTACACGGTATTCACGCTCAAAAAGATGCAGTTTGAGAAATGGGCACTTGCCGCCAGCGTAGCTTACGGTTGTGTGATCCTTACAATGCTTGCAAAAGCCGCCGATCTTGCGGTTCTTATTCTGCAGACCGGAACAGCAAATGGCGTGATTTCCGCAATTCTCCTGTTCAGCGGTGCCGTTCTGTTCGTCGCATCGGATCTTACGATCTCCTTCCTCATTTTTGACAAAAGATATAAAAAGAATTATCCGCTGAAGATTTTCAACATTGCAACCTATTTTGCAGGTCAGCTTCTGCTCGCCTCGTTAATTTTAACAGTAAAATAAAGGAGATAAAATGAAATACGATTTTACAACGGTACCGAACCGCAAAAACACAGGCTCATTCAAATGGAACTTTTCTTCACAGCATCCGTCTGCTTTTCCGTTTTCGGTTGCCGATATGGAATGGAAAACCGCACCGCAGATCATTGAGGCAATGAAACAGTTTGCAGAAAACGGTTTTTTCTGTTACACAGGTGCGGAAGATGCTTACAGAAGCGTCGTCAAGAGTTTTTTGCAACGCCGTCACAGTTGGAATATTGAAAAAGATTGGATCTTCTGCACACCCGGCGTTGTGGCCGCCGTTAACACGGCCGTTCGCGCATTTACAAAAGAGGGAGACGGCATCATTATCCAAACACCGGTGTATTATCCTTTTGCCAATTCAATCAACAACAACAAGCGTAAATTGGTAAAAAATCCTCTTATAAAAGACGGAAGCACCTACAAAATGGATTTCGACGGTTTGCGCCGATTGGCGGCCGATCCGCAGAACAAAATGCTGATTCTCTGTTCTCCGCACAATCCCGTCGGACGCGTATGGACAAAGGACGAACTGACAACTTTGGCCGATATTTGCATTGAAAATGATGTGTTCATCGTGTCGGACGAAATTCATTTTGATATCACCCGTACAAAGCATTTCTGCCTTCCTACTTTGAATGCCGAGTATGCAAAACACTGCATCGTTTGCACGGCAGTATCAAAAACATTCAACATCGCAGGTTTGGGAACTTCAAACATCATCATTCCCGACGCAGATATAAGAAAGAACTTTGAAAACCAGTTGACCACAGACGGCTACACCTGCATCAACTGCTGTTCCTACCCTGCTACCGTTGCCGCCTACACACAGTGCGATGATTGGATCGATGAAATGAACGCAAACGTGGACGCCAATTTTGCATTTCTGGATGCATTCCTGAAAGAAAACCTCCCGCAGATCAGACTTTTTGATCGCGAAGGAACATATCTTGCATGGTTGGATATGTCGGCACTCGGCTTGGACGATGCTGCCCTTGAAGATTTCATGATCAACCGTTGCGGAATCATTCCCGATCCCGGCTATTGGTTCGGGGATGAAGGCAACGGTTTTACCCGATTGGACATTGCGGTACCGCAAAGTGTTCTGCAGGATGCCCTGTTCAGACTTGAAGAAGAAATTAAAAAATTATAATCCGCAACTATTAAAAGATCCGCTGTTTTGCCGACAGCGGATCTTTTATGTTACATGATTTGATTATTCGGCGCCGATCTCTTTGAGAATGCTGTGCAATGCGTTTGCCGCGGCATTAAAAGCATCACGGTTGGTCGGATATGCGTATTTTTCGCTGACCGAATCCGCACCGCCCGTCTGTTCAAGATCTTTGAGACCGTCAAAGACTTTCAGATGCGGCTCGAGTGTAAGGAAGCGGTCTCCGTCTTTTTGAGAAAAAGCGAGCAACAATTCTTTCAGACATCCGTCTCCGGCTCCGGGCGGCACAACAAAACCGTCCTCATAGCGGCAATCCTTGATGTGCATATACTCAATATAATCTTTGAGCAATTCGTATGCCGGCAGGATCTTTACACCGCACTGAATGAAATTTGCAGGATCGAAAACGCCTTTCAGCTTACCGGCAAAGGTCTGCAACAGATCAAGACAGCGGGTCTCAATGTCACCGTAAATGCCTTTTTCATTTTCGTGGCAACACATGATTCCGTTGCTTACGGAATAATCACAAAAGCGTTCCACACGTGCAAACACTTCGTCCCTGTAATCTTCGGGGTTCTGATCTTCGTTGAAGAAAAAACTGAACATTCTGATGTTTTTGGTTCCGAGAATGTTTGCATTCTCAACGCCGCGTTTGAACTTTTCAAAATGCGGTTCAAAATCATCTTCAATATTGATCTTCCCGAAAGGAGATCCGACTGCGGACACACCGATTCCGTGATAATCGAGGATCATACGCATTTCGCGGCAATCCGCTTCGGTGTAGTCGGCAATATTTCCGTAATCCAATCCGCGCGGTTCAATATGTGTCATGCCATTCTCTTTCAGCGCACGGATCTGCGATAAAAGACCGCCGCCTGCTTCATCGGCAAAAGCGGAAAGTAAGAATTTAGCCATTCGTTATAGTTCCTTCCTTATTTCAAAAGCGATTTATACAGACGGATATACTCGTTCGCGGAACGTTTCCAACTGTAGTCACATTCCATGGCACGTTTGCGCAGGATGGCCCATCCTTCGGCATCGGCATAACCGCCGATGGCTCTGCGGATGCAGTGCAACATATCATGTGCGTTGTAGTTTGCAAACGTGAAGCCGTTGCCTTCACCGAGACCGCTGTCAAACACGGAGTCCTTCAGACCGCCTGTTTCGCGTACGATCGGAATAGAACCGTAACGCAGAGCGATCATTTGCGAAAGTCCGCAAGGTTCACTCTTGGACGGCATGAGGAAGATATCGGTACCTGCATAGATTCTCTTGGCCAGTGCGGGAATAAAACCGCAACGGAATGCAATTTTTTCGGGGTAACGCGCGGCCATATCCCCCATAAAACTTTCATATTCCCAATCACCCGAACCGAGCACAGCAAACTGTACGTCTTCCGTGCAGAGCAGTTCTTCAAGCACAGCCTTGACAAGATCAAAGCCCTTATGGGATACAAGACGGCTGACAATACCGATCAGCGGCACGTCTTTGCGCTCGGGCAAGCCCATTTCACGCTGAAGGGCAATCTTGTTGACGACCTTCTTTTCGGCACATTCGGAGGTGTAATTCTCGGCAATGTCGCTGTCGGTCTCAGGATTGTACATATCGTAACTGATACCGTTGAGAATACCGTGCAGTTTCCATTCACGCATCAGCAAAATGGTGTCCAATCCGTGTGAATACCACGGGTCAAGGATCTCTTTTGCATAAGAGGGGCTGACAGTGGTAACGGCGTTGGCGCATTCGATCGCACCTTTCATAAAGTTGATGCAACCGTCATATTCAAGCAATGCAACCGCTTCCTGCGGAATACCGACGACATCATTGGTGATCTCATTGCCGTATTTGCCCTGATACTGAATATTATGAATGGTGAACACAGTCTTAATGCCTTCCCAACCGGGGCGATTTGCATAGAATTCGGAATAATAAACGGGGATCAAAGCGGTCTGCCAATCGTTACAGTTGATGATGTCGGGCTTGAAATCAATATAAGGAATTATTTCAAGCACCGCACGCGAGAAGAATGCAAAACGTTCGGCATCGTCATAATGGCCGTAGATTCCTTCGCGTTTGAAGTAATACTGATTGTCAATAAAGTAGCAGATTACACCGTCAACCTTGCATTCAAACACACCGCAATACTGTCTGCGCCATGCGACGGGAACGGTAATGTGCGTAATAAACTTCATGTTGTCACGGAATTTGGAGGGAATGCCCTCATACAAAGGCAGAACCACGCGACAACCGATCAGCCTTTTACGCAAAGCAACGGGTAGCGAACCTGCCACATCAGCAAGACCGCCGCTTGCAATGAACGGACGGGCTTCACTGACAGCATATAATACTTTCATATATCGTCCTCCCCTTATACGCGAATACCTTTTGCAAGATAAACGGGATATGTTTCAGCACCGGACAACGTGCGACCGGAACGCACTGTGACATCCTTATCAAGAATACAGTTTGCAAGCGTGGCATCATCAGCCACAAAACCGCTGGGCATGATAACACAGTTGCGAACAACCGCGCCCTTGGCAATGCGACAGTTTCTGAACACAATGCTGTTTTCAACAATACCGTCAATTACACAACCGTCCGCCACGAGTGAATTTTTGACTTCACTGCCCAAACCGTAAACAACGGGCATATCGTCATAGACCTTTGTATAGATCGGTCTGCCCCGTACAAACAGTTGCTTCTGATTTTTCTCATCCAACAATGCAAAGTTGGCATCAAAATAAGTCTGAATGGAGTCAATGATCGGACAGAATTCTTTGAATTCATAACCGAAGATACGAAGATTTGTAACATTTTTAAGCAGCACATCACGCTCAAAACTTGCAGCGTTTGACGCATTGGCTTCACGAAGCAACGATTCAAGCAAAGCCTTACGCATAATGGTGATATTCGCCGCACAATTTGCGTCCCCTTCACGGTCGGCAGTGGCAATACTCATGGCGCACACTCTGCCGTCGGTGATTTTATCGATCACAAGACGGTTATTCAGTTTCGGAACGGAACCGTAGCGATAGACCATCGTAATATCTGCATTCTTTTCAAGATGATAACGGAACACTTCGCGCAGATCAATGTTCATTACCGCATTACAATCGGACATGACAACATATTCCTCGTTGGACATTTCAAGGAATTGCGTATTGTTCTGCAAGGCTCCGAGACGGCCGGAATTGTAGCGTTCGAGTTCCTGCGCACTGAAAGGCGGCAGGAAAAACAATCCGTCATGCTTGCGGGCAAGATCCCACGGTTTTCCGTTGCCGAGGTGATCCATGAGGGATTGATAGTTATTGCTTGTAATGACGCCCACTTTGTCGATGCCTGCATTGACCATATTGGACAGAGTAAAGTCGATGAGTCTGTAAGAACCGCCGAACGGAACAGAACCCATGGCGCGCGGTGCCGTCATGCCACCCAGAACATTGTCATACGCATTTGCAAAAATAATACCTAAAATATTATTTGCTCTCATTGTGCGTCACCTCCTTTGACATCTTCTGCAATCATGGCTTTTGCGGGTATTTTTACATTTTCACCTATGTTGACGTTTGAGCCGATCACGGTCACACCCCAGTTTGCAAGATCTTCGATCTGTTCGGGGTCCTCACCAACCACAGCTCCGCTTTCAATGACGGCTCCTTCCGCGATCATGGCATACTGCACGGTTGCACCTTTCTTAACGGTCGCACCGGGCATAACAATGGAATAACGGACATTTGCCCCTTCTTCCACGGTAACATTGGCAAACATGACCGAATAATCAATATTGCCTTCAATGCAACAACCGCCCGAAACCAAAGAATTCTGCACACAGGCATCTTTTGAGACAAAATGCGGCGGCAATGCAGAGTTCTTTGCGTAAATGCGCCAGTCGGGATCGGTCAGATCAATATTGGCTTTGGGATTGAGAAGATCAAGGTTTGCTTCCCACAGACTGTCAATGGTTCCGACGTCCTTCCAGTAACCGTCAAAGCGGTAAGCAAACATACGCTCACCCGCATTGTGCATAGCAGGAATGACATCCTTACCGAAGTCGTTGCTCGATCCTTCTTTTGCTTCGTCAGCAATCAGATAGGCTCTGAGCTTCTTCCATGTGAACATATAAACGCCCATGGATGCCTTGTTGCTGCGCGGATTCTTGGGTTTTTCTTCAAATTCGGTAATAACACCCGTATCGTCCACAAGCATCAGACCGAAACGGGAGGCTTCTTCCCACGGCACTTCCATCATGGCAATGGTGCAGGCGGCATCATGCTCTTTGTGGAATGCAAGCATTTCGGAATAGTCCATTTTGTAAATATGGTCACCGGACAAAACGGCTACATATTCGGGATCGTAGCGGTCAATAAAGTTGATATTCTGATAAATGGCATTGGCTGTTCCTTTATACCATTCACTGCCCTTGATCTGCTGATACGGCGACAGAATATGAACACCGCCGTCCATTCTGTCAAGATCCCAAGGCTGACCGCTGCCGATGTACTCATTGAGAGCCAAAGGCTGATACTGTGTCAACACACCCACCGTATCAATACCGGAATTGGTGCAGTTTGAAAGCGGAAAGTCAATAATGCGGTATTTCCCGCCGTAAGGAACAGCAGGTTTTGCAATTGCGTGTGTCAGGATTCCGAGTCTGGAGCCCTGACCGCCTGCCAAAAGCATAGCGATACATTCTTTTTTAGCACCCATAATAAATCATCCTTCCTCCGATGTTTTTTTCTTTGATTTTCTTGTTTGTTTGGGTTTGAACTTAAGATACAAAACCGACATAGGCGGTAAATCAACACTGAAAGAGAACTCAAAACCGTGCATAGGTTTCTTTTCAACGGAAATCTTTTTGGGAACTGCGATCCCTTTTCCGCCGAATTTTGTTTCATCCGAGTTAAAAACGGGAGTCAGTGCACCTTCCTGCGGGAATCCGATGCAATAGCCGTCGCGCTGTACGGGCGTAAAGTTACAAACCACCGCAAGCGAATCACCTTTCTCATCCTTGCGCATAAAGGCAATGCAGGAGTTTGTATTATCGTCACTGACCAACCAATTGAATCCTTCCCATGAATAATCCACCTGCCACAACGGTGCATTGTCCTTATAAACATGGTTGAGGTTTTTTACATAATCGTGCAGTTTTTTGTGCTTTTCGTAATCAAGCAACAACCAATCGAGTTCTTTTTTCTCATCCCATTCAATGAACTGACCGAATTCCTGGCCCATGAACAGCAACTTTTTACCCGGATGGGCATACATATATCCGAGAAATGCACGCATTCCGTCAAACTTCTGATCATAATCACCGGGCATTTTATCAAGCAATGACTTTTTGCCGTGCACGACTTCATCGTGCGAAATGGGAAGAACAAAGTTTTCGGAAAATGCATAGAAAAATGAGAACGTGATCAGATCATGGTTGTATTTTCTGAAATAACCGTCCAAAGAGAAATAGCGAAGGATATCATTCATCCAACCCATGTTCCACTTGAAATTAAAACCGAGACCTCCGATGTTGACAGGTTTTGAGACCAGCGGCCACGCTGTGCTCTCCTCTGCGATCATCAACGTATCGGGGTATTCGCGGAATACCGATTCGTTCAGAAAACGCAAAAACGACACTGCTTCCAGATTCTCATTTCCGCCGTTGACATTGGGAATCCACTGTCCCTGCTCCCTTCCGTAATCCAGATACAGCATGGAAGCGACCGCATCTACTCGAAGCCCGTCAATGTGATACTTGTCCAACCAGAAAAAGGCGGATGAAGCAAGAAAACTTCTGACCTCATTTCTGCCGTAATCGAACACACGGGTTCCCCATTGCAGATGCTCACCTTTGCGCGGATCGGCATATTCATAGCAGGGCGTTCCGTCAAACTCGTACAGCCCGTGGGCATCTTTCGGGAAGTGCGCGGGAACCCAGTCGAGAATCACGCCGATGCCCGCATTGTGGCACTTGTCCACAAAATACATAAAATCATGCGGTGTGCCGTAACGGGAAGTCACGGCAAAATATCCTGTGACCTGATAGCCCCAACTGCCGTCAAACGGATGTTCCATAACGGGCATCAGTTCGATATGGGTATATCCCATATCCACGAGATACGGCACCAGTTCGTCAGCTAAAACACGGTAGGAATAGAAGTTGCCGTCCGGATATTTCTTCCATGATCCGGCATGCATTTCATAAATATTCACGGGCGAATCATAGACTCTGTGTTTTTTCTTTTCCGCAAGATAGGCGGCATCCTGCCATTCATAGCCATCCAGTTCATAATACTTTGAAGCATTATCCGGTCGTGTCTCACAATGGTAACAGTAGGGATCTGTTTTGTATTTCTTTTCGCCCTTGGGTGTGATAATACAATATTTATATGTGTCATATAATTGAACATCACCCGAAAAGGCTTCCCAGATCCCGTTTTTGCTGATTTTTGTCATCGGAAGAGCGTTCTCATTCCATCCGTTGAACGAGCCGACCACCGACACGGCACTCGCATTGGGTGCCCATACGCGAAAAACAACCCTCTCTCCTTCACGGTGCGATCCGAGGTAATCATAGGCTCTGCAATTACTGCCTTGATGAAACAAATAAACCGGAACCTGATGATCCGTCGGCGCAAATTCGGTTGTTTTGGTTTTTGATTTCTTTGGCAAGCAAATCACCCCCATTTGACATTGTAACAGGAATTCTCAAGATTTGCAAGTGTTTTTTGACTATTTTGTTAGAAGCACTGTTACAATTTTTTAATATTTTTGTCGAAATTGACGAATCGCAAGTGCAAAAAAAGAGAGCAACCGAAGTTGCTCCCGATTTTCTGCAAAACTTACAGATTCAGAAAATCCTTGCGGTAGTTAACACCGAAGAACTCGGCAAGTTCAACCATTTCACTGTCTTTAATGGTGTTGACTCTGGGAAGATGGGCAGTCAGCATATAGATCTGTGCCGCTTTTTCAACCGTTTCGATCAAGCCGAATGCTTCATCCAAATTTTTACCGACACCGTAAATGCCGTGCATTCCCCAAACAACAAGACGGAATTCTTTCATTTTTTCCGCCGTTGCCATACCGATCTCATTGGTGCCGCAAAGCATCCACGGCAAAACGCCGATGCCATCCGGGAACACAACGATACATTCGGTACACATTTCCCAAAGCGTATGGGTAAAACTCTTTTCATCCAATTCATGGACGTAGTTCATGGCAAGGGTGTTGGTCGGATGCGAATGCATAACAACGCGGTTGGAAGGATCGACGGAAAGTCTTGCCATATGGCTCATCAGATGGGCAGGCAATTCACTGGTAAACTTACCGCCGTCTGCATACCCCCAAAGAAGTTCAGCCGTTGTGCCGTCGTCTGCAATGCGGATGATTCCGAGATTGTTTTCGGGATCGTCCTGCACGTTTTTGAAATACTTGCCCGTACCCGTAACAATAAAGATCTTGCCGATGAGTGCCGTTGCATCAAAACCGGTCGGAATGGTGCGGATCACTTTGGTAAGATCCAGATATTCAGCCACCAGTTCTTCTTCAAGCATATAACTGATATTGCCGCCGTTGCGTTCATCCCAACCCAAACGGTACATATTGGCTGTTGTTTTTTTCATTTCCTCCACAAACGGAGCTGTCAAAATGTCTTTCATAAATTTACCCTCTTATAAATATCTTTTTTTAATTTCTTTCAATATTTCTTCATCAGCGGGACAAAAATCATACTGTTCGATCTCGGCAGGCTTGATCCATTGAATGTCATTGTGTTCAAGTTTCTGCGGCACTCCGTCACGGATACTTGCGTTGTACAAAGTCAGTTCCACACAAATATCGGGATACTCATGTACAAGTTGCATAAACACATCACCGACATCCACCGTTACTCCGAGTTCTTCCATGCATTCACGCACCAATGCCTGCTGTTTGGATTCACCGTTTTCCACCTTACCGCCGACAAACTCCCACAGCAGACCTCTTGCTTTGTGGGCAGGTCTTTGGCAGATCATAAAACGGTTTTCATCCCACAGCAAAGCGGCAACCACTTGCACCATCACAATATCTCCTCAGTTGCAACTCAATTTCACAAGCAGTTCCACGATTTTTTCCATAGACTCCTTGCAACAATATTCAAAACGGCTGTGGAAATTATGTCCTCCCGTTCCGAGATTCGGACACGGCAAGCCCATAAAGGATAACGCCGCACCGTCCGTTCCTCCCCTTGCCGGTTGGATAACCGGTTCAATTCCCAGTTCCCGCATGGCACGGATCGCGTTATCGACAAGGAACATATGATCGGGTTCGATTTTTTCTCTCATGTTAAAATAAGAGTCCTGCACCGAAACCTGCACCGTTCCGTCGCCGTACTTTCGGTTGAGAACATCACCGACGGCAAGAATACGCGCTTTTCGGTGTTCAAAGATATGACGGTCATGTTCACGGATAAGATAATTCAGTTTTGCTTTTTCTATATCACCTTGCATATCCGTCAGATGATAAAACCCTTCATACCCTTGCGTACATTCGGGGACTTCCGCCTGCGGCAGCATGGATTGAAATTCCATTGCAATGCGGCAGGCATTCTTCATTTTGTCCTTTGCACTGCCCGGATGCACGCTGACACCGTTCACAACTACTTCCGCAGCCGCGGCATTGAAATTTTCATACTCCAATTCCCCGATCACTCCGCCGTCTACCGTATAGGCATAGTCAGCACCGAATCGAGGAATATCAAAATGATCAACACCGGCACCGATCTCCTCATCGGGAGTGAACGCAATTGCAATCTTACCGTGTTCAATTTCGGGGTGCGCAAGCAGATACGCCGCCATGGCCATAATCTCGGCAACACCCGCTTTATCGTCCGCGCCGAGCAATGTCGTACCGTCCGTGACGATCAGCGTTTTTCCGATATAATCGCACAATTCGGGAAATTCCGCAACCTGCAAAACAATATTCTGCTCCGCATTCAAAAGAAGGTCTTCCCCGTTATAATTTTCAATCAGAGCAGGTTTAACATCCTTGCCGCTGACATCGGGAGACGTGTCCATGTGCGCAAGAAAACCGAGAACGGAATTTTGCTTACCGCCGTCCGTTGCGGGAACAGATGCATAAACATAGCAGTTTTCCTCATCAAAGAAAACATCTTCGGCTCCCATGACAAGCAGTTCATCATAGAGCAATCTGCCGAGAACTTTTTGTTTTTCCGTACTGGGAGAAGTTGCGCTCCCCTCTTGTGATTGCGTGTCAAGTTTAACGTATCGCAAAAAGCGATCGATTACTGTTTCAAACATACAAAATCACCTGAATCTAATATTTTACTTATTATAGCTTGCCGCCTTTCGTTTGTCAACGAAGAAGACAAAACACAGGCACGAAAATATTTTTCAAAAAAAATTGAAATATTTTCAATTTACCTCTTGCATTTTGCAAACAACTGTGCTATTATAAGTGCCGTCAACAAATCCGGGTGTGGCGCAGTTGGGAGCGCGCTTGACTGGGGGTCAAGAGGCCGTGAGTTCAAGTCTCGCCACTCGGACCAAATAAGCAGAGCAATTTTTATTGTTCTGCTTATTTTTTTATTTTCCGACTACGAGACTTGAACTCCCTCGGCGAAGCCGAATACAATAAGATATCTTTGCATCGCAAAGCAATGCAAGTCTCGCCACTCGGACCAAATAACCGCAGGAATTTCGGTTCCTGCGGTTATTTTTTATTTTTAACTACCCCCTGCCCGCGAGACTTGAACGATTCGTCCCATTTTCGGAGGTTCGCCTTGGCGGAGCCGAAAGGGATATATAATAAAATTCTTTGCCTTGCACTCGGACCAAAAAACTCAACATTCGTTGATACAAAAAAGTCATCTTTTTACGGCGGTGAGGATTTTTCAATTCGATAAATTGGAGTTTATCTAATCAATCCTCCGAAACCCTTGTATTTTCAAGGAAAATCGGCAATATAATACTCGTTCCTTATGTATTTTCCCTTGTTTTTGTCCTTATGAGCCGAAACAAGGGAAACTTTTTGTTTAGGCTTCCCCAACCACCTTATCAAGCAGTCTTGCGGAAGTTCGTTTCGCTTCCCTTTTAGAGTGAGCGTAGATGTTCATTGTGGTACTTACGTCAGCGTGTCCGAGCAGTTCCTGTACATCCTTCGGTGCTGCACCGTTGGAGAGCAGATTGCTGGTGAATGTGTGTCTCAGCATATGAAAATGGAAATCTTCAAATCCTTCCAGTTTCTTTTTTGCCGACCTTGTCATAACACCA